>NZ_JBEPDM010000047.1:0-53988 GCF_040300305.1 Streptomyces sp. NPDC000410
CCATCTACGGCGCACCGCATGCAGCCATACCCAGAGCCCCTGGGTCCACCGATCTTACGAATGATCAGTTCAAACCCACCACTGAAAGGTAGGGCCCTCGCATGCGCGAAAGCATGTGGGTGAGCTGATCAAGTTGTACCGGGGTCTGGCGGGCATGACGCAGAGGACCCTGGCCGAGCGGCTGTTGATGTCGGAGTCGCTGCTGGGGGCGTACGAGCGGGCGGAGCGCATTCCGTCGACGTCGTTCCTGGTGGACGCGGACGCGGACGCGGTGCTGGGGGCGAACGGAGCGCTGAAGTCGTGCGTCGAGATGATGGAGGAGGAGCAGTACTCGCCGAAGTTCCTCAACTGGAAGCGTACGGAAGCGGAAGCGGCGAGCATCAGCGCGTACGAGACGATGGTGATCCCGGGCCTGCTCCAGACGCCCGCCTACGCGCGGGGTTTGTACGAGGTGCGGGTGCCGATGTACGAGCCGGACGAGATCGACCGCCATGTGGACGGGCGGCTGGAGCGCCAGGTGGTGCTCGACCGCAAGCCGAGGCCGATCGTGAGCTACGTGGTCGAGGAAGCGGCCTTCCGGCGGCCCATCGGCGGTGACGCGGCACTGAAGGAGCAGCTCCGGCACGTACTGGAGGCCATCCGCGTCAGGAACCATCTGACCGTGCAGGTGATGCCGAACCAGCGGATCGTGCACGCGGGCCTGATGGGGCCGTTCCAACTGCTGAGCACCCCCCAAGGACGGAATCTGGGGTACACGGCGGGCCAGGGCGGAGATACGTTGATCTCCAGGCCCGAAGAGGTGAACCGGTTGATCGACCTCTTCGGGGCGCTGCGGGCCCAGGCGCTCACGCCCTGGGAGTCCGTGGAACTCATCGAGAGGATGGCGGCGAAGCTATGACCCCCGAACTGGCCTGGTTCAAGAGCAGTTACAGCGGCAACGAGGGTGACGCGTGCGTCGAAGTCGCCTACGACTGGCGCAAGTCCAGCTACAGCGGCAACGAGGGCGGCGCGTGCGTCGAGGTCGCCACCTGCCCCCACGCCGTCCACCTCCGCGACTCCAAGGTCCCCGACGGCCCCACCTTCGCCGTCACCCCCACCACCTGGACCGCCTTCATCGCCGCCACCGGGAGCTGACCCTGACGGTGCCCATGGGCGCCATCAGGGTCGATGAGGCCGTGGAGGTCACCGCACCGGGCGGGGCGGCGGTCCGGCCGCTGTGCGTCCTGCCCGGGGCCGCGAAACCTCCTGCCGGATCGACGGCCTTACGGCCAGAGCAGCTCGCGCACCCAGGTCCCGCCCTCGCGCCGGTAGCGCAGCCGTACGTGCCTGCGCCGCTCGTCCCCCTGGAAGAACTCCACCTCCGAGGGCTCCAGCACGTACACCGTCCAGGTGCCGGACGCGGCGTCCGGCTCGGCGTTCGCCCGCTCCCAGGCCGCCTCGCTCGCCCGTACCAACTCCTCGTACGAGCGCAGCATCTCGCTCTGGCGGCCGACCAGGGCGGAGGCCAGCGCGCCCGTCGAGCGTGCGTGCAGATCGGCGTACGCCTCCTGTGGCGTGCCCGGTACGACCCGCCCGCGCACCCGGATCTGCCGGCCCTGCGCGGCCCAGTAGAAGCCGAGCGCGGCCTCGGGGCGGGCGGCCAGCTGGCGGCCCTTCGCGCTGGTCGCGTGCGAGGCGAAGTGCCAGCCGCGCTCGTCCGCGTCGTGCAGCATCAGGGTGCGCACGTCGGGCCGGCCGTCCTCGTCGACGGTGGCCAGCGACATCGTGTGCGGTTCGGGCTGTCCGGCGTCCGCCGCCTCCACGAACCACCGCCGGAACAGTGGCAGTGGCGCGTCCGGCGTCTCGGCGGTGTCGAAGGCGGGCAGTTCGGTGTCCCAGACCGTCAGGGACCGCAACCGCTTGTGGAATTCGTCGGCGCTCGTCGTCATGCCGGTCAAAGCGACCCCAGGTCGGCCGACACCCAGCGCTGCGGGCTCATGTGGATGACGACCGTCTCGCCGTGGTTCTTCTCGGCGAACTCGACATAGCCGTCGACCTTCTCCGCCGGGAGATAGCGGGCGGTGATCTCGCGCAGCAGCTCACGGGTCCCGGGTTCCGTCCGGGTCACCGGGCCTTCGACGGAGACGTACCGGATGGTGGGTTCGAGGCGGTCGACCATCAGGGAGAAGCGGCCCGCCGCGCTGATCAGCTCGTGCTTGCGGGAGCCGCGCCCGGTCAGGATCCACAGGTCGCCGCCCGGCTCGTACTGGTACCAGATCGGGACCGTGAGCGGCCCGCGTCCCTCTCCCGCGTCCACCGCCAGTGCCGCGACATGGGGTTCGGCCAGGTACTGCTCGCACTCTTCTCGGGTCAGAGCCACATGAGTCTCCTCTGCACGGGTAGGTGGCTCCACTGTGCCGCATGGTGCGTGGTGCCGCGCCGGATCGTCCGGCCGCGCGCGCCGCGTACGGCGCGTCAGACCCGCGCGGCCGCGTGCGCCGCGTAGTCCCCCAGCGGGATCGCGTTCGCGGCCCGCTGGATGTCGTCGCGGATCTTCTTCGCGATCAGGTTCTTCCACGGGGTGCGCGGCAGCGTGCGGACCATGAACATCCGCAGCGCGATCTTCCACTTCGACCCGACCGTCATCTCCTTCGCGAAACCCTCCGCGATCTTCTGGTTCATCTCGACGCCCGGCCGCATGGCCCGCTCGTACCGCTCGTACGCCACCGTATGGTCGCCGCCCGCCGCCGCCAGCTCGCCCGCCAGGGTGTACGCGCCGATCAGGGCGAGGCCCGTGCCCTGTCCGGAGGCGGGCGACGCGCAGTGCGCGGCGTCGCCGAGCAGCACGACCCGGCCCGTGGACCAGCGGTCCATCTCGATCAGGCTGATCGAGTCGAAGTAGAAGTCGTCGGCGTCCGCTGCGTGCCCGAGCAGGCGCGGGATCTCCCAGCCGTCGCCCGCGAAGGTCTCGGTGAGCAGCCGCTTCTGGGCGGTGATGTCGCGGTGGTGGTAGGGGAGTTCCTCGGGCGCGCCGAAGACGAAGAGGTTCTTGGCGTCGCTCTCACCGGCCGAGCTGTAGACGCAGGTCAGCTTCCCGGGGAGCGCGTGGTAGGTCTCCCACTGCTTCAGCCCCAGGTGGTTGGGGGCGGTGAAGATGGAGATGTACGCGCCGAGGTAACGCTTGAACCGCTTCTCCTCGCCGAAGATGAGGCGCCGGGTGTTCGAGTGCATCCCGTCCGCGCCGACGACGAGGTCGAACCGGCGGCGCAGTCCGCTCTCGAAGGTGACCAGGACGCCGTCCGCGTCCTCGTCCAGCGCGGCGATCGAGTCGCCGAAGAGGTACTCGACGTCGTCGCGGGTGTGCTCGTACAGGATCCGGGCCAGGTCGCCGCGCATGATCTCGTCGTCGCCCTCGACGCGCCCGCCGAAGATCTCGGCGGGCAGCTCGCCGATGGTCCGGCCGCTGTCGTCGACGTACGAACCGCCCGCCATGTCCGTGGAGTGGGCGCGTACGTCGTCGAGGATGCCCATCCGGGCGCAGACCTCGATCGCCGTGCCCCGGATGTCGACCTTGTAGCCGCCGGGGCGCAGCTCGGGGGCGCGCTCGACGACGGTGGGGGTGAAGCCGTAGCGGTGCAGCCAGAGGGCGAGGGAGGGGCCGGCGATGCTCGCGCCGGAGATCAGGACGGTCTTGCCGGCGGGGGTGCTGTTCCCATGCGTCATGGCGAGGCTCCGGTGTCGTGGGCGGGACCGGGTGGCCCCTGCCGATGCCTCGACTATACGATTGTTTAATACGGCTGTCTATGACAGTGGTATAGATTCTGGGTGTGCGGATCCCGGGTGTGCGGATCTCGGGTGTATGGATCTGGGTCAGCGGCCCAGCACCACCGTCCCCGCCGAGCAGAACCAGCCGCCCGTCCCCGAGGCCACCGCCAGCTCCGGAACGCTCCCGTCCGCCCGCCGCACCTGATGTCCGCCCGCCTCGCCGCGCAGCTGCCGTACCGCCTCGACCAGCAGGAACAGCCCGCGCATGCCCGGGTGGCAGGCGGAAAGACCGCCTCCGTCGGTGTTCACCGGCAGCTCCCCGTCCAGCCGCAGCCGGCCCTTCTCGACGAACGGCCCGCCCTCGCCCTTCGGGCAGAAGCCGAGATCCTCCAGGGTCACGAGCGTCATGTACGTGAAGGCGTCGTAGATCTCGGCGATGTCGATGTCCCCGGGCCGCACCCCCGCCCGCTCGAACGCGAGCCGTCCGCTGACCGCCGCCGGGGAGACGGTGAAGTCCTCCCACTCGGACATCGTCGTGTGCGAGACGTGCTCGCCCGTGCCGAGGATCCACACCGGGGCCTTCGCCGTGTCCGCCACGTACTCCTCGGCCGCCAGCAGCACGGCGCAGCCGCCGTCGCTGCGGATGCAGCAGTGCAGCTTGGTGAACGGGTCGGCGATCATCGGGCCGCCCAGGACCTCGTCCACGGTGATCGGGTCGCGGAACATCGCGTCGGGGTTGTGGGAGGCGTTCGCCCGCGCCTGCACGGCGACCTCGGCGAGCTGCTCCAGCGTCGTGCCGTACTCGTGCATGTGGCGGCGCGCGGCCATCGCGTACTTGGCGATCAGCGTGTGTCCGTACGGCACCTCGAACTGCAGCGGTCCGCGCGCGCCGAAGGAGAGGTTGGAGGTGCGGCGGCGGGCCTTGATGTCGGCGCGGGCGGTCGATCCGTAGACGAGCAGGACGGCGTTCGCCCGGCCCGCCGCGATGGCGTCCGCCGCGTGGGCCGCCATGACCTCCCAGGTGGCGCCGCCCACCGAGGTCGAGTCGGTCCAGGTCGGCCGGAGGCCCAGATACTCGGCGACCTCCACCGGCGCGAGCGTGCCGAGCCCGGCGGAGGCGAAGCCGTCGATCAGCGAGCGGTCGAGGCCGGAGTCGGCGAGGGCGCGGCGGGCGGCCTGGGCGTGCAGGGCGTAGGGGGTCGGGCCGTCGACGCGGCCGCAGTCCGAGAGGGATATGCCGACGATGGCGACCTTGCGCGGTGAGGAAGGCATGAATCTGACGGTACATCAGATTCGCTGACCCGGGAGTACACGCGATCCGCTGAGGGCCCGGCGAGGTTTGCCGGGCGCGGCTCTGTGCTTCTGGGGTCCCCCCACCTAACATGACGCCCCGTCAGTTACGGAGGGGAGCCGCCCATGGACGCCGCCTTCACCACCGAACAGTCCGAGATACGCCGTACCCTGCGCGCGGCCCTGTCGCGGCCCGAGGCGCCGCCGGGGCCCCCGGGGCGCGGCGACCCGCAGCTGTGGGCCCGGCTGTCGGCCGAGCTGGGGCTGCCCGGCCTCGCGCTGCCCGAGGCGTACGGGGGAGTGGGCTGCGGACTCGTGGAGCTCGCGCTCGCCTTCGAGGAGGCCGGGCGCGCGCTCGTGCCGTCGCCGCTGTTCGCCACCGCCGGGCTCGCCGCACCGCTGATCGCCGCGCTCGGGAGCGAGGCGCAGCGCGCCGCGCTGTTGCCCGCCGTCGCGGACGGGTCGCTCACCGCCACCCTCGCCGTCCCCGGCGGCGCACTCGCCACCGCCCTCGCCCTCACCGGTGACAACAGCGGCGGCGCGTGGGCCGGGGGCGGCCGGGCCGGCGGCGTACAGGCCAGGCCGGGGGCCGACGGGGAATGGGTGCTGTACGGGGAGGCCGAGCAGGTCCTCGACGGGCACACCGCCGGACTGCTGCTCGTCGCCGCGCACGCCGGGGGCTTCGCCCGCAGCCGCACCCTGCTGTTCCTGGTCAGGGAGGGGGCCGGTGGAGTGGCCCGGACCCGCTGGACCACCCTCGACGAGACCAGGCCCCAGGCGCGCATCGAACTGCGCGACACGCGCGCCGAGTTGCTGGGGGACGAGGACGCCGACGTGACCGGCGCGCTCCGCGCTACCGGCGGCGGCGCCGCCGCCCTGCTCGCCGCCGAGGCCATCGGCGCCGCCGCGTCCGCCCTCGACCGCACCGTCGAGTACGTCAAGTCCCGCGAGCAGTTCGGCCGGCCCATCGGCTCGTTCCAGGCGGTCAAACACCGGCTGGCCGATCTGTACGTACGGGTCCAGTCGGCCCGCTCGGCGGCCTACTACGCTGCCTGGGACCCGGCGGCGGGCGGGCTGGCCCTCGCCCAGTGCCTGGAGGCGCTGCGCATCGTCACCGGCGAGGCGATCCAGCTGCACGGCGGCATCGGCTTCACCTGGGAGCACGAGGCGCACCTGTACTTCAAGCGGGCCGTGTCCGACGAGCTGCTGTTCGGTCCGGTGCACCGGCTGCGGGCACGCGCGGCGGAAGTCGCCGGACTCTTCGAGGGGCCGTTCGCGCGAGAGGCGGTGGCGGTCTGATGTCCAACGGATCCGCGGGCTTCCGGATGATGCAGAAGGTCTCCTCGACGCCCCTCTTCGCGAAGATCGCCCCGCACTTCATTCCCGCCATGGACCGGGCCGTGCACCGTCTCACCGGCGGGAAGGTGCTGCTCAGCGCGCAGATGCTGCCGGGGGTCGTCCTCACCGCGCGCGGCGCGAAGAGCGGGCAGCCGAGGCGTACGCCCCTCGCGTGCATGCCGGAGGAGGAGTCCGGGAGCTGGATCCTGATCGGGTCCAACTTCGGGCGGCCCGGTCATCCGGCCTGGACGGGCAACCTGCTGAAGCACCCCGATGCGCGGATGAGCTGGAAGGGGGAGGACATCGCGGTACGGGCGGAGCTCCTCACCGGGCCCGAGCGGGCCGCGGCCTGGGAGGCGGTCCTCGCCTTCTGGCCGCCGTACGCGACGTACCAGGCGCGCGTGGAGCGGGAGATCAGGCTGTTCAGGCTGACCCGCAGAGGCTGAGAGCGGGAGATCAGGCTGTTCAGGCTGACGCGAAGGGGCTGAGAGCGGGCGCGCCGGTGTGACAGGACTTGGCGCGCCCGTCCCCTGCCTTGGCTACTTCGTCGGCTTCTTGCCGGTGATGCCCAGGTGCACCAACAGCGCCAGGTTCGGCTTCAGTTCGGCCTGTTTGACGCCCCAGGTCTGGAAGCCCTTCTGGTGCGAGGCCACCGCCGCCAGCATCGCGACCAGCGAACCGGCCATCGCCGCCGGGCTCACGTCCTTGTCGACCTTGCCCTTGGCCTGCAGCTCCTTCACGGATTCCGTGAGGGAGTTGGTGACCGAGTTCAGGATCTTCATGCGGATCTTGTAGAACCGCTTGTCGCCCTCGGCCGCACCGAGGTCCACCACGCGCAGGATCGCGTCGTGCTTGCGCCAGAAGTCGAGGAATCCCTCGACGAGCTGCTCGGCGGTCTGCCAGCCGGACTTGCCGACCCAGTTGCGCCCGGAGACCAGCGCGGTCAACCCGGCGCCCTCGGTGGCCATTTCCTCCGCGATCTCCAGGACCGCGCCCTCCACGTCGGGGAAGTACTGGTAGAAGGTCGCGGGTGAAGTGCCCGCCTTCCGGGCCACGTCGATGACCTTGACGTCCCGGTACGGCGAGGAGCTGAGCATCTCGCTGAGGCAGTCGAGCAGCTTCTGCCGCGTCGCCTGGCCGCGTCGACCGGCCACCCGGCCGTCGACGGTGCGTACTTGTCCTGTCATGCCGTCAGCTTACCGAGGGGTGATCGGCGCGCGATTCGGCCGACTGCAAATGGGGTGCGTCCCCCATCCGGAGCAATAGTGTTATCAACAGCCTGTGGATAAGTTCGGTGGACAACTTTACGGATGGACCGCTCCTGCGTGCGGTGCGCCCCGCCCTCGGCTTGACTGGTGAAGGCCGGGGAACCGAGGAAGCGGCTCGACCGGTGAAGGCCGGGGCAGCCGAGGAAGGGGCCGGGTCATGGCCGCATTCACCGAGGGCATGCCGTGCTGGGTGGATGCCCAGCTGTCCGATCTCGAAGCAGGCAAGCGCTTCTACGGCGAGCTGTTCGGCTGGACGTACGGCGAGGGCGGGAGCGAGGCGTACGGCCACTACACCGAGGCCTTCCTCGACGGGAAGCCCGTCGCCGGCCTCGCCGCCAAGCGGGACGGCCGCATGCCCACGACCTGGAACATCTACTTCGCCACCGACGACGCCGCCCGCACCGCCGCCCGCATCCGCGAGTCCGGCGGCCACGTGATCACGGCCCCCGTGCGGGTGGGCGGCCACGGGACGATGGCGCTCGCGGCGGACCCGGGCGGTGCGGTGTTCAGCCTGTGGCAGGAGGGCGACCAGTCCGGCTTCGAGGTGCAGGGAAAGCCCGGTTCGTTCTGCTGGACCGAGTGCTACACGAGGCAGAAGGACGCCGTCGACCGCTTCTACGCCGAGGTCTTCGGCTTCCAGGGCACCCCGCTGCCCGACGAGAAGATCGACTACCTGCTGTGGTCGCCCGCCGGCACGGAGCCGGGCGAGGGGACCGCGATCGGCGCCCGCAGCGTGATCACCGATGCGTTTCCGGCGGAAATGCCCGGCCATTTCCTCATCTACTTCTCCGTCGTGGACTGCGACGGGGCCGTGGAAGCGGTCATCCGCCTCGGCGGCCGCGTCACCGCGCCGCCTTTCGACATCCCGTACGGAAGAATGGCCGTCCTGGCCGACGACCAGGGCGCGTCGTTCGCGGTACTCGCCGAGCCGACGAAATAGACCGGCCAAAATAAACCGAGACACCCCGGAACGCACCCGGGTTCGCAACGGCGCCCTTCGGCAGGAACAATCAGGGGCGACGGGGCCGTACCCACATGGCCCGTACGGGGAGGTGGCAGGCGAAGTGGAGCAGCTGACGCAGCACGACCCGAGGCGGATCGGCCCCTTCGAGGTGCTGGGACGGCTCGGAGCCGGCGGCATGGGGCTGGTCTATCTCGCACGGTCGGCGTCCGGCCGCCGTGTGGCGATCAAGACAGTTCGCACGGAGCTCGCCGAGGACCAGCTCTTCCGCGTCCGCTTCACCCGCGAGGTCGAGGCGGCCCGCGCGGTCTCCGGCTTCTACACGGCCGCCGTGGTCGACGCCGACCCGCGAGCGGCCGTGCCGTGGCTCGCCACCGCGTACGTACCCGCTCCCTCCCTCGAAGAAATAGTGAATGAGTGCGGGCCGCTCCCGGCCCAGGCGGTGCGCTGGCTCGCGGCCGGTATCGCCGAGGCGCTGCAGTCCATCCACGGGGCCGGGCTCGTGCACCGCGACCTCAAGCCGTCGAACGTCCTCGTCGTCGAGGACGGGCCCCGGGTGATCGACTTCGGTATCGCGTCCGGAGTGTCCAACACCCGGCTGACCATGACGAACGTCGCCGTCGGCACGCCCGCGTACATGTCCCCCGAGCAGGCCAGGGACTCGCGCAGCGTGACCGGCGCGAGCGATGTCTTCTCGCTCGGCTCGACGCTGGTGTTCGCGGCGACCGGGCACGCCCCGTTCCACGGCGCGAACCCCGTCGAGACGGTGTTCATGCTGCTGCGCGAGGGCCCGGACCTCCAGGGGCTGCCCGAGGAGCTGCGGCCGCTGATCGAGTCCTGCATGCAGATGGAGGCCGGGCTGCGGCCCAGCCCGGAGGACCTCCAGGCGCAGCTGGCCCCGCATCTGTTCTCGTCCGGCAGCGACGACAGCGGTACGGCATCGGCGTGGCTGCCGCCCCGGGCCACGACGATGATCGAGGAGCGGCGCGGCGGGCGGCTGCCCGGCGCCCCGGCCCCCGCCGCCGCGCGTGCGCGCCAGCCGGAGCCGCCGCCGAGGCCGGAGCGCGCGCCCGAGTGGGGCGGCGGCAACGATCCCCGGACGAGCCCCGCGGCACCTCCGCGTGCCCCGGCGTCCGACGGGCCTGTCCGGCTGCCCGGCACCCGGGTCCCGATCGGCCCCGGCCTGCGCCGCGCGGACACCCGGGCAGCCGTCGGCGCCGACGTGGGCGAGGCCACCGGCTGGATCCGCCCGCCGGCGGGCCTCGTGGGTGCCGCGGCCGCCACCACGGCCCCCACCGCCCCGGTCGCCCCCGCCCCGGTCGCCCCCGCGCCGCCCGTGCCCGCGCCCACGCTGCCCCCGGACGGCGGCCCGGCGCGCTGGCGGCCCTGGCGGTTCCGGATGTCGAACGACGTCTGGGGCACCCCCGTCGTCGACGGTGACCTGCTCTACGTCACCTCCTTCGAGGTGCACGCCCTGGACGTGGGCACCGGCCGCCGCCAGTTCAAGACCCGCGACGTGGCCTGGGCGATGGCCGTCGCGGGCGGCCGTATCCACGCCTCCGACGGGCCCACGCTGTACGCGCTCGACGCCGCCGACGGCAGCGAGCGGTGGCGGCGGCAGGCCGACGCCTGGGTGTACTCCCTCAAGGCCGGCCGCGGCACCGTCCTGACCGCCACGCGCGGCGGCGGCGTCCAGGGCTGGGAGGCCGCCACCGGCGAGAAGCTGTGGGAGGTCACCGGGGCGCAGACGGACTTCGAGACCCCGGAGGCCGGTCCCGCGCTCTTCGACGACACCGCGTACGTCTGGCGTGACGCCCGCCTCCAGGCGCTCGACGCCCGTACCGGGGTCGAGCGCTGGTCGTACCCGATCGGCGACGCCGCGTCCTGCGGTGGCGTACCGGTCCGCGTCACGCAGGCGCCCGACGGCTGTACGTACGTCTCGGCCGGGACCAGGGTCCTGTGCGCCGACACCGCGAGCGGGCACGTCCGCTGGCACTTCGAGGCACCGGCGGTCTTCCTCTCCCCGCCCGCGTTCGCCCCTGGGCCCGCGGTGACGGGGGGCGGGGTGTACCTCGCCGACTACCTCGGCACGGTGTACGCCCTCGACGCGACGACCGGCAAGGACCGGTGGCGCATCGCCACCGAGTCCCGCCAGTCGATCGAGCCGGTCCTCGTCGCCGACGGCAACATCCACGTCGGCAGCGGCAGCGCGCTCTACACGCTGGACGCGGTCACCGGCACCCCCAAGTGGCGCTTCGCCGCGGGCGGCGAGGTCATCGGCACGCCCGTCGTCGCCGACGGCCGCGTCCACTTCGGTTCCGCCGACCACGTCCTCTACACCCTCGACGCGGCCGGCGGCCAACTCCGCTGGAAGCTCGCGACGGGCGGCGAGATCACCGGCTCGCCGGTGGCCCGGAACGGGGTGGTGTACGCCTGCTCCAAGGACCGCTGCGTCTACGCCCTGGACGCGGTGAAGGGCACGGCTACGGGGCGCCCGGCGGGGAGGTAGGGGGCGAGGTCGGGGGCGCCTGCGGCCGCCCCGGCCCCCACGGGTCCTCGGACTCGGACGGCGGCGGCCTCCACGGGGAGTCCTCGGACTCGGACGGCGGCGGGCCCCACCCGTACGGGTCCGGGCGTGGGCGGCGCGGCTGGACCGGGGGCAGCGGAATGGTCCGCGGCGGCGCCTCGTCCGGCACCGGCACGATCGGCGGCAGCTCGCGCGTGCCGCCCTTCTCCCCCCGCCCGCTCATCACGGCGGCGCCCAGCAGCAGAAGCACACCACCCCCCAGCGCGGCGGCGACCCCGTCCCCCACCCCCGTACCGTCACCGCTCACCGTGAGGCTGCCGATGGCCTGCCCCTGGCGGATCATCCACAGGACCGAGAAGCCGAGCACGATCACCCCGGCCACCACGATCAGCGGCCGGGACCGCAGCAGGACCCCGAGCACCGTCACCAGCGCGGCGAACGCGAAGGGCAGCAGCACCGAACCCCACACCGCCGCCCCCGCGAGGGAGATCCCGTCGAACAGGTCCTGGATGCGGTAGTCGCTGCCGTGACGGCCGTCGTACCAGGCACGGAAGGGGCTCCATACGGCGGCCGTCGCTCCGGCGAGAGCGATCACGGAGCCGATGACGTTGCGCACCATGCGGCGCCTCCTCGCTCTCCCCGCCGACGCTACGCCCGTTCCCGGCGGTGAGCAGCCCCGCTGCGCTGTCGGGGTGCGTTCACCAGGTCACGGCGGTCATCAGCGCGGGCAGTTCCATTCGCCCTCGACCCAGACCTTCTTCCAGTGCCCGGGAACGTAGACCCAGCGGTCCTTGTGCCACTTGCCGTCCTTCTCCCACTCACCGCGCTCCCGGTCCCCTTCCCCCTCCCTCTCCGACTTCTTCTCCCAGCCGCCCTCCACCCACTGCTTGTCCCAGTGCCCCTTCTCCCAGGAGCAGCGGAAACCGACGGAGGCGGGAGCGGATGACGAGGAAGACGAGGAGGACGAGGAGGACGCGGAGGCCGTGCCCGCGGCGCCCAGTGCCGCGCCGCCCGCCAGCAGACACGTCGCGCTGGTGCAGGCCACGAGAGCGCGGAGTCGGAGGGGAACGGCCATCAGACGCACCTCGCAATTCGCGGGCAAAAATGTCACAATCAACCCAATTATTCTACTGCCGCCTCGTGTCCTCCATTCGGGCTCACCGCAGCCGGAAATCACCGGGGTGCCGGGCCGGGAAGAGCTCCACCTACCACTCCGGCAGCAGATTCCCGAGCGGCAAGCTCGCCATGGCCCTCCGGCGAGCCGATCAGGCTGAGCAGGACCTCGACAACCGGAGCAGCGGGTTGCGGCGCTGGAGAAAGCCCGGTGCCCGCTGCCATCGCTCGCCGCAGTGACCGGTCTGGCGGCGCTGGGTTCCACGCCCGCTGAACGAGGACGCCCCTGTCTGCCCTCTTCGGGCCGGGCAGGGGGGCGGCGCTCTCGCGCGTCCAGGATCACGCTCGACGGGACGCCCCAGGGGGCCACACCACATCCACCGGGAGGCCCGCCTCGCGCGCCGCAATGACAGTGTCCGCCGTGCCGCCTCCCTTGCCCGACGGAGGCTCTCCGTTCCACACCGCGACCAGTCGGTTCGCGCGCTTCAGCAGCATGCGGTTCGCGTCCTCGTATGCCTGCCTGTTCGCGGTTGCATGAGGCAGAACAATGACCTCCGCTGCGTCCTCGATGAGCCGGTCGAAGGTCGCCTCGTGGTCCGGTTTCACCTTGTTCTTCCGGTAGTCCTGCGAAGGGATCACGGCGATCAGGCGCCCGCCGGCCTCGAGGACGGTTTCGGCGAAGAGGGAATCACTGCCCTCGGCGATGCACCAAATGGCCGTAAGGTCAGAGCTTGCGTGGTCTTTGAGCAGTTGCCGCAGCGCGTCACGGACGAGGTGGATGGTGGCCTCGGTCAGGTCCATGTGCCCCGTCACGGCGAGGATCGTCACGATGCTCCTTCGGTTGACAACAGGTCGCGGATCCTAGCGCGTGCCTCGCTCACCGACCGTGGAGGCTGTGGTGAGCCCGTTTGTCGGCGACCCGACTCTCGCGCCGCGTGCGAGGGAGGGGCATCTTCCGCGCACCTGGGGGTCAGCTCAGGGGGATGCTCTGGTGCGCGGCGACGACCGCGTCAATACGGGCTGCGAGGTCGAAATCGGCGGCGGTGAGCACATGTCCGGCGTCGTGTGTGGTGATCGCGAACCGGATGTGGTCGATGCGGAGGTCGATGTCCGCATGGTGCCCGATCCTGCGCTCACGGTCCGCGACATGCACGATCACCGCCACCCCCGCGTGATAGCGGATGTCGTACGTGCGGGTGATCTCGTCTCCCTCACGCTGCCAGCCTGGCAGCTTCGCCAACTGCTCGGCGATCTCTTCCTCACTCAACGGCCTTGGTACACCCATGCTCAGCTCCCCTCGGTCACAGGCGCGAGCACCTCGGCGAGGTCCCGCCCGACCGGGGCATCCTGCCACGGCCTCATGGCCCACTCCAGAGTGACCAACTCCGGGCGAATCCTGGCCGATCGCGCTTCCACAGCGAGCGTCGGCGCTGAACGAGAACGCCCCCTGTCTGGCCTTCGGGGCAGGCGGGGGGCTAATTCTGCTTGCTGGTCAGTCACCGGCAACACGATCGGCCGCAGCCAGAGCAAGATGCCAGGGATACTCACCGGGGCGGCCTTGGCCGGGCTGGTTCGGAATGAACCCACCTTCCCCGTACAGCATGGTCACGCCCATGGCCCGAAGCTCCGCCACACTCCGCTCGAACGCCCGATGCTGTACATAAGCGGCGTTCACACAAGGCATCGCCACAATCGGGATGCCCTTCCCAATTCCTTCCGCCACAACCCCAACGACGAACCGGTCAGTCAACCCCAGCGCCCACGCGTTGACCGTGTTGAACGTCGCCGGCGCGACCAGGATGGCGTCCGCTGGAGGCCACACATCCGGCTCGCCCGGCCGTTTGTACCGCGAGCGCACCGGGTGGCCAGTCAGCCCCTCCAGCCCAGGCAGTGACTCCTCAAGCCAATCGGCCGCAGTCGGCGTCAGCCCGAGACAAACGTCCCAGCCCCGGCCCTGCGCATCCTCAATGACACGGGCGACGTCGAACACTGGAGGGGCGGCACTTCCGAACATATACAGGGTCCTCGTCATGCCCTCCATCCGATCACATGCAACCGCCCCCGAACCGGGCGGCTGCGGGGGCGATCACGAGTACCGTTCCAGATGACGAGTCAGGAACGGAGCCCAATATGCCGAGACTGGACGACGACCACATTGGCGCGCGCATCAGAGAGCAACGGAAACTCGCCAGACTCACCCAACGCCAGCTGGCCGAGCGCATCCCCTACTCGTACAGCCTGCTCAACCAAGTCGAGTGCGGGGCAAGGCCTGCCAGCATCGATTTCGTAGCGGCCTGCGCCCGCGCTCTGCGGATCGACGTCACCGTGCTGACAGGACAGCCCTACATGACCGAACTCCAGCAAGACCGACTGGCGGAACTCGTACGCCCCATCCGCGAAGCTCTCGACCTCTACGACCTCGGGGCCGACCCGGACCTCACGACCAGGAGCGCCGCCCAACTCGTGGCCGCCGCCGACCAGCTGTGCGCCGATGTCCGTGCCACTCACCTAAGGAAGGCGGCTCGGGCCCTGCCCAGCGTCACAGCCGAGCTCACCACCTCCGCATACCGCACCCCCGGGCAAGACATGTGGCAGGCCCTCGCATCCACGTACCGCACCGCCCACGACATCGCGGTGAAGCTGGGGTACTACGATCTCAGCGCCGTCGCCCTGGACCGAATGGACTGGGCCGCGCAACGCGCTTCCGACCCATGCCTCGGTGCCGTACGCCAGTACATGCGGGCGCTGGTGTACTTCCGGGAAGGGGAGTACACGATCGGGCAGCGGCTCATCGGATCCGGCCACGGCATGCTGGGCCAGGCCGAGCAGGACCGGGAATCCCTGGCAGTCGCTGGCCAACTGCACCTGGGCGCGTCAGTAATCGCTGCTCGCGCCGATGACCAGACCGCAGTTGACAGCAACATCAGCGAAGCGAAGTCCTACGCGAAGCGCACGGGTGACGCGTCGGATGTGCATTGGTTGTCCTTTGGCCCGACGAACGTCGTGCTCCACCGCATGTCAGCGTCAGTGGAAATGCGCCACTACGACGATGCCGTGAAGCAGGCGCGCCGCATCAAGCTTCCGGCCTCGATGGCGACCTCGCGCCGGGCGCACTACCTCATCGATCGGGCACGCTCCGAGATGGAGACCGGCCGGACCGATGCCGCCCTCACATCCATCGTCGAAGCCCGGCGCGTCGCCCCCGAGCAGACCCGGTATCACCCGGGAGCTCGGGAGACCATCAGGGGTCTGGTACACATCTCTCGCCGCACGCCCGAGTCGCTCGGCCACATGACCGCCTGGATCGGGCTCTGACGCTTACAGGCAGCGCTCACAAATCTGTGAGCGTTACCCCCTCCCTCGGCCGCCACGCTGGTCACTCAGCCGACCAGCGACGAGCCGGGGACGACAATGATGCACCGCAGAAGCGGGATTGATACAACCTGCACCTCGGAGACTGAACCGCTCGATCTCGCCACGATGCGGAACGTCGCGCGCCAGGCACTGGCCGACGACGCCAAGGCGGCAGCGACGGATCTTGTCCCCGCTATGCGTGGATTCGTGAGTCGCCTCGTGCCGGAGGTGCAGGAGCTCATCCGCCGTGCCCCGCTGGGCGATCCGCCGGCCAAGGTGGCGCAGGTCGGCGTGGACGAGGCATGGCGACGCCTGCACACCGCCCCGGGATTCGGTCCGGACGCAGCCTGTCGGCATGCGCGGAAGGTGGCGCTGTCGGTGCTCTCGTTGTGCGACCACTTCGAGAGCCTGACCGAGGGCGACTCGTGAAGACCGCGCCGTTCACGACGGACGACCGCACGGTGATCCCCTGCTACTGCTGGATCAAGAAGCCCGGCACAGAGATCCGATGCCGCGAAGACCCCGGGCACGACGGCAACCACTTCAACCGGATCACCCGCGATGAGTGGCCCAACCGTGGGCCCGAACCCCAATGAGCACCCCGCCCGCTGTCGGCCGACAACGGCAGCGCGCGGGCCCGCCCCGGCCGAGTCCCTGGCCGGACACATCGGCCGAGGCGGAGATGGGCCCCGTAAGGCCCAGCACAGGCACCACGGCCCGGGGGAAGGCCCCGCGCCGAGCACACACAAGGGAGCATCGCATGACCGCTCTTGCAACGGAACAGATCAACGGGCGCACGCTCGTCGATCCGGCACTGTTCGACCGGCTCACCGACTTCTGCGCCGAGGAGTACGGCCTGGAGAAGTGCGTCGCCGAACGCGTGATGGACCAGGGCCTGGCGTTCCTCGACGTCATGGGTCGCACCGGTGAGGGCCTGTCGCCTTCGCAGAAGGTCGACCCGGCGTGGCACACGTTCATGCTGCACAGCGCCGAGTACACGGCCTGGTGCGATGAGCGCTACGGCCGGTACATCCACCACGCCCCGAAGTCCCGTTACAGGGACCGGTCGACGATGGTCGATGTCGTAGGCAAGATCCGCGCGGCGGGCTATGCGGTCGACGAGTCCCTGTGGGACATCAAGGCGGACTGTAACGCGCCGACGTGCTGCGGCGACGGCCCCTGCTGCTGAGTGACCGTCCAGGGCGGGCCGCCGCAGGTTCGGCGGTCCGCCCGCTCGACACAGAACGGAATCCCCGGTGCCCACCCAGCCCGAACGGATCGATGACAGCAGCCGGGTGACGCTCTTCCCCTTGGGGGGCCTCACGGTCGCGTACACCACACGGTCCAGCGACAAACGTCGCCTCGGCGACATCGGCATCGTCGCGGTCACCGCCCCGGACACCGCCAAGGGCGAGGACCTGTGGAGCCTCGCACGCAGCATGTGGGCGAGGCCGACCAACAGCCAGGAGCAGGCCCGGTGGATCCTCACCCAGGCCATCCGGGCCCGCATCGTCCAAGCCCCCGCCTACCAGAACCTGCCCGACGCCAAATGGGCCGCAGAGCTGACCCGCCGGTTCCACCTCGACGCGCTCTTCGCCAACCACCAGATCCTGGCCACCGGCCGCCTCACCCTCGCGTAACGCCTGCCCAGAAGGACCAACCGTGAGCAACAAGAAGGACACCGTCAAGGCCGCCAAGGCCGAGATCAACCGCGACAAGGGCCCGAAGATCCCCGAACGCACCCAGGGAACGCTGACGGACCGGCACATGCGCAACCACACCCCGGACCGCCTCTACGGCGACGACGCCACATGAGCCCCCGTCCGCGCCCGCCACCGATCAGGCGCGGACGGGCCGAGGCCCCGCCGATGGCCGTCCGGCCCGGGGCCCCGATTCACCCGCTCCAATCCGAGGCCCCGGAGAACACCCGTCGCATCGCCGACCGGGCGGGCCTCCCCGCGCTCCACGCGTCGGTTGGAGCGGGCCCGAGCGCCCCCGGCCGGCCACCCGTCGCGGTCGGCCGGGGCTACTCCCTGACCAACTCGGTAAGGGAACCCCGATACGACCGGGCCGCCATCGCCGCGACCTGGCTCCACACTGTGATGTCCGGTACCTGTTCTGCCTGGAGGGCGACGACACGGTGACGTTGCAGGCCGAGGAGGTCAGCGGCTACACCTGGCAGCCCATCGATGCCATCGCGGACGAGCGGCTACGGACACGGGTCGCCGCCGCCCTGCGCTGATCGCATCACCCGTCGCTCTGCCGATCGCCCGAGACGTCCGGCACCCGTGAGCCCCGCGCAGGCCCGTCCGGCGCGGGGCTCACCCATGTATCTGTCCTCATCGCAGCCGGAACTCGCCGGAGCGCCGGGCCGAGAAGAGTTCCGCCTGCCGCTCCGGCGGCAGATTCCCGAGCGCGATCAGCTGCGGCGCGTGTGCCAGGGCCTGCGACCTCGCGGCCTCCTTGGCCGACCAGACCGCCCGCACCGTCCCCTGCACCGCCTCCGTCGGGTAGGAGGCGATGACGGCGGCGCAGCGCACCGCCGCCGCCAGCTCGTCGCCCGGCGCCGTCACCTCGCTCACCAGCCCCGTCTCGTACGCCCGCCGGGCCGAGACCCGCTCGGCGGTGCCCATCAGCGCCATCCGGGCCACCTCGCCGAACGGCATCCGCATCGCCAGGTAGACGGACTCGTAGGCACTGACCATGCCGTAGGTCGTATGCGGGTCGAAGAACACCGCGTCCTCGGCGGCGATGACGAACTCCGACTCACCCAGCAGGTAGAACGCCCCGCCGCAGGCCAGCCCGCGCACCGCCGCGACCACGGGTTTCCACAGGTCGTTCGCCTTCGGCCCGACGGCGATGAGCGGATCGTCGATCGAGTACGGGGACGACGGCTGCGGGACGTCCACGGAGCGGTCGATCCCGGTGCAGAACGCCTTCTGTCCGGCGCCGGTGACGACGACGGCCCGTACGCTCTCGTCGTACCGGAACTCCCGCCACGCGGCGGCGAGTTCCTCGCTCATCGCCAGGTCGATGGCGTTGTGCCGGTCCGGCCGGTCCAGGGTGACGACGGCGACGCCGCTGTCCTTGTCCCGCTCCACGCGCACATGATCGCCACTCATGAGCGCTCCAGCACCCAGCGGGGCAGATCGCCGAACGCGACCCTGACCGGCGCCCCGATGCGCAGCCGTGCCGGGTCGACCGAGTCGATCGGGGCGTCGGGCGCGGTGACGACGTTGCCGACGAGCCGGATGTGCGGGGCGTCGACGAGCTCGATGACGGCCACGTTGTAGCCCGGGGCGTGGGCGGCGTACGCGGGCAACAGGGGCGGGTGCGGGATGACGTACGACCAGATGCGGCCCCGCCCGCTCATCCGGCGCCACTCGCTGTCGAAGGACTGGCAGTGCGGGCAGCACGGCCGTGGCGGGAAGCGCAGCTCGCCGCATGCCGCGCAGGCCTGGACGCGCAGCTCGCCCCGGGCGGCGTACTCCCAGAAGGGCGCGCCGTCCTCGTCGGGCACGGGGGTCAGCAGTTCCCCGGGCATCTCTCCCGGCTTCTCTCCGGACATCTCGGCTCCTCAGCTCCTCAGCAGGACGGCGGATGTGGGGACTCCCTCGCCGGCCGTGACCAGGCAGGTAGCGGCGTCCGGCACCTGCGCGGTGCTGGTCCCGCGCAGCTGCTTCACGCCCTCGTTGATGAGGTTGAAGCCGTGGACGTACGCCTCGCTGAGGCCGCCGCCGCCGGTGTTCATCGGCAGCCGCCCGCCGATCTCCAGGGCGCCGCCCTCGGTGAACGGGCCGCCCTCGCCGCGTCCGCAGAAGCCGTACCCCTCCAGCGAGAGGGGGATGAGAGGGGTGAACGCGTCGTAGATCTGGGCGACGTCGACGTCCTGGGGGCCGAAGTCGGCGGTCTTCCACAGCTGCCGGGCGGCCGTCCAGGCGGGGCCGGTGAGCGGGTCGTCGTTCCAGTAGTTGACCATGCCGTGGTGCTGGGCGGGCAGGCCCTGGGCGACGGAGTGCACGTACACGGGCCGGTGCCGGCAGTCCCGGGCCCGCTCGGCGGAGACGATCACGCAGGCGAGCGCCCCGTCCGTCTCCAGGCAGTTGTCGAAGAGGCACAGCGGCTCGCTGATCCACCGGGAGGTCATGTACATCTCGCGGGTCAGCGGCCGGTCGTACATGATCGCGGCGGGGTTCTGGTTGGCGCGGTTGCGGCAGGCGAGGGCGACGTTGAAGAGGTGGTCGCGGGTGGCGCCGTACTCGTGCATGTAGCGCCGCGTGAGCATGCCGATCTCGTCGGCGGGCCGCAGCAGCCCGAAGGGCCGCGTCCACTGCCCGGGGGTGGGCAGCTGGACCGCCGTGTTCTTCCAGGGCCGGGGGCCCGAGCCGCGTTTGCGGGACCGCCACGCCACGCCCACGCTCGCCTGCCCGGTGGCGACGGCGGCGGCGAGGTGCGCGACGGTGGCGCAGGATCCGCCGCCCCCGTAGCCCGCCTTGCTGAAGAAGGTGACGTCGCCGGCGCCGATCGCCTTCGCGACCTCCACCTCGTCGGTCTCCTCCATCGTGTACGAGGCGAAGGCGTCGACCTCGGCGGGTCTGATGCCCGCGTCGTCGAGGGCGGCGAGGATGGCCCGGCAGGCCAGGGTCTTCTCGGATTCGGGGAGGGTCTTCGCGAAGGGGGTCTGTCCTATGCCCGCTATCGCGGTCGCGTCCTTGAGGCTTCTGAGGCTCGCCATGGGGGCGAGGGTACAGCTAATCTGACGGGTGGTCAGCTACTGCGGCGGGAGGCTTGGGTATGCGCGGTGACCTGGAGTGGGACTCCATCCCGAGGCTGGTACGGAGCGCCGCGCGGCGGTACGGCGAGCGGGAGGCCGTCGTCGAGGGGCGTACGCGCGTCTCGTACGCCGAGCTCGGCGAGCGCGTCGAACGGGCGGCGGGGGCGTGCATGGCGGCGGGGGTCGAGCCGGGCGACCGGGTCGCGGTCTGGGCGCCGAACACCCTCGACTGGATCGTCTCCGCGCTCGGGGCGGTCTCGGCGGGCGCGGTGCTCGTCCCGCTGAACACCCGCTTCAAGGGCACGGAGGCGGCGTACGTCCTGCGACGCTCCCGCGCCAAGCTGCTGTTCATCACCGGCACCTTCCTCGGCACGTCGTACGTGGCATCCCTGCGGCGGGCGGAGGTGGAACTCCCCCACCTGGAACAGGTGGTGGTGCTGGCGGACAGCGCGCCGGAGGACTACCGCACCTGGAAGGACTTCCTGGCGGCCGGGGAGTCGGTGCCGCCCTCGGACGTCCGCGCCCGCGCCGACTCGGTGACCTCATCGGCCCCCTCCGACATCATCTTCACCTCGGGCACGACGGGGGCGCCGAAGGGCGCGGTGATCACCCACGAGCAGACCCTGCGCTGCTACGCGATCTGGAGCGAGCTGGCCGGTCTGCGCGAGGGCGACCGCTATCTGATCGTGAACCCGTTCTTCCACACCTTCGGCTACAAAGCGGGCATCATCGCGTGCCTGATGCGCGGCGCGACGATGATCCCGCAGCCGGTCTTCAACGTGGAGACGGTGCTGGCCAACATCGCCTCGGAACGCATCTCCGTCCTCCCCGGTCCGCCGACCCTCCACCAGTCCCTCCTGGACCACCCCGCCCGCGCGGCGCACGACCTGTCCGCCCTCCGCCTGGTCGTCACCGGCGCGGCGGTCGTCCCCCTCCAGCTGGTCGAGCGCCTGCGTGCCGAGCTGCGCATCGCCACGGTCCTCACCGCGTACGGCCTCTCCGAGGCTTCCGGCATCGTCACGATGTGCCGCCGAGGCGACGCCCCGGAGACCATCGCCGCCACCTCCGGCCGCGCCATCCCCGGCACCGAGGTCCGCGTCCTCGCCGCCGCCCCGGGCGAGCCCGGCGAGGTCCTGGTCCGCGGCCACAACGTCATGCGCGGCTACTTCGAGGACCCGGCCGGGACGGCGAAGGTCCTCGACTCCGACGGCTGGCTCCACACGGGCGACGTGGGCGTCCTCGACGAGGCGGGGAACCTGCGGATCACCGACCGGATCAAGGACATGTTCATCGTCGGCGGCTTCAACGCGTACCCGGCGGAGATAGAGCAACTCCTCGGCCTGCACCCGGACATCGCCGACGTGGCGGTCATCGGCGTCCCGGACGCACGGCTGGGCGAGGTGGGCAAGGCGTACGCGGTACGGCGCCCGGGTGCGACGGTGACGGCGGACGACCTGATCGCCTGGTCGCGGCGGGAGATGGCGAACTACAAGGTGCCGAGGTCGGTGGAGTTCGTGCCGGAACTGCCGCGCAACGCGAGCGGGAAGGTACTGAAGACGGAGCTCAGGGAGCGTTGCGCGGACGTCGCCGGGGAACCTGGGTGCTCGAAGGGTGCGGCGACCTGATCGACGTCCCAGGACGCCGAGGGGCCGGGCTGAATGACTCTGTTGGTTTAAGGCTGGTCCCTCCGTGAAGCCCGTCGCCGTCAGGCGACGGGCTTCAGTGGGGTAGCGCCGAGGTAAGCCCAAAAGCCGCCAGTACTTGATCTTGGCGGGTGTGGCGCTAGGTCCGCTCAACGCAGGCTGGCAGCCGGAAGTGCATTGACGCGGTTCTCGTACTCGCGGCGGGCCTTGCGCTGGGCTGGGACCGCCGAGGTGCCGTCGAGGGGCTGGCAGCGGTCGAGGAGCTGGCGGTGGACTGCGGGGTCGGGCGACGCATGAGGGGCCCGCCGGTGAGCAAGCCGACGGACCCCTCATGAAGGATTGATGTCACTTGGCGCCGAGGGTGATGGTCAGAGCGTTGGCGTCGTTGTCCTTAAGAGAGAAGACGATCGTCGTGGGGTACTTGCTGACGAGCTTGGGGTAGAGGGTGGCAACGAAGTCGCCGTTCTTATCGCGCTGGGCGTAGTGGATGATCGCCGGGATGGTGCGCGGCCCGCCCTTGGCGACCTGAGCCTGGATGCCCATGGCGGCCAGGTCCTTTTGCAGTTGGGCTGCGTTTGCCGTGGGGGTGGCCCCGGCGCGGAGCGTGACCTGGACGGCGTCGTCCGTCTTGTGGTCCAGGGTGTAGGCAACGGTGTTGATTCGGTGCGGGCCGGCCGCGACGGTCGCAGTGTCGGTGTCGCCGGTCGTCTGACCGGTGCTCACCGCGACACCGGCCACGGCCGCTGCCAGCGCCACCGGGGCGGCAAATCGCATCGCGAGTCGCCAGCGCCTCGCAGTGAGGCGGGACTCTTCCTGCACGTGGTTCATGAGGTGTTCCTTCAGCAGACGGTGGCGGTCGCGAGTGAGATCCGGGTCCGCCGGTGCCGGCAGCAGCCGGGACAGCTCCTCGCGCTCCGACCCTTGCGGCGACTGCGGGGTGGCATTCATCGGTTCTTCTCCTGAATCGACCGGACCGCAGATGTGCGGTCACCCGGTATCTGTCCGCTGCCAGAATCACGTTGCATGTTTTTTGGAACCCGGGCCAATTCCTGCTCGGTGAGCTCCCGCAGCCGACTGCGCGCCCGAGACAGTCGGGAACGGACCGTGCCGACCGGCACTCCCAGTGCCTCTGCCACCGCCGCATGCTCCAGGCCGGACCAGACGCACAGGGCAAACACTTCCCGCTCCGCCGGCCTCAACCGCTCAAGCGCGGCCTTGGCCGCGGCCAGTTGCTCGGTGTCGGCCAGCCGCCCCACCAGCTCCTCCGCGAAATCGGGCACCGTCTCGCGCGGCGGCAGCTGGGTCAGCGCCTTCTGGTGTCGGCGCGCGGCCCGAGCAGTGTTGCGCAGCACATTGGTCGCGATCCCCAGCAACCAAGGCCGCAGGCTCTCTCCGCCCAGGCGCAGCTTCTTTCTCAGCCGCCATGCCTCCAGGAAGGTCAGGGACACCACGTCCTCGGCAGCGGCCCAGTCGCCGGTCCAGCGCACAGCGTGCCGGTACACCACCCGGGCGTGCTCATCAAAGATCTGCCCGAAAGCTGTCGGGTCCCCGGCCCGCACTCGGGCGCGCAACGATATCTCCACGCACAGTCCTGTCCGGCCAGCCGCACCCATTGCAGTGATCCCCGTCACAAGGCCGCCGTCGCGCGCCCGCGGCCGCACAGGCGGCCAAAAACCCAAACTCGGCCCCCGCCAGGTCCGGCTCGCCCGCGAGATGTACGACTCCGGCGACTACACCGTCCAGCAGATCGCCGACGAATTCGGGGTCACCCGCCCCACCATCTACCGACACCTCAGCAAAGTCCTAAGCCAGCACCAAAGTTCCGCGTAGCCCGCATCAACGCAGCTCGGGCACTACTTCGTTGGTTTTTCGGCGAGTAGGGGTAGCGCCGAGGTAAGCCCAAGAACCGCCAGTACTTGATCTTGGTGCCCCTGTGCGGTAGCAGCCGTCACCCATTCGGCCGAAGGTCGTTGGTGCTGATACTGACTGATCTCTGGGCCTGGGGCGGGACTTGTGACCTCGATCGAGCGGACCGCTTACCCGCGGTTCAAGCGGCCGCGTCAATGCACTTCCGGCTGCCAGCCTGCGTTGAGCGGACCTAGCGCCACACCCGCCAAGATCAAGTACTGGCGGCTTTTGGGCTTACCTCGGCGCTACCCCTCAGTGTCTCGAAGCGAGAGATGCGTGTGCCGATCCGGGTTGTGCCGCTGGTCCAGGCATCGAGCCGGGCGAGGTTCATCGCCGCGGCGGTGAACAAGTGCTGGAAGTGGGTCTTGGGCTGGCTGCGGTAGCGGGACCGGCGCATGCCGAAAGCGCGGACTCCTTGGGAGACGGTGGCCTCGATGCCGTTGCGCTGTCGGTAGCGGTTGCGCCATTCACGGGTTTCCTGCGCGGCGCGGTTCTGCCGGATCGCCTCGTGCTCGTCGTGGTGTCGCAGCATGATCTCCCGGCGTTGGCCGGTGGCCGATCCGACACATGAACGCAGGTCGGGGCAGGGGCGGCACTCACTGTGGCGGAACCGGACGCGGACAACTTCAATGCCCTTGGAGTCGATGCGGGGATACCACTGATCGGTGGTGACTCCGTTAGGGCAGGTCACCTGCCGACGGTCCCAGTCGACGGCGAAGGCGTCGGTGGCGAACCGGCCTTTGGCCTGGACCGTGGTGTTCCTCTGGGCCGGCCCCAGCAGTTCGACGCCCATGCGCTGGGCGGCGAGGATGTTGCTGGCGTCGATGTAGTTCCCGTCGGCCAGGTGGACGGCGGGCAGCATGCCGCGGGCGGCCAGGTCCTCCTGGATGGTCTGGGTCATCTTGGAGTCGTTGACCGACGCGTCCGTGGTGGCGACGTGTGTGATCAGGTTCGGCACGTCCGGCTCGCACGTCTCGGTCAGCTGGACCAGGTAGCCGGCCCACCCGGAACCTGCCTTGGCTCCCCGGCGGGCGTCCAGGTCATAGGGCGAACAGGGCTGGAGTCTGCCCGGCGGGAGGTTCTTCTCCTCCCGCCAGTGCACCTCGCCCTCATTGACCTGGTAG
This sequence comes from Streptomyces sp. NPDC000410, assembly GCF_040300305.1. Lineage (NCBI taxonomy): Bacteria > Bacillati > Actinomycetota > Actinomycetes > Kitasatosporales > Streptomycetaceae > Streptomyces > Streptomyces sp. NPDC000410. The sequence continues at coordinate 25,045 of NZ_JBEPDM010000047.1, forward strand.
TTCTTCACCCAGACCTGCCGCAGCACCTCAACCGGCCCAAGTGCCCTCACCTCGCGTGGTGCGTCAAGGGCGAAGACCGCGGTCATCAGCCGCACACCGTCCGCGCCCACCTGCGCAGCCCAGGCCCGCTGCTTGTCCTTGCTCCTGGGCAGCCGCGCCTCCTCGACCCGGTGGCCGTAGCGGTCGAACCACTCCAGGTCGACCCGGTCAGTCAGCCAGTCCGGCGCCACGGCCGCGATCGCGTTCAGGGCGGCCCGCAGGCTTTCCCCGGCCAGTGCCAGCCGATTCAGTCCCGTGATCGCTCCCAGCACCTTCGCGGAGTCAGTCCGCTGCCGTCCCGCGGTCTTCAGCAGCCCGCGTTCCCTGGCCAGCCTCAGGACGAAATCGAAGACCTCGCCGGCCTTCTCGCCTTCAAGCAGCCGGGACCGGAACTCACTCAGTACCGAGTAGTCGAACCCGGTATCGGTCAGCTCCAGGCCGATCGCGTACTTCCAGTCGATCCTCATGCGCACGGCATCCGCAGCCTGCCGGTCAGACAGTCCCTCGGCGAACTGCAACACCGTGACCAGGGCCAACACGCCCGGCGCGACAGCGGGACGCCCCCGCTCGGGATACAAGCCGGCGAACGCCTCCCCCGAGAAGACCTCGGCGAACTCCTCCCGCAGCCACATCGCGAAGGCACCACGAGGGCACACCACCCGCGCAACCCGCGCGGTCTCCTCCGGAATCTCCCCCAGCCCCAGCACACGTAACGACACCGACGTCCTCCCCAGACGCGAAGTTGGCCTTCACCACCCACAACCGGGCGGTGAAGGCCAACGTCACGCGAAGGGGCCAGCCATTAACCAACAGAGTCTGAATGCCCGGCCCCTCGGCTTTGCCCCCAGCATGCCGCGGCCGCGGCGGCTCCCCCTCCGCGCCGCCGCGGCCGCACCCCGTCGAATTGAGTCCTTAGGGACGCCTGAGCGCCGGCGGGACCGGCGAGTGGCTGTCCTGGGTCGCGACGTCCTGGCCGCCCTTGGCCGGCGGGGCCGGGGAGTGGCTGTCCATCGTGGTGACCGGCGGCGTCGGGGAGTGACTGTCCTTGGTGGTGACCGGCGGGATCGGCGAGTGGTTGTCCTGCGTCGTCAGGTCCGTGCCCTGGCCGCCCTTGGCCGGCGGGGCCGGGGAGTGGCTGTCCATCGTGGTGATTTCTTCGTTGTTCGCTGCATCGCTCATCGTCGTGCTCCCCAGTGACGGTGTTGAGTGGTGAACGCCCGCTCGGCAACTCCCCCGAGGGTCGCCGAGCGGGCGTTACGGGGACGCTCACCTTAGCTGTGAGGTCCATGGCGACCGTCTGCCCCCCGACGCGACGGATCGACATACAGAGACTGACAGGTGCTCATAAACGTTCGATGAACGCCCCGCCCGGAGGCGTCATGCCGCCCGGACGGGCGTGAGGAGGCCGCGGACCTCATCCGCTTCAGGGCCGCCCGACTCCTCGTAAATCGTGAGCGCTTCGCGCCAGCAGGCGCGCGCACGGTCGACCTGGCCGAGGCTGTGCAGCGACTTCCCCAGAAGAGTCAGCGCGTTGGCCTGCATCCAGTCACCGCCTATGCAGCCGGTCGCGAGCGCCTGTTCGGCGTGCTGCGCCGCGTTCGCCGAACGCCGTACCGAGAGGTGCACCTGAGCGATACGGAAGTGTGTCGTTCCTTCCCACAGGCGCTGCCGGGTGTCATTGAACACCTGCAGGGCGTCGAAGAGTTGCTCCAGGGCCTCCGCCGCACGCCCGGCCTGGGTGAGCACGATGCCGAGCGCATACCTCGCGTTGGCGAGGCGGAGCGTGAGCCCCAACTCGTCGTATATGGCGACGCCCTGCTGCGCCAGCTCCACCGCATCGGCCGTGCGTCCCATGGAGGCGACGACCCGGGAGAGATTGCACAGCGCGCTTGCCTCGCCGGGCCGGTTGTGATCAGCCCGGAAGGCTTCGACGGCCTTCAGCAGGAACGCCTCGCCCTCGGCATACTGCTTGGTGCAGTTGGCGATGATTCCCAGCTCGTTGGGGGCATTGCTGCCGGTCCACGGGTCGCTCGCCACCTTCTGGAGCTCCGAGGCGCGCACGGCCTCGACACGGGCCTCCTCGAAGCGGCCCGCCGAATTGTGCACCTGAGCGAGAGTGACCCGTGCACGGGCCTCCGCGTGTGCGTCGTCGGCTGCGGCATCGCGTGCGGCCGTCGCAGCTGCCTCGTAACGGAGCGAACTCGCCCCGGACTCCGCCAGGTCCTTGGCACTCAGCAGGAGGTCGACCGCCCGCCGCAGGGTGCCGGCGCCGAGCGACTGCGGGACGCAGGCCAGGATGCATCCGGCCTCCGCGTGCAGCCAGTCGAGAGCTTCCTCGCCGTCCTCGAACGTCAGGCCCGGCCAGAGGGTGGGCTCCAGATGGTCGACCGTCCGGTCACCCGGCCGTTCCAGCGCGTACACCCCCGCCGCCGTCGCCAGATAGAAGTCCAGCAGCCGCGACAGCGCCGCCTCCCGCTCCGCCGGGCGCTGTTCGTCCCGCTCCGCACACGCACGCGCGTAGAGCCGCACCAGGTCGTGGTACCGGTACCGTCCCGGCGCCGCCGACTCCAGGAGGGACGTGTCGACGAGGGCCTCCAGCAGGTCCTCGGTGTCCTGGGTCGGCAGGCCGAGGACCGCGGCGGCCGCGGCCAGGGAAATGTCGGAGCCGTCGGCGAGGCCGAGGAGGCGGAAGGCGCGGGCCTGGCCGGGCTCCAGCTGGCCGTAGCCGAGTTCGAAGGTGGCCTTGACGGCCAGGTCGCCGGCCTGGAGCTCGTCGAGGCGGCGGCGTTCGTCGGCGAGCTTGGCGGCGAGGACGGAGACGGTCCAGGTGCGGCGGGCGGCCAGCCGGGAGGCGGCGATACGGATGGCGAGCGGGAGGAAGCCGCAGGCGGCGACCACGTCGAGGGCGGCCTTGCGCTCGGCGTTCACCCGCTCCTCGCCCACGATGCGGGTGAAGAGCTGGAGGGCCTCCTCCGGGGACATCACGTCCAGGTCGACCAGGTGCGCGCCGGCCAGGTCGACCATGCGGATGCGGCTGGTGACGAGGGCCGCGCAGCCCGCCGTGCCCGGCAGCAGCGGGCGGATCTGGGCGGCGTCGCGCGCGTTGTCGAGGAGTACGAGGACGCGGCGGCCGTCGAGCGTCGAGCGGTAGAGCGCCGCCCGCTCGTCGAGGGAGTCGGGGATCGCCGTGTCCGGGGTGCCGAGCGCCCGCAGGAAGGAGCCGAGGACGGTCTCCGGCTCGGCGGCGCGGGACCCCGCGCCCATCAGGTCGACGTAGAGCTGGCCGTCGGGGAAGTGCGGGCGGGCCTCGTGGGCGACGTGCACGGCGAGGGTGGTCTTACCGACGCCGCCGATGCCCGCGAGCGCGGAGACGGCCATGACCGAGCCCTCGGCGGTGGCGAGCCGCTCGCCCAGCTCCCGTACGAACGAGGCGCGGCCGGTGAAGTCCGGCACGGTGGCGGGGAGCTGCGCCGGGCGCGTGACCTGCGGCGGGCTCGGGGCGGGCTCCTCGATCGGGCGGGCCAGTTCCGCGTCGGCCTGGAGGATGCGCTGCTGGAGCCGGGACAGCTCGGGGCGCGGGTCGACGCCGAGCTCGTCGGCGAGCAGGCGCCGGGTGTCGGCGTACACGGCCAGAGCCTCGGCCTGCCGGCCGCTGCGGTACAGGGCGAGCATCAGCAGCTCGCGCAGCCGCTCGCGCAGCGGGTGCGCGGCGGTCAGCGCGGTCAGCTCGGAGACGGCCTCCGCGTGGCAGCCGACGTCGAGGTCCATCTCCAGGCGGGCCTCCAGCAGCTGGAGGCGCCACTCCTCCAGGCGGGTGCGCTGGTTCTCGGCGTACGGTCCCGGTACGGAGGCGAGCGGTTCGCCGTCCCACAGCCCCAGCGACTTGTTGATCAGTACGCGCGCCTGGCAGCGGTCTCCGGAGGCCCGCGCCTTCTCGGCCTCGGCGGTGAGTTCCTGGGCGACGTGGAGGTCGAGGGCGTCACCGGGGACGCGGATCGCGTAGCCGCCGGACTCGCTGACGAGGACGCCCTGGCCGAGGGCCTTGCGCAGCCGGGACGCGTACGTCCGTACCGCCGCGAGCGCCTGCGACGGCGATTCATCGCCCCAGATCGCGTCGATCAGCTCGGACGCGGTCGCGGTACGCCCCTCGCGCAGCAGCAGCGCGGCCAGCAGGGCGCGCTGCTGCGGTGACCCGGAGGGCAGGGCTTCCGCGCCGCGCCAGGCGCGTACGGGTCCGAGTACGTTGAAGCGCAGGTCGGCGGCGGAAGGCCGGACGACCGGGGTCCGCTGCTCGGGAACGCGCGGCTGTGCGGAGGGCCCGTCCTCACGGTCCATCGTTTCCCCCTGCTTGTCACTCACCGGTGGCCGTACCGCTGATCTCGGCGGTATCGCCCCCGACAGTCTGCCTTGAAGGTGCCTGACTCGTCAGCAGTGGGTGACGCTCTGCACAGGATCCGACGACCGTACGGCGACTGATAGCTGACGGTTCGTCAGATCAGCGCTACGGTGAAAGGCATGGAGACCTTCCCGAGCTTCCCGGCCGCCTCGGCCTTCCCGAAGATCATCTCGGTGGACGACCACACGGTGGAGCCCCCGGGCGTCTGGCGGGACCGGCTCCCGTCGAAGTACCAGGACCTCGGTCCGCGCATCGTCCGGGCGCCACTCAAGGAAATGACCTTCCTCGGCGGCAAGTTCGCCCCGGTCATGGGCGCCCCGGGCGACGAGGGCCCGATCGGCGACTGGTGGGTGTACGAGGACCTGCACCGGCCGCTCACGCGCCTGGACACCGCCGTCGGCTACGACCGGGACGAGATCAAGCTGGAGATCATCACGTACGAGCAGATGCGGCCGGGCTCGTACTCCGTACCCGAGCGGCTCGCCGACATGGACGTGAACCACGTCCAGTCGGCGCTCTGCTTCCCCACCTTCCCGCGCTTCTGCGGGCAGACGTTCACCGAGGCGAAGGACCGAGAGCTGGGGCTGCTCGGGGTGCGCGCGTACAACGACTGGATGGTGGAGGAGTGGTGCGGGCCGGAGGCCCGGGGCCGGCTCATCCCGCTCACCCTGATCCCCCTGTGGGACGCCCACCTCGCCGCCGAAGAGGTACGCCGCAACGCGGCCAGGGGCGTCCGGGCGGTGGCGTTCTCCGAGATACCTCCGCACCTGGGCCTGCCGTCCATCCACACCGACGCGTGGGATCCTTTCCTCGCCGCCTGCGACGAGACCGGCACGGTCATCGCCATGCACATCGGCTCCTCCAGCCGGATGCCCTCGACCTCGGCGGACGCCCCGCCCGCCGTCGGCTCCACCATCACCTTCGCCAACTGCTGCTTCTCGATGGTCGACTGGCTGATGAGCGGCAAGTTCGAGCGCTTCCCGAACCTCAGGATCATGTACGCGGAGGGCCAGATCGGCTGGATCCCCTACATCCTGGAGCGCGCGGACGTGGTGTGGGAGGAGAACCGGGGCTGGGGCGGCGTCGCGGACAAGGTCCTGCGCCCGCCCTCCGAGCTCTTCGCCGAGCACGTCTACGGGTGCTTCTTCGACGACGCCTTCGGGCTGCGGAACCTCGACGCGATCGGCGTCGGGAACGTCCTGTACGAGACCGACTACCCGCACTCCGACTCCACCTGGCCCAAGTCCCGGGAGGTGGGGGAGTCTCAGATGGGGCACCTGGCACCCGATGTGGTGGAGCGGATCGTGCGCGGCAACGCGATCGAGCTGCTGGGCCTCACGGCCGAGGGGCTGTGGCCGGGCGGCGCGTGACGGTGGGGCCGCGGCCCCCGGTGTCGCGGTGCCCGGTGATGCGGGGCCGCGGCGCCGGGTGTCGCAGGGCCGCGGTGCGTCGGGGGCCGCGCGGTCGGCCGAAACGGACCGACGGGACCGTGTCGTCGCAGCCGATGACGGAAAGGCCGGGAACATCGCCGCTCACGAGTTCCCGGGACAACTCCCGTACGCGGTGTTGTGAGAGGGGCGCACACGCGGCCAATATCGGGACATGACGCTCACCCCGGCCGAAGCCGACAAGATCCTCGCCGACAACTTCGCCCCCTGGGTCCTCGACCTCGGCCTCACCGTCGTGGAGACGGGCGAGCTCCACGCCGTACTCCGCCTCCCCTGGTCGGCCCGTCTCGCCCGCGAGGGCGGTGGCCTTTCCGGGCAGGCCCTGATGGCGGCCGCCGACACGGCGACCGTCATCGCCGTCGCCTCCGCCCGTGGGGCCTTCGTTCCCATGACGACGGTCCAGCAGTCGACCACCTTCCAGCGGGCGGTGACCGGCGCGGACGTCCTCGTCGACGCCCGTATCTCCAAACTGGGCAGGCGGATGGCGTTCGCGGACATCACCCTCACGGCGGACGGCACGGACGGCACGGACGGCCCGGCGGCCCGTGCCTCCACGGTGTACGCGCTGCTGGGCTGAGCGGACGCCCGCCTAGTTCCTGTTCAGGGTGCGGGTCACACCCGCGACGACGGCCGTGGTGAGCACCCAGCCCGCGGCGATCAGCGCGTAGGCCAGCCACCGGGCGCCGCTGTCCGTCCAGTACCAGCCGGCGCGCTGGCCGAGACCTCCGATGGGAATCAGCAGGTCGAGGGTGTAGACGAAGGGCTGGAACGGGGCGCCTTCGCCCGGCTTCACCGGGGTCGGATCGTGGGCCGCGAAGACCGACGATCCGAGCAGGGCCAGTGCGATGAGCCACATGCCGGCCAGCCACGGGCGGTAGCCGTAGCCGACGGTGGCGTCCAGCAGATGGCCCCACACGCGTCCGGCCGGGTGCAGCGTGCGGTGGCGGTGGCGCTGCTTCGCCAGGAGAACCCGGCGTGCGTCGCTGTCATGGCCGATCTGCCGGTACCAGCCCGCGAGTTGCTCGTACGGCTGCGGGGCGTAGCCAGGATGGCGACGGATCCACGCCAGCCGACGTGCCACGTCGCCCGTGGCCGTCCTCTCTTCCTCGGGTGTTCCGTCCTCCCCCGCCGCCCGCTCCTCCGCGGACGCCGTCTCCCCGAAACGGATGGAGCCGTACACGAACCCTTCCAGCAGCACTTCCTCGGGCCAGCCCCGCTCGCTGTCCTGGCACCAGGTGGCCCGTGCGGACCGGAGGTCCACCGTTCCCGAGGGTGGTTCGGCGAGCCTGAAGTCGAAGTCGCCCACCTGCATCGCGATGCCGACGAGGGCGGTTCCGTCCCCGTGCAGATGCGCTCCCTCGAAGGTCAGCAGATCCTCTATCCGGGCGCCGCGCAGTCGTACGACCCCCTCTGCGGTGAACCCCTGGGAACAGTCCACGGTCGGGGCGACCAATGCGCCCGCGGCGAGTGCGACGCCGCCGGGGTTCGCCAGCCGCGCGCCCCGCAGATGCAGACCACCGGACAGATGCGCTCCTGGCAGCCGCAGCCCGCCCCGCGTGGTCAGCCGCGCGCCGAAGACGCTTCCTTCCGCGACGAGGCCGCCCGCGAACACCGCCCACTCGCCGGAGACCGAGGCCGTGGCGTCCGTCAGGATCAGATTCCCGGCCAGACGGGCGTTGACGAGGGTGAGACCGTCTCCTTCGAGGGCGGACCGTCGCAGGTTCAGATCGCCTTCGATCCGTACGAGCTCGGCGTCGATCCCGGGAACCCAGCTGTCCTTGATCCTGATCGTCCGGGTCGTGGCCCCGTACAGGCTCACCGGCTCCTCCAGCCGACAGCCCTCCAGCGAGAACGCGTAGCCGATCTCCGCTCCGGACAGGTCCAGGCGGCCGGTGATCCGCGCACCGGCGAGCCGCAGGGCGGCGACGGTGCCGGCCCGCTGGTCGTTCGCGCCGAGCAGGAGCGCCGCCACCACGGCCGCGCGAACCGAACGTTCGGGGCCCCACCGGGAACCCGCGGCGGGGTCGTCCGACGCGGGCCGGCCCGTACGCAGGTCCACTCGACGCCCCTCGGGGAAGGCGTCCCACAGCTCGCGTTCCGGCGGAGTCAGCTCTTCGTATGACAGCACTCATGCAGGGTAGTGACACGGTTCGTTCCGTCGGCACGTCCAAAAACACGTTGTCCGCCGGCGGCCCGGCTGCGAGGCTCCCGGGCATGTCCGACTCCGATGACCGACCCAGCGGCGCGCACAGTGTCGCCGCCCTCTTCTCCCATGGCCGGCTGACGGCGATCCCCCGTAAGCCGGCCCGCCGTGAGCAGCTGCTCGTCCACCTCACGGAGACCTTCTTCGAGCGCGACCGCACGTACACCGAGCGCGAGGTCAACGAGGCCCTGCGCACGGTGCACGAGGACTGTTCGGCACTGCGCCGCTACCTGGTCATCGGGGGCCTGCTGACCCGGACCAGGGACGGCAGCAGCTACCGCCGGGTCCGGTAGCAGGCTGCCCTGTACGCGCCACCCCTCTTGTCTGATGGTGCGTCAGCCAAGACTATGGGGACTCGCGAGATTTGACGATCCGTCAGATCGAGAGGAGTCCTCATGGTGCTCTACGGCATGCAACTCCCCGTCCAGTCCCAGAGCACCCTGTACGCCGAGCCCTGGGAAGCCGCCGCCGGTCCGGGCGACCTCGTCGAGATCGCCCGGACCGCCGACCGCACCGGCTTCGAGTACATCGCGACCTGCGACCACGTGGCGATCCCGCGCCGGCTCGCCTCCGCCATGTCCACGGTCTGGTACGACCCCGTGGCCACGCTCTCCTTCCTCGCCGCCGCCACCGAGCGCGTACGGCTGCTCAGCCATGTCGCCGTCGTCGGTCTGCGCCACCCCCTCGTCACGGCCAAGCAGTACGCGACCCTCGACCACCTCTCCGCCGGGCGGCTGGTCCTCGGGGTCGGCGCCGGGCACGTGCCGGAGGAGTTCGAGGCGCTCGGCGTCGACTTCGAGCGGCGCGGGTCCGTGCTCGACGAGACGATCGACGCGCTCAGGGCGGCGCTCGGACCGGACGAGTTCCCGAGCTTCCGGGGGAAGCGGTTCGCCTTCGAGGGCCTCGGGCAGCGGCCCCGGCCAGCCCAGCCCCGGGTGCCGGTCTGGGTCGGCGGCTCCTCGCCCGCCGCCGTGCGCCGGGCCGCGCTCAAGGGCGACGGCTGGCTGCCGCAGGGCGATCCGCGCGACCGGCTCCCGGCCCAGATCGCCCGGCTCAAGGAGCTTCGCACGGAGGCGGGGATCACCGACCCCATCGAGATCGGCGCGATCGCCGAGCCGCTCTACGTCGGCGACGCCGCCTGGGACGTCGGCCGGCGCACGCTCACCGGCAAGCCCGACGCCCTCGCCGAGTCGCTGCGCGCGTACGGCGCGATGGGCGTGGACCAGATCCAGGTGCGGTTCCGCAGCCGGAGCCGTAGCGAACTCACCGACCAGATGGCGGCCTTCGCCGCCGACGTGGCTCCGCACCTCAACAGTCAGGAGTACGGCAATGGGCAAGCTTGACGGACGGGTCGTCCTCATCACGGGCGCCGCGCGCGGCCAGGGCGAGCAGGAGGCCCGGCTCTTCGCGTCGGAGGGGGCGAAGGTCGTGCTCGCCGATGTCCTCGACGACCAGGGCGAGGCGCTGGCGAAGGAGATCGGCGGGCTGTACGTCCACCTCGACGTGAGCCAGGAGGAAGGGTGGACCGCCGCGGTCGCCGCCGCGAAGGAGGCCCACGGCCGGATCGACGGGCTGGTCAACAACGCGGGGATCCTGCGCTTCAACGAGCTCGTGAGCACCCCGCTGGAGGAGTTCCAGCAGATCGTCCAGGTCAACCAGGTCGGTGTCTTCCTCGGCATCAAGACGGTCGCCCCCGAGATCGAGTCCGCGGGCGGCGGCACGATCGTCAACACCGCCTCGTACACGGGCCTGACCGGGATGTCCTTCGTCGGCGCCTACGCGGCGACCAAGCACGCCATCGTCGGCCTCACCCGGGTCGCGGCGCTGGAGCTCGCGGGGAAGAAGATCCGGGTCAACGCCGTGTGCCCGGGTGCCGTGGACACGCCGATGAGCAACCCCGGGGGCGCGGACCCCGAGGCGCTGGACGAGCTGTACCAGAAGCTGGTGCCGCTGGGTCGGGTGGGGCAGCCGGTGGAGGTGGCGCGCCTGGCGCTCTTCCTGTCCTGCGAGGACTCCTCGTACATCACGGGGCAGCCGTTCGTGATCGACGGCGGCTGGCTGGCCGGGGTCAGCGTCCTCTGAGGTTCTCTCTCCGCCGACGGCTCTGTCTGATGGACCGTCAGGTATTGACGCTCGACCCGCACGGTGGAAAAGTCATCTCAGTGATCTGACGGTACGTCAGATATCTGGTACGTCAGAAACCCGAAGGAGAAGGACGTTGGAATTCGGGCTCTTTGTACAGGGATACGTGGGCAAGCGCGCCGAGACCGATCCGCTCGCCGAGCACAAGGCGCTGATGGAGGAGACCGAGTACGTCATCCAGGCGGACAAGTCCGGCTTCAAGTACGCCTGGGCCTCCGAGCACCACTTCCTGGAGGAGTACTCGCACCTCTCGGCGAACGACGTCTACCTCGGGTACCTCGCGCACGCGACCGACCGCATCCACCTCGGCTCGGGCATCTTCAACCCCCTCGCGCCCGTGAACCACCCGGTGAAGGTCGCCGAGAAGGTCGCCATGCTCGACCACCTCAGCGAAGGCCGCTTCGAGTTCGGCTCGGGACGCGGCGCCGGTTCGCACGAGATCCTCGGCTTCATGCCGGGCATCACCGACATGAACCACACCAAGGAGATCTGGGAAGAGACCATCGCCGAGTTCCCCAAGATGTGGCTCCAGGAGGAGTACGCCGGCTTCCAGGGCAAACACTGGTCCCTGCCGCCGCGCAAGGTCCTGCCGAAGCCGTACGGGAGCTCGCACCCGGCGATGTGGTACGCGGCCGGGTCGCCGTCCTCGTACGCCATGGCCGGGAAGAAGGGCCTCGGCGTGCTGGGCTTCAGCGTGCAGAAGGTCTCCGACATGGAGTGGGTCGTCGAGTCGTACAAGAACGCGGTCAAGGACGCGGAGCCGGTCGGCGACTTCGTCAACGACAACGTGATGGTGACCTCGACGGCGATCTGCGCCGAGACGCACGACAAGGCGGTCGAGATCGCGGTGGGAGGCGGACTCAACTACCTGCAGTCGCTGCTCTTCCGCTACCACGACACCTTCCCCCGCCCGGAGGGCATCCCGGAGTGGCCCGAGCTGCTCCCCGAGTACAGCGCGGAGATCATCGAGCTGCTCATCGCGGAGGAGCTGATGATCTGCGGCGACCCGGACGAGGTGCTCGCGCAGTGCAAGCGGTGGGATCAGGCGGGGGCGGACCAGCTGTCGTTCGGGCTGCCGATCGGGATCTCGTACGAGGACACGATGACGTCGATCAAGCTGATCGGCGAGCACGTGATCCCGAAGATCGACACGGACCCGGTCCACCGCACGACCCGCTTCCGCGGCGGCGCGGCGTAAGGGGCGCGGGGCGCCGCCCCGGGCCCCGTTCGCGGGGGCGCCGCCCCCGAGGCCCTCGTCGGGGCTCTGCCCCCGAACCCCCGCCGGGGCTCCGCCCCCAACCCCCGCGCCTCAATCGCCGGCGAGGCTGGATTTCGGGGCTTCGCCCCGAATCCCGCGCCGCCGACGGGGCTGGCATGGGGCGAAGCCCCACTTTCAGCCCGTCCGGCGTTTGAGGACACGGCCGGAGGCCGTACCGGGGGTCCGGGGGCTTGCCCCCCACGCGGCGGAGCCGCAAATCGATACTGCGGGAAGGGGCGGGTAGGGGAAAAGGCCCCGCGCAGCGGCCACCGCACCCCAACACCGGCCCCACGCACCCCCACCCCACCCCCCCCACCAGACCGCGGGCGGCGTCTTCCCGGACCGTCGTTCGCGTCACCCCCGGCCCGGAGGGCGCCGCGGCTGCGGCCGGCCGCGACGGCCCCGGCCGGGGGCACACCGCACGCGACGTACCCGACGTACGAAAGGGACGCCATGCTCGACCACCTCATCACGCGCGCCACCGTCGTGGACGGCACCGGCGCCCCCTCCTTCGCCGCCGACGTCGGCATCCGCGACGGCCGCATCGCCGTCATCGCCGAGCCGGGCACGGTCACCGAGGAGGCCCGGACACGCGAGGACGCGGACGGCCTGGTCCTGGCCCCCGGGTTCGTCGACCCGCACACCCACTACGACGCCCAGCTCTTCTGGGACCCGTACGCGACCCCCTCCATGAACCACGGAGTGACCACCGTCGCGGGCGGCAACTGCGGATTCACCCTCGCCCCGCTCAACCCCGCCCGCCCCGACGACGCCGACTACACGCGCCGGATGATGTCCAAGGTCGAGGGCATGGCGCTCAAGGCGCTCGAAGAGGGCGTGGACTGGAGCTGGTCGACGTTCGGCGAGTACCTGGACGCCCTCGACGGCCGCATCGCCGTCAACGCGGGCTTCATGGTCGGCCACTGCGCACTGCGCCGCCACGTCATGGGCGCCGAAGCGGTCGGCGGCCGCCCCACCCCCGGGCAACTGGACGAGATGTTGCGACTGCTCCACGACGCCATGGACGCCGGCGCCTGGGGCCTGTCCACCACCCAGTCCTCCACCCACTCCGACGGCGACGGACAGCCCGTCCCCTCCCGTCACGCCGAGCCCGCCGAACTCCTCGCGCTGTCCAGGGCCGTCGCGGAGCACGAGGGCACCCAGCTCGAAGCGATCGTCGCGGGCTGCCTCGACCAGTTCAGCGACGCCGAGATCGACCTCTTCGTCGAGATGAGCGCCGCCGCCGGACGGCCGCTGAACTGGAACGTGCTCACCATCGACGCCGCCGTCCCCGAACGCGTGCCCCGCCAGCTCATCCCCTCCGAACGCGCCCGCAAGGCCGGCGGCCGGATCGTCGCGCTCACGATGCCGATCCTCACCCCCATGAACATGTCCCTCGGGACCTTCTGCGCGCTCAACCTCATCCCGGGCTGGGGCGAGATCCTCGGCCTGCCCGTTCCCGCCCGCATCGCCAAGCTCCGCGACCCCGCCGTACGCGCCGAGATGCTCCGCCGCGCCGACTCCAGGGAGGCCGGTGTCTTCCGCCGCCTCGCGAACTTCGGCCGCTACGTCATCGGCGACACGTACTCCGAAGCCAACGCGGGCCTGTCCGGACGGGTCGTGAACGACATCGCCGCCGAGCGCGGCCAGGACCCCTTCCAGTGCCTCGTCGAGATCTGCGCCAACGACGAGCTGCGCACGGTCCTGTGGCCCATGCCCACCGACAACGACGAGGCGACCTGGGCGCTGCGCGCCGAGACCTGGCAGCACGAGGACGTCATGCTCGGCGGCTCCGACGCCGGGGCGCATCTGGACCGGATGTGCGGGGCGCCGTACACGACCCGCTTCATCGGCGACTGTCTGCGCGGACGCCGGCTCGCCACCCTCGAAGAGGCGGTGAAGATGCTCAGCGACGACCCGGCACGGCTCTTCGGGCTGCGCGAGCGCGGCCGGATCGCCGAGGGCTTCCACGCGGACCTCGTCCTCTTCGACCCGGAGCGCATCGACGCGGGCCCGGCGACGCTCGTCCACGACCTGCCGGGGGACAGCCCGCGGCTGGACTCGCGGGCGGTCGGGATCGTCTCCGTACGCGTCAACGGTGTCGAGACGATCCGCGACGACGAGGTGACGGGCGCGATCCCGGGCAAGGTGCTCCGCTCGGGCCGCGACACGAGGACGGTGAGCACGAGGTGAGCCGCGCCCGGGTCCATTGGGCCGCCCGCATCACAAGGACGGTGAGTACCGGATGAGCCAGAAGCTTCTCATCGGCGGCGAGTGGGTCGAGCCCGACGGCGGCCACTACGAGGTCGTCAACCCCGCCACGGAAGAGACCGTCGGCCTCGCGCCCGAGGCGAGCCGCGCCCAGGTCCACGAGGCCGCCGCGGCGGCCCGCGGCGCCTTCGAGGACTGGTCCCGTACGGCCCCCGAGGAGCGGGCGGCGATCCTGGACCGGGCCGCCGACATCATCCAGCGCGACGCGCCGGAGCTCACCGACCTCGCCCGCGCCGAGACCGGTGCGACGACCGGTACCGCGCGCGGTATGCAGGTCGCGGTCGGGGTGTCCCGTTTCCGGCGGTACGCGAAGGGCGCGCTGGAGCCCGTCGAACAGGGCCTGCCCCCGCAGATCAACGAGGCGGGCCCGATGGGCAAGGCCGGGATCTTCGGCGCGCTCGCCGCCCGCCGCCCGGTCGGCGTGGTCACCTGCATCACCTCGTACAACAACCCCTGGGCGAACCCGGCGGGCAAGGTCGCCCCCGCCCTCGCCATGGGCAACACGGTGGTCGTGAAGCCCGCCCCGCAGGACCCGCTGTCCGTGTACGCGATGGCGCGGGCCCTTCAGGAGGCGGGCGCGCCCCCGGGGGTCGTGAACGTCGTCTCCGGTGCCCGCCTCGAAGTGGGGGAGGCGGCCGTCGACTCCCCGGACGTCGACATGGTCAGCTTCACCGGCTCCACGGCCGTCGGGCAGCGCATCGGCGAGGTGTGCGGGCGTGCGATGAAGCGGCAGCTGATGGAGCTGGGCGGCAAGGGCGCGGCGGTCGTCTTCGACGACGCCGACCTCGACTCGGCCGTGATGGGCATCGGCACGACCTTCGCCTTCTACAGCGGTCAGATCTGTACGGCCCCGACGCGCGTCCTCGCCCAGCGGGGCGTGTACGACCGGCTGATCGAGAAGCTCACCGGCTATCTGGCCTTCATGAAGGTGGGCGACCCGGCCGCGCAGGGCACGGTGGTCGGACCGGTGATCTCGGCCGCGCACCGTGACCGCGTGGAGTCGTACATCGAGCTGGGGAAGAAGGAGGGGGCGCGGCTGGTCGCGGGCGGCGAGCGCCCGGACTTCGCGCGCGGTTTCTACGTCGCCCCGACGCTCCTCGCGGACTGCACCCACGAGATGCGGGTCGTGCGGGAGGAGATCTTCGGCCCGGTCGTCGTGGTGGTCCCCTTCGACGACGAGGAGGAGGGCGTCGCGCTGGCCAACGACAGCGACTACGGGCTGATCGACTACGTCTGGTCGGGCGATGCCGCGCGTGCGTTCCGGGTGGCGCGGCGGCTGCGGGCCGGCGGGGTCGGGGTGAACACGATCGGCCGGAACATGGAGGCGCCGTTCGGCGGGTTCAAGAAGAGCGGCGTGGGCCGGGACGTGGGGTCGTACGCCCTGCACGCGTACAGCGAACTCCAGGCGATCGTGTGGCCGGGCGGCTGATGCGGCGGCCGAGCCGTCCACTGGATGAGACAGGAGGGCGGGGAGATGAACGTCACGGGAAAACTCGGAAATGGACGAAACGGGCGCGACTGCGATTTCCGCAATCCGGAACGATGGCGCTGGCGCCTGTGAATGCCGGGAGAGGTTCCTTGTTGACCTTTCAATCGCTGACTGTTTCTTGATCGACCTTCAAGTATCCAAGGCCCGGAGGGTGGAGCTCAAGGCTCCGGATACGGGAACCGCAGCATTTAACGTCATCTTCATGACTCAGCTGGAGACGCGGCCCCAGGTCGGAGACACGGTAGGGGGACACTCCGAAGGGGGCGTCCGCACCAAGGGACTCGGCGGTAACTCCGTCGGCCTCATGGGAAGTGCCGTCATCGGCATCTCGACGGTCGCCCCCGTGTACTGCTTGACATCCACGCTCGGCTCCACAGCCGGCGAGGTCGGGCTGCAGATGCCCGCCATCTTCCTGGCAGGCTTCCTGCCGATGCTCCTGGTCGCCTTCGCGTACCGCGAGCTCAACAAGGCCATGCCGGACTGCGGAACCTCCTTCACCTGGACCGTGAAGGCCTTCGGCCCCAAGGTCGGCTGGATGTGCGGCTGGGGCCTGGTGATCGCGACGATCATCGTGCTCTCCAACCTCGCGGGCGTGGCCACCTCGTACTTCTGGCTGCTGGCGGGCGAGCTGAGCGGCAGCGAGTCGATCGCCGCCCTGGACGAGAACAAGGCCGTCCACATCCTCACCTGTCTGACCCTGATCGCCCTCGCCACCGCGATCAGCTACCGCGGCATGACCGCCACCAAGGGTGTGCAGTACGCCCTCGTCGGCCTCCAGCTCGTCGTCCTCGCCGTGTTCGTGGTGATGGCCTTCCAGAAGGCCGGCAGCGGCGCCTTCGACACCGGCGTCAGCTTCTCCTGGTCCTGGATGAACCCCTTCGCGGTCCAGTCCTTCGCGGCCTTCACCGCGGGCCTGTCCCTCTCGATCTTCATGTACTGGGGCTGGGACGCCTGTCTGGCCACCAACGAGGAGACCACCGGCTCCGAGAAGACCCCCGGCCGCGCCGCGCTGATCGCGATGGTCCTCCTGGTCGGTTCGTACCTCGCCACCGGCGTCGCCGCGCAGATGGCCGTCGGCTCGGGCGACAAGGGCCTCGGCCTCGGCAACCCGGACACCTCCGACAACGTCTTCGCCGCCCTCGCCGGCCCGGTCATGGGCCCGGTGCTCGGGATCGCGCTCTTCGTCGCCGTCCTCGCCTCGGCCGCCGCCAGCCTCCAGACCACCTTCATCCCAGTGGCCCGCACAGTTCTGGCGATGTCGACCTACGAGGCCCTGCCCGCGTCCTTCGCGAAGGTCCACCCCCGCTTCAAGGTCCCCGGCAAGGCCACGGTCGTCGCGGGCGTCGCCACCGGCGCGTTCTACACGATCATGTCCCTGGTCAGCGAGCACGTCCTGGTCGACACGATCTACGCGCTCGGCCTCATGATCTGCTTCTACTACGCGCTGACCGCCTTCGCCTGCGCCTGGTACTTCCGCCGCGAGCTGTTCCGCTCGGCCCGCGACTTCGCCTTCAAGGGCCTCTTCCCGGTCCTCGGCGGCGTCCTGCTCACCGGCGTCTTCGGCAAGACCCTCTACGACATGTGGGACCCGGCCTACGGCTCCGGCTCCGCGGTCTTCGGCGTCGGCTCGGTCTTCGTCATCGGCGTCGGCCTGCTGCTCCTCGGCGTGGTCATCATGCTGGTCATGCAGCGCCGTAGCCCGGCCTTCTTCCGCGGCGAGGTGCTGACGAAGGAGTCCCCGTCGCTGGTGGTCGCCGACTGAGCCGTGGCTCGTTGCGATCTTCCGCCGGCTGAGTACGGCCGGAGCCCGGCCCCCTTTCCTCGGGGGGCCGGGCTCCGGTGCTTCCGGTCACTTGTAGCGGACGAGCTCACTGGTGTCGAACGACCACTTCCCGGCGGGCACGGTGTCGCCGAAGGCGTACGGGATGGAGGAGCGGTACTTCAGCCCGTCGGGGCCGTCCTTCGGCTCCGAGTGCACGGCGATCGTGGCGTCGCGGGGGTCCACGACGACGTAGAGCGGGATGCCCATCCTCGGGTAGTCCGCCAGCTTCGTGACGAGGTCGTTCTTCGGGTTGCTCTTCGAGACGATCTCAACGACGAGCAGCACGGCTCGGGGATCGATGGATTCGGCCTGCGGGTCGACGTCCGCGGTGACGAATGCCATCAGATCGGGGACCTTTTCCAGACCGGTGGCGGGGTCGGCCATGTCGGTGTCATTGATGGCCGAGATGCCCGGTGTCTGCTGCGTGATCTGGCTGCGGAAGACATCGACGTTGGTGCTGTGGGGCAGGTTCGGGCTCATCATGACGAGCTTCACTTCCCCGTCCGTGGTCTCGACCTTCCAGCCCTTCTCGAGGTGCTCGGCATACGCGGAGAGGTGCTCGACCACCTCGTGCATACGCTGGATCTGCTCGGGGGTCATGCTGCTCACGGTGTCCTCCAAGGGGGTGCCCCGGCCAGAGTAGCCACGGTCGGGGCACGGGGAGGTCCATCTCGAACGCAGGGGCCGTCTCCAGCTGCCCGAGGCGGGGCAGCCCCCTGAAACACAGGGACGGGCCGGATCCGCGGTCTGCGTGATCCGGCCCGTCCGGTGCTTTGTTCGTCAGCTGACGCTGGTGAAGGACTTCCAGCCGGTGCCGATCTTGGTGCCGGAGCCGATGCCGCCGGTGCCGTTGCCGTTGTACCGGTAGAGGTCGCCGGTCTTGGTGCGGCCGAGGACGTCGTCCTTGCCGTCGCCGGTGAGGTCGCCGATGCCGACGAAGTCGGCCATGCCGCCCCAGCCGGAGCCGATCTTGGTGCCGGAGGAGATGGTGCCCTTGCCGGTGCCGTAGTAGCGGTAGAGGTCGCCGGTGGTGGTGCGGGCGATGAGGTCGGCGTGCTTGTCCTTGTTGAGGTCGCCGGCGCCGACGATGGTCAGGGACTTCCAGCTGGTGCCGATCTTCCCGGTACGGACGAAGCCGCCCGCCTTCGTACCCGCGAACAGGTACAGGTCACCGGTCGCCGTCTGGCGTGCGACCAGGTCCGGCAGGCCGTCGGCCGTGAAGTCGCCCGAGTACGTCAGGCCGTCGAAGGCCGCCCAGCCGGAGCCGATCTTCGCCTTCGGGGACTGCGGGGTCACCGCGGTGCCCCGCTGCGGCATGTAGCGGTACAGCTCACCCGCCGCGTTCGTCACGAGAGTGTCGTTCGCGCCGTCACCGGTCAGGTCACCGAACGGGACGACGGTGGAGGTGGCCGGCCAGATACCGCCGTCCGTCTTCACCGACACCGTCCCGGCCGCGGTGCCCTGGTAGACGGACAGCGAGCCGTCCGTCCCGCGCGCGTACAGGTCCGGGTAGCCGTCGTTGCCGACGTAGTCACGGCGCTTGGCGGGACCCGTGGGCTTCGGGGCGCCCGTGGCCGCCGTCCACACCTGGTTGATCGTGTAGGAATCGCCCGTCTGCCCGAGCTCCTTGTTCCACACGGCGACGGCGCGGCCGTCCGTCCCGGTGGCGACGGAGCCCTCCGCGTCGTAGTTGGCCGTGCCGACCTTCACGGGCTGGCCCCAGGTGCCGCCCGAGCGCGTGACGGCCCACAGCTCCCCGGTGGACGTCGTCCACATGGCCGCGAGCGAGCCGTCACGGCCGATGCTCGGGGACCAGAGGTTGAACGGGCTGCCGTTGCCCACCGTCCGGGTCGGCGACCACGTGCCGGCCACCGAGCGGGTGGCCGTCTGGATCTGGTCGCTGTAGGTGCCCCACACGGCCGTCACCCGGCCGTCGGTCTCGAGCTGCGGGCCGGTTTTGGTCATCTGGGACTCGTACGCCGGGAGGTTCTCGGCCGGGCCCCACGTCGCGCTGCCCGCGGGCCGGTAGACGAACTGGGGACCGGCATCGAGATCCCACCAGCTGAGCAGAGCGGCGCCGTTCGCGCTCGACTGGAGGTCGATGTCGATCGGGGAATGGTTGCCGCCCTTGACGATCTTCGGGGTGCTCCACTCGCTCGCACCCGCCGCCCGCGTCGACACGCGCAGCAGGTCCGCGTCGATGCCCTGGACGCCGCTCTGCCAGGCGACCGTCACCGTGCCGTCGCCCGCCGCCGTCGCCTTCACGTCGTAGACGGGCCCGGCGTCGATCCGGACCGCGTCCGACCAGGTCCCGCCGGGCGCCGACAGGTCGGAGACGTACAGCCCCGCGTCCTCGTCGTTCTCGCCCGAAGTCGGGTCGCCGTCCCACACGGCGGTGAGACGGCCGCCGGGTCCGCTCGCCAGGACGAGTTCGTGCGCGAAGGGCGCCGAGGTGATCGGCGCGGGCGCCGTCCACGCCGCGGCGCCGGGCAGGAGCGTCGACGTGCTGTACGAGTCGAGGCCTTCGGCGTTGGTACGGTCCCAGGCCACCGTGGCCGAACCGTCCTTCCCGGTGACCAGCTCGACGCCGGTCACCTGGCGCTGGTCGGCGGCGATACGGACCGGGGCGCTCCACGCGGTGGCCCCGGCCGGGCGGGTGGCGCCCCAGATCTCCTGCGGGTCGACGCCCGTGCCACGGACCCACACGGTGACGGCGGTGCCGTCCGTGGTGACCTTCACGCCCGGGCTCGTGTTACCGCTCGTGTCGGTCAGCGCGGCGGGCGCACCCCACGTCCGTTCGGCCGCGGCGGCCGGTGCGGCCGTCACGACCGCCGTGGTGATACCCGCGCCGACGACACCCAGCGTCAGCGTCAGTGTGGGCACGAGTGCCGCACCGATGATTCTGCTCTTGTGCTTCAAAGAGTCTCCCCATAGCAATGGCACGGCATGGCGAGGCGACAGTCCAGCGCGCGCGTCGCGCGCGGCTGTCTGCGGCGTGTGAAGTCTGTGGCCCCCCGGCCTGCTCTCCCCCATGCCCATGCGATCTTCAGGGAGCGTACTTCATGTGCGGCGACTGGCAAGCTAGTTGGCCACCAGACGAGAAGACCACCGACTCCGACAAGGCTTCCGGCCGCGCCGCGCGGATGGCCCGTCAGCTGAGTACGGCCGGAGCCCGGCCCCCTTTCCTCGGGGCCGGGCTCCGGTTCTTCCGCGCGTCAGCTGACGCTGGTGAAGTTCTTCCAGCCGGTGCCGATCTTGGTGCCGGAGCCGATGCCGCCGGTGCCGTTGCCGTTGTACCGGTAGAGGTCGCCGGTCTTGGTGCGGCCGAGGATGTCGTCCTTGCCGTCGCGGGTGAGGTCGCCGATGCCGACGAAGTCGGCCATGCCGCCCCAGCCGGAACCGATCTTGGCGCCGGAGGAGATGGTGCCCTTGCCGGTGCCGTAGTAGCGGTAGAGGTCGCCGGTGGTGGTACGGGCGACGAGGTCGGCGTGCTTGTCTCCGTTGAGGTCACCCGCGCCGACGATGGTCAGGGACTTCCAGCTGGTGCCGATCTTCTTGCCGAGGGAGGCGAGGCCGCCGGTTGTGGTGGCGGCGAAGAGATGGAGGTCGCCGGTGGCGATCTCGCGGGCGACGAGGTCGGGGCGCTTGTCACCCGTGAGGTCGCCGGAGTAGGTGAGGCCGTCGTACCTCTCCCAGCCGGTGCTGACCATGACGTGTCCGGACTGGGGGGTGACGGCCTTGCCGCGTGGCGGGCTGTAGCGGTACAGGACGCCGTCGGCTTCGCGGACGAGGGTGTCGTTGGTGCCGTCGCCGTCGAGGTCGCCGAAGGGGACGATGGTGGAGGTGGTGGGCCAGATGCCGCCGTCGGCCTTGGCGGAGACGGCGTGGTTGGCGTTGCCCTGGTAGACGAGGAGGGCGCCGGTGGCGGACCGGGCGTACAGGTCGGGGAAGCCGTCGTTGCCGACGTAGTCCCGGCGCTTGGCAGGCGTGGCGGGCCTCGGCGAGGAGGCCACCGTCCACATCTGGTGGATGTCGTCGCCCTTGCTGTCGGACCCGGTCTCCCGGTTCCAGACGGCGACGGCCCGGCCGTCCTTGTCGGTGACGCTCTTGCCCGTCGGGCCGAGTGCCTCGGTGTGGGCCTGGCCCACGGCCACCGG
This sequence comes from Streptomyces sp. NPDC000410, assembly GCF_040300305.1. Taxonomy (NCBI): domain Bacteria; kingdom Bacillati; phylum Actinomycetota; class Actinomycetes; order Kitasatosporales; family Streptomycetaceae; genus Streptomyces; species Streptomyces sp. NPDC000410. Next base: position 46,270 of record NZ_JBEPDM010000047.1, read on the forward strand.
CTGTGCCCAGGTGCCGCCCGTGCGTGTGGCGGCCATCAGCTGCTTGCCGTCCACCCACAGGAGGTTGACCGTACCGTCGGCGCCGACGCTGGGCTCCCAGAGCGTGTTCACACCGAACTTGCTCAGCGTCTGGGGCTGCGTCCAGGTGCCGGTCGCCGAGCGGGTGGCAGTCCGCAGGCCGTCGAAGTTGTCCCACACGGCCGTCACCTCGCCCGCGGGGCCGAGCAGCGGTGTGACGAAGCTGTTCGTCGCCTCCGGGAACGCCTCGGCACCACCCCACTGCGTGCTGCCCGCAGGACGGTAGGCGAAGTGCTGGCTGCCGGTCTGAACCCAGCTCAGAAGGGTGGCGCCGTTCGCGGCCGACTGCAGACGGACGCCGTCGACGGACCCGCTCCCGATGCCCTGGGGCGTACTCCACTCGGTTGCGCCCGGGGCCCGCGTCACGACCCGCGCGAGCGGCTCGTTGCCCAAGTCGTAGCTGTCCCGCCAGGCGACTGTTGTCGTGCCGTCCGGTGCGACCGTCGCTGACGGATCGTAGGAGAGATTGTCGGTGAACTTGACGGGTGTCGACCAGGCCACGCCGCGAGCGGGAAGCTCGGAGACGTACAGTCCCTCGCCGGCACGGCCCTGGGCGAGGTCCCCGAAGCTGGTCCACACCGCCACGAGACGTCCGTCAGGGCCGCTCGCCAGGGACAGCCAGGCCGGGTCGGACACCGTCGAGATGCGGGCGGGGGGCGTCCAGGCGCCGGCCCCTGCCAGGAGCGTGGACGAGCTGTACGTGTAGCCGACCCCACCGGTGTAGTAGTCCAGCCAGGCCACCGTCGCCGAACCGTCCTGCCCGGTGATCAGCTTGACCACGACCGTGCCGGGCAGCTCGGCCACGCGGGTCGGGGCGCTCCAGGCCGTGCTCTTGGCAGGCTGCGTGCGGGCCCAGAGCTCCTGGCCACCGTCTGCCGCCTTCCGGACGAACACGAGGACGGCGGTGCCGTCCGAGGTGATCTTGAGGCCCTGGAGGGAGTTGTGCTCGCCCGCCGCGGACAGCGCGCTCTGGGCGCCCCACGCCCACGGCCCGGCCTCTGCCGCGGCGGCCGGCGCGGCGGTCACGAGTGCCGTGGTGATACCCGCGCCGACGACACCCAGCGTCAGCGTCAGCGTGGGCACGAGTGCCACACCGATGATCTTGCTTTTGTGCAACGAAAACCTCCCCATAGCGATGGCACGGCATGGCGAGACGACAGCGCAGCCCGCGCGTCGCGCGCGGCTGTCTGCGGCGTGTGAAATCTGTGGCCCCCCGGCCCTGCTCTCCCCATGCGCATGCAAAACTCAAGGAGCCTAACAGCAGATCCAGCGCGTGCATGAAGGATTTTGCCGCGCGGTGTCCGCTCTCAACGAGCGCTCAACTCCGGCCCAGGAACACCGGATTGGTGAAGGCCGCCAGTGGCCCCGGCAGCCCGGGGACCACCGCCGCGTGCCGCACCTCCGCCCGTACGTACGCCGCGTAGGCCGCCGTCGTACGCCACTCCACCGCCCCCGGACCCTCCGCCGGAAGCGTGGCGGTGTGCAGCACGCCCTGGTCGGTGACGAGGCGCGCCGTGCGGCCGGGCGCGCCGGTCACCTCCAGCTGCACGGTCACCGGCTCGTCGGCGTCGACGCGCAGCCGTTCGCCGATGCCCGCGTGCCGCCCGCGCCCGCCCGCCGCGCTCAGCGCCACCGACACGTCCTTCGACTCGGCGACGTACGAACGCCCCGCCCGGATACCGTCCAGGATCGCCTCGCGGGTCAGGTCGTCGGCGAGGACCACGGTCTGCGGGGTGCCCACGCGGTCGGGATCGCGGTGGGCGTCGCTGCTGCCCATGGCCGGGAGCCGGCGGCCCTTGGCGAGGGCCGCGTCCCAGGCCTGGAGGGACACCTCGTCGTCGGGCGTGTACGGGCCGTTCCACACCTCGACCGCGTCCGCCTCGCCGAAGCCGAACTTCCAGGCGCAGCCGATGCACGTGGCGTGCGGGTGGGCGGGCACCACCAGGCCCCCGGCCCGGCGGATCTCGCGGGCGAAGCGGCCGAAGCGGTTCTCGCGGGCCCGGTAGCGCCAGTCGATGAACGTGCCGGGGTCGGTGCCGACGGCGACGACGTGCCCGTTGCGGGTCGTGACCTCCTCCCCGAGGAGCACGAGCAGATCGTCCCCGGCCGCCTGCGCCCAGTGCGCGTGCGCCGCGTGCGTGTTGTGCTCGCTGCTGTTGATGAAGTCGAGCCCGGCGGCGCGGGCGAGAGCGGCGATCTCGGCGGGGGGGCGCCTGCCGTCCGAGTACCAGGAGTGGAGGTGGCAGTCGCCCCGGTACCAGTCCCGCCCCCGCCCCCTGGCCCGCTCGGGCGGGTACACCGGCTCGGGGGTCGTCGCCGCCTCGCCGTACGTGAGCGTGACGGTGACCGTGTACGGCAGTCCCTGCGGGGCGACGGTGTACGGCCCGAGGGCGATGTACCAGGTCCCGGCCCGGATCGGCCCCGGGATGTAGCCGGGCGTCGCGTCGTCGCCCCGGATGAAGAACTCACTGCGGGCCCCGCCCGACCACCCCCGGAAGCCCGCGCCCCCGAGCTCGGTCCCCCGCTCGTCGAAGATGCCGATGTCGAGGGCGTTGCCCTGGGTGCCGGCGGGGACGGGCGGCTTCTCGTACGCGTACGAGACCCGGATCTCCGCGACGCCGCGCGGGATGCGGACGGGGAGGTACACGAAGTCGGGGGAGCCGGGCGGGAGCGTGCCGCGCACGACTTCGGTGGTGGTCCCGTCGGCGGCTTCGGCGAAGCTCACAGGCCCCAGGGTAAGCGCGGCGGCGGCCCCCGTCACGAAGAGCCCGCGTCTGCTGAAGCGATTGCTTCCGTTCTCTTCCTGGCACATGTGGTGTAGTCAACTCGCAGTTGCTTGCCGGGACATGACTTCGGAGGAAACGCCCTGATGCGTATCGCGACGACGATCTTCCTGACCGATGAAACGATCACTCCGCTCAGGCTCGCGAGTGAGCTGGAGGAGCGGGGCTTCGCCGGCCTGTACCTTCCCGAGCACACCCACATCCCGGTGGAACGGACGACCGCCTACCCGGCGGGCGGGGACCTCCCGCCCGAGTACGGCCGTACGCTCGACCCCTTCGTCGCGCTCGCCCAGGCCGCAGCCGTCACGACCCGGCTCGGCCTCGGCACGGGCGTCACCCTCATCGCCCAGCACGACCCGATCGGCCTCGCCAAGCAGATCGCGACCCTCGACCACCTCTCCGGCGGCCGCTTCACCCTCGGCCTCGGCTTCGGCTGGAACCGGGAGGAGGCCGCCGACCACGGTGTCGAGTGGTCGACCCGGCGGGATCTCGGCCGGGACCGGATGCTGCTGATGCGCGCCCTGTGGTCGCCCGAACCGACCGCGTACGAAGGCGACTTCGGCTCCGTACGGGCGTCGTACGCGTACCCGAAGCCGGCCTCCGGCGCCGCGCCGCGCACGCTGATCGGCGGGGGAGCGGGCCCCAAGCTCTTCGCCCAGATCGCCGAGTACGCGAACGGCTGGCTGCCGATCGGCGGCCGGGGCCTGACCGAGACCGTCCCGGCCCTCCGGGAGGTCTGGGAGCGGGCGGGCCGCGACCCGAAGGCGCTCCAGATCGTGCCGTACGCAGTCCTGCCGACCCCGGGAAAGCTCGCGCACTACGCCGAGCTGGGCATCGAGGAGGTGGTGCTGCAACTGCCTCCGGCGGGGGAGGCGGAGGTGCTGCGCGTACTGGACGGGTACGCGCGCTACCTCTGAGCGGCTCTAGGACTTGCTCTCGGACTTGTCCGCCCGGTCGAGCGCGGAGCGGGTCGCCGCGGGCAGCCCGCGGACGGCGAGGAAGATCAGCAGCGCGAAGGCCACGAGGGCGGTCAGCGTGCGCGCGCTGTTGAACAGTTCCCAGCGCTGCAGGATCTCCGCGTGATTGGCCGGTGCCGAGGTCAGCGCCCATTCCTTGATCCGGCCGTTGATCGGTACGTTGCCGAGCCGCGTTATCAGGAAGGACGCGATGGCCAACAGGCCTGCCGTACCCGCGATCAGCCGGGCGCGACCGCGTGTCAGGGTGGCGAGAGCGAGGGAGCTCAGTGCCGACACGGCCATGGCCGACTGCACGGTGATGCCGTTCATCTTCATCAACTCGGCGTGGAACGACAGCCGCATGTCGAGCGGTACGGCATTGAACGTGGGGACGAGGTTGGCCGCGCCGTAGCTGAACGCGCCGGCGAGGAGGCCGGTGGCAAGCAGGGCAAGTGCGTGGACGAGTTTGATGCGCATGGTCGCCGTCTCTGTTCCGTTGGTTCTCGGGGCGGGTGTTGCGGTTCGGTCGGGATGAGCGGGGTGCTGGGCCGGACGGGTTCTGGAGGGCGCGGGCCCTGCTGTCAGGCCCGCGCGGGGGCCTTCTCCGCAGTCTTCTCCGTGGCCTTCTCCGTGGCCTTCACCGGGGTCTTCTCCGTGAGCAGGAGCACCGCGGTCGCGATCACGACGACGGCCGCCGACACGTGCACGCTCAGCGCGGTGGCGAGCGTGCCGCCGTGCGTGACGACCGCGAGCGCGTCGCCCAGCGGCATGATCGCGTCGATCAGGATCACCCACCCCAGGGCGCGGCGCTGACCCAGGGCGAGGAGGAGGAGGACGGTGGATCCGACGGCGATATCGCGAACGCCCTTCACGACGAAGTAGCCGTCGGCGTTGCCCGTCGGCCAGGGGTTGATGCCGTAGCCGTCGGGAGCGCTCGTCGGGTTCAGGATGAAGTTGATCCCGAAGAAGAGGACGGTGGCGCCGGTCAGGACGGCCAGGACGGTGGTGATGCGCTGCTTGGACATGGGATCCCCCACTGAGTTTTTCTAGCGCCGCTAGGAACAAAGGCAACGTTAGCCCTAGCGGGGATCTGTTGTCTAGCGCTGCTAGGGCTTTGGTCGGTGCGCGATGATCCCCATTCCGACGGTGGAAGGTGACGATGTACGCGATATCCCTGGGCGAGGACGGCGCGGAGCTGCGCCCGCTCGAACCGTGGCAGGCCGAGGAGTTCCTGGCCCACATCGACCGAGGACGGGAGTTCATCGGGCAGCACAACGGGCTGCCCGACGTCGTCACGGATCTGGAGTCGAGCCGGGCGTTCCTCCAGGCGTACGCCGAGAAGACCGCCGCCGACGCCGGGCGGATCTGCGGCATCTGGACGGACGGCACGCTGGTCGGCGCGGTCCTGCTGCGCAGGATGGACCTCGCGCAGGGCATCGCCGAGGCGGGCTGCTGGCTGGAGCCGGCGGCGGTGGGCAGAGGCCTGGTGACCCGGGCCGTGCGGGTGCTCATCGACTGGGCCGTCGAGGAACGGGGCATCCACCGCGTGGAGTGGTGGGTCTCGTCCTCGAACGAGCCGAGCATCGCCGTGGCCCGGCGGCTCGGCATGACGAAGGACGGCGTGCTGCGGGAGAGCTACCTGTACCGGGGCAAGCGGCACGACGAGGAGATCTGGTCGGTGCTCGCGCCGCGGTGGCGGGCGGCCGGGCGCAGGACCTGAGCTCCCGCGGCGGGCGGCCGGGCGCAGGACCTGACCTCCCGCGGTGGTGCGACGGCCCGCCCGGCCGGGCCTGGATCCCGGGTGGCTCAGCCGACCCTCAGGGCCGCGAGGAAGTCCAGTCTGGTCTCGAGCCGGGCCAGGTCCCGGCCGGTGAGCTGCTCGATGCGGGCGATGCGGTGGCGCAACGAGTTGACGTGCAGATGGAGTTGGGCGGCACACGTGGTCCAGGACCCGTCGCACTCCAGGAACCTCTCCAGCGTGGGCAGCAGGTCGGTCTGGTGGCGGCTGTCGTGATCGCGCAAGGGGCCGAGCAGACGGGCGGCGAAGGCTTTCCGGGTGTCGGCCGGGATGAGGGGCAGCAGCGACAGGATGTGCGAGGTGAGGTCGTCAGGGCCGCGCACGGTCACGCGTTCCGGGGCGTCGTCGGCGACGCGCAGCGCGGTGCGGGCCTCGTTGAGCGCTCGGCGTGCGTTCCTGGGTGCTCCCACCGGAGAACCGACACCGATGGAGACGCTGCCCGTCGGGCCGAGCCAGCGCGCGAGTGCCGCGGCGAGCCTCCGCTGGAGGGCGGCGCAGTCGAGGGACGGTTCGGGGAGCGCGTCCGTGGGCTCGGGTACCAGGACGAAAACCACGGCCTCTTCGCCGTCGACGGTGCCGGCGATGTCCTGCGGCGAGACCGGGACCGGGCCGTCCGGCTGGATCAGGGCCTCCTCCAGGAGTACGCGCAGGGCCGAGGCGGGGATCGGGCGGTCTCCGTGCCACTCGCCCCTGGCAATCACGAACTGACAGCGCTGCCAGGTGTACTTCTGGCTGACGACGGCCTGCGCGGTGCTGCTCAGCCGGACGGGGATCTCGTCGGGTGGGACGCGGCTTTGCAGCAGGTCGAGGAACCGGCGGGCCAGGTCCTGCAGCGCCGACTTCGCCTGCTCGTGCGCGGATCGCGCGTCGGCGACCAGTTCGATGATCCGGTCGAGGAGTTCCGTGTCTGTCGCGGGCCAGGTCGACGTGTCGGCCTCCACGACGAGCAGCCAGTCGCCCAGTTCGGCGGCATCGCCCGTCGCGGCCGACGATGCCGACGGCCCGGCGGCGTCGCGTACCGGCACGAGTGAGTAGTGCCGGTCCCCGATCGTGACCCGATGGGGAGCCGCCTCGCCCGAGCGGCGTGCGGCGAGATACCTCCCGGCCAGCGCCGCCGCCGTCTTGGCACGCAGCGGAGGGCGGGCCCCGGAGATCTGGCGCCCGGTCGGGGACAGGACGCGCACGTCGACGCCGAGGCTCTGCTGCAAGAGCTCCAGTACGGCGTCCGGGACGCCTACGGAGTCCGGGACACCCGGGCCGGTGAGGAGCCGTCGATGACGTTCGACCATGGCGGCAAGGCTGCCGACGTGCTGGTGGTCCAGACGGCGCAGGACGTGCTCGGTGATCGTGGTGAACGATATGTCCGGCTTTACGGCAACGAGCGGAAGGCCGTGGCGCCGGCAGGCGTGCACGAGGTCGTCCGGGACGAGTCCGTGTTCGGCTTCGCCGGCGGCGAGGACCGTGACGCCCGCTCGGACGAGGACGCGTACGAACGACTCCGCGTCTCCGTCCTCCTGCCACCAGGCGAGCCCGGTGAGGACGAGTTCGCCACCGGCGAGGAAGCGACCGGGGTCGGCCAGGTCGGTGGTCAGGACGGCGCGTACGGCTCGATCGGGAACGCTGCCGTCGGGGTCCTGGCCCACCAGCAGGAACAGCCCCAGACCGTCCAAGAGTTCACGTAGCCGCATGGCCGCCACTCTCTCATGCCCTTACCTGGTCACACGCTTCCAGAACATGAATCGTCGCAGCTCACAGGCGTGAGGCAGTGAGAAAGCACGGTGGTCCACAGGCGAAGAACAAGCCGGTTCTGGGGGATCGGTGACTGCCTCGTTGGCTTGATCGCTCGGTCTACTTCTACGCATCCGGACACGAAGACCCGACACGAAAGAGAAGAGCCGCTCATGGACTTCCTTCGCCCCGCCAGTTGGGAGGAGGCGCTCGCCGCGAAGGCCGAGTACCCCACGGCGGTGCCGATCGCGGGTGGTACCGACATCATGGTCGAGATCAATTTCGACCACCGACGGCCCGAGTACCTCCTGGACCTGAACCGCATCGTCGAGCTGCGCGAATGGGAGGTCGGCGAGGAGAACGTCCGTCTGGGCGC
>NZ_JBEPDM010000048.1:0-37513 GCF_040300305.1 Streptomyces sp. NPDC000410
CCCAGGTTCAGCAGACGGCCCTCCGACAGCACGATGATCACCTTGCCGTCCGGGAACGTCCAGGTGTGCACCTGCGGCTTGACCTCGTCCTTGACGACGCCGTCGATCTTCGCCAGGCCGGCCATGTCGATCTCGTTGTCGAAGTGACCGATGTTCCCGACGATCGCCTGGTGCTTCATCCTGGCCATGTCCGAGGCCATGATGATGTCCTTGTTGCCCGTGGTCGTGATGAAGATGTCGGCGATCTCGACGACGTCGTCCAGGGTCGTGACCTGGTAGCCGTCCATGGCGGCCTGCAGGGCACAGATCGGGTCGATCTCGGTGACGATGACGCGCGCGCCCTGGCCGCGCAGCGACTCCGCGCAGCCCTTGCCGACGTCGCCGTAGCCGCAGACGACCGCGACCTTGCCGCCGATCAGAACATCGGTGGCGCGGTTGATGCCGTCGACCAGGGAGTGGCGGCAGCCGTACTTGTTGTCGAACTTCGACTTGGTCACCGCGTCGTTGACGTTGATCGCCGGGAACAGGAGGACACCGTCACGCTGCATCTCGTACAGACGGTGCACACCCGTCGTGGTCTCCTCCGTCACACCACGGATCTCCGAGGCGAGGGCGGTCCAGTCGATGGAGCTCGACTCCAGCAGGGTGCGGACGACGGCGAGTTCCTCGTTGTCGGCGGCCGGGAGCCGGCCCGTCTTCTGGTACTCGACGCCCTTGTGGACGAGGAGGGTGGCGTCTCCGCCGTCGTCGAGGATCATGTTCGGCCCCGCCTGCCCCGGCCAGGTCAGGGCCTGCTCCGTGCACCACCAGTACTCCTCCAGGGTCTCGCCCTTCCAGGCGAAGACCGGGATGCCGGCCGCGGCGATCGCGGCGGCCGCGTGGTCCTGGGTGGAGTAGATGTTGCACGACACCCAGCGCACCTCGGCGCCGAGGGCGACGAGGGTCTCGATGAGCACGGCCGTCTGGACCGTCATGTGGAGCGAGCCGGTGATCCGGGCGCCCGCGAGGGGCTGCGAAGCGGCGTACTCCTTGCGGATCGCCATCAGACCGGGCATCTCGTGCTCGGCGAGGGTGATCTCCTTGCGGCCGAAGGCGGCCAGGGAGAGGTCGGCGACCTTGAAGTCCGTGAAGTCAGCCGTGGGCGAGGACATGTGTGCTCCTTGGGTTCGGGACGAAGTCCGCTGCCGAGCCCAGCACGTTGCGGTGGATCTCCGCCGTCGCGGTGGACTTGTTCAGCGTGATGTAGTGCAGGCCGGGGGCGCCCTCGGCGAGCAGCCTCTCGGCCATGGCGGTGGCGTGGTCGACACCGATCCGGTGTCCCTCGTGGGGCTGGTCGCGGACGGCTTCGAGCCGGCGGGCCAGTTCTTCGGGGAAGGAGGCGCCGCTGAGTTCGGCGAAACGGCCGATCTGGCGTACGTCGGTCGCGGGCATGATCTCGGGGATGATCGGGATGTCGCAGCCGGCGGCGGCGACCCGGTCCCGGAGCCGCAGATAGTCCTCGACGTGGAAGAACATCTGCGTGATCGCGTAGTCGGCACCCGCCCGGCACTTGGCCACGAAGTGCCGGATCTCGCTCTCCCAGTCCGGCGAGCGCGGGTGGCGCTCCGGAAACGCCGCCACGCCGATGGTGAACCCGCCCAGGGAGCGGACGAGTTCGACCAGCTCGTAGGCGTGCGTCAAGCCCTCGGGGTGGGGGGTCCAGGTGCCGAGCGGATCACCGGGCGGGTCTCCGCGCAGCGCGAGGACGTCGCGGATGCCCGCGTCGGCGTACTGCCCGATGATCTGCCGCAGCTCGGCCACCGAGTGCCCGACGGCCGTGAGGTGGGCGACCGGGCGCAGCGTCGTCTCGGCGGCGATGCGGCGGGTGAGGTCGACGGTGCGGTCCCGGGAGGAGCCGCCGGCCCCGTAGGTGACGGAGACGTAGTCGGGGCGCAGTGCCTCGACGCGGCGCAGGGCGCGCCACAGGGTCCGCTCACCCGCCGGCGTCCTCGGCGGGAAGAACTCGAAGGAGAAGGTCGGCATCAGCGTCCTTTGCCCGCGTTGAAGTAGCTCGCCTCGGGGTGGTGGATCACGATGGCGTCGGTGGACTGCTCGGGGTGGAGCTGGAACTCCTCGGAGAGCTGGACGCCGATACGTTCCGGCCGGAGCAGCTCGGCGATCTTGGCGCGGTCCTCCAGGTCCGGGCAGGCCGGGTAGCCGAGCGAGTAGCGGCAGCCCTGGTACTCGGTGCGGAACATGCCTTCCATCGCGGACGGATCACTGCCGTCGATGCCGAGTTCGGCGCGGACGCGGGCGTGCCAGTACTCGGCGAGGGCCTCGGCGAGCTGGACGGACAGTCCGTGCAGTTCGAGGTAGTCGCGGTACGAGTCGGCCGCGAAGAGCTCGGCCGTGGCCTCGCCGATCCTGGAGCCGACGGTGACGACCTGGAGGCCGACCACATCGGTCTCGCCGGACTCCTCCGGGCGGAAGAAGTCGGCCAGGCACAAGCGGCGGCCGCGGCGCTGGCGCGGGAAGGTGAAGCGCGTGCGCTCGGCGCCGTGCTCGTCCAGGATGATCAGGTCGTCGCCCTTGGAGACGCAGGGGAAGTAGCCGTGGACCACGGCCGCCTCCAGCAGGTTCTCCGTCCGCAGCCGGTCGAGCCACATCCGCAGCCGCGGCCGGCCCTCGCTCTCGACGGTGTCCCCCTTGAGTCCCCACTGGCCCTTGAAGAGGGCGGCCTCGTCCAGCCAGGAGGCGTACTCCTTGAGCTGGATGCCCTTGACGACGCGGGTGCCCCGGAACGGCGGGGCGGGCACCGGGTTGTCGGTGGCGACGTCGGAGCGTCCGACGTCCTGCGGTTCCTCCAGTACCAGCTCCCGCTTCGGGACGCGGCGCTGTTTGAGTTCGGGGAGGGCGGCGCCGGGGACGCCTCGTTTGACCGCGATCAGGGCGTCCATCAGGCGCAGGCCCTCGAACGCGTCGCGGGCGTAGCGGACCTCGCCGTCGTAGATCTCGTGGAGGTCCTGCTCGACGTAGGCGCGGGTGAGCGCGGCGCCGCCGAGGATGACGGGGAAGTCGGCGGCCAGCTTGCGCTGGTTCAGCTCCTCCAGGTTCTCCTTCATGATCACGGTGGACTTCACGAGGAGGCCGGACATGCCGATGACGTCGGCCTTGTGCTCCTCGGCGGCCTCCAGGATCGCCGAGACGGGCTGCTTGATGCCGAGATTGACGACGTTGTAGCCGTTGTTCGTCAGGATGATGTCGACGAGGTTCTTGCCGATGTCGTGGACGTCGCCGCGGACGGTGGCGAGGACGATCGTGCCCTTGCCCTCGTCGTCGGACTTCTCCATGTGCGGCTCGAGGTGGGCCACGGCCGTCTTCATGACCTCGGCCGACTGGAGGACGAACGGCAGCTGCATCTGGCCGGAGCCGAACAGCTCACCGACGACCTTCATGCCCTCCAGCAGGGTGTCGTTGACGATGGCGAGGGCGGGCCGGGTCTGAAGGGCCTCGTCGAGGTCCGTCTCCAGGCCGTTCTTCTCCCCGTCGATGATGCGGCGCCGAAGCCGCTCCTCCAGGGGCAGCGCGAGGAGCTCCTCCGCCCGCCCGTCCTTCATCGACTTCATGTTGACGCCCTCGAAGAGCGCCATCAGCTTCTGCAGCGGGTCGTAGTCCTCGCCGCGCCGGTCGTAGATCAGATCCAGTGCGACCTCGACCTGCTCCTCGTCGAAGCGGGCGATCGGCAGGATCTTGCTCGCGTGGACGATCGCCGAGTCCAGGCCCGCCTTCACGCACTCGTCCAGGAAGACCGAGTTCAGCAGGACACGGGCGGCCGGGTTGAGGCCGAAGGAAATATTGGAGAGACCGAGCGTGGTCTGCACGTCCGGGTGGCGGCGCTTGAGCTCGCGGATCGCCTCGATCGTCGCGATGCCGTCGCCCCGGGACTCCTCCTGGCCGGTGCAGATGGTGAAGGTCAGCGTGTCGATGAGGATGTCCGACTCCCGGATCCCCCAGTTCCCCGTCAGGTCCGCGATCAGCCGCTCCGCGATGGCGACCTTGTCGTCGACGGTCCTGGCCTGGCCCTCCTCGTCGATGGTCAGCGCGATCAGCGCGGCACCGTGCTCCTGGGCGAGGCGGGTCACCTTCGCGAAACGCGACTCCGGCCCGTCACCGTCCTCGTAGTTCACGGAGTTGATGACGGCGCGCCCGCCGAGCATCTCCAGGCCCGCCCGGATCACGGGAACCTCGGTCGAGTCCAGCACGACGGGAAGGGTGGACGCGGTCGCGAAGCGCCCGGCCAGCTCCTTCATGTCCGCGACGCCGTCACGGCCCACGTAGTCCACGCACAGGTCCAGCATGTGCGCGCCCTCGCGGATCTGGTCGCGCGCCATCTCCACACAGTCGTCCCAACGGGCCTCCAGCATCGCCTCGCGGAACTTCTTCGACCCGTTGGCGTTCGTCCGCTCACCGATCGCCATGTACGAGGTGTCCTGCCGGAACGGCACCGTCTGGTACAGGGAGGCGGCACCCGGCTCCGGACGCGGCTCACGCACCGTGGGCACAAGGCCCCGAACCCGCTCCACCACGTGCCGCAGGTGCTCCGGTGTCGTACCGCAGCAGCCGCCCACCAGCGAGAGCCCGTACTCGCGGACGAACCCCTCCTGCGCGTCCGCCATCTCGGCGGCCGAGAGCGGGTAGTGCGCGCCGTCCTTGGTCAGCACGGGCAGGCCGGCGTTGGGCATGCAGGACAGCGGGATGCGGGCGTTGCGCGCCAGATACCGCAGGTGCTCGCTCATCTCCGCCGGGCCGGTCGCGCAGTTCAGCCCGATCATGTCGATGCCGAGCGGCTCCAGCGCCGTCAGCGCCGCGCCGATCTCCGAACCGAGCAGCATCGTGCCGGTCGTCTCCACCGTCACCGAGCAGATCAGCGGGACGCTGACGCCGAGGGCCTCCATGGCCCGGCGCGCGCCGATGAGGGAGGACTTGGTCTGGAGCAGGTCCTGGGTCGTCTCCACCAGCAGCGCGTCCGCGCCGCCGGTCAGCAGACCCTCCGCGTTGATCTGGTAGGCGTCCCGGATCGTCGCGTACGTGATGTGGCCCAGCGTGGGCAGCTTCGTCCCCGGCCCCATCGAGCCCAGGACCCAGCGCTGCCGGCCGGTCGAGGCCGTGAACTCGTCGGCGACCTCACGCGCGATCCGCGCACCGGACTCCGACAGCTCGAAGTTCCGCTCCGCGATGTCGTACTCCGCCAGCGCCGCGTAGTTCGCGCCGAAGGTGTTGGTCTCCACACAGTCCACGCCCACCGAGAAGTACGCCTCGTGGACCGAGCGCACGATGTCGGGGCGCGTGACGTTCAGGACCTCGTTGCAGCCCTCCAGCTGCTGGAAGTCCTCCATCGTCGGGTCCTGCGCCTGGAGCATCGTGCCCATCGCCCCGTCGGCGACCACCACACGGGAGGTGAGTGCCTCCCTGAGGGTTTCCGCAGCCGCCGTCACGAGGCGTCGCCGCCCTCGCGCGTGGCGGCCTCCAGGTGGGGTGCCGACTCCGCGGCGGCGTCGGCGCCGTACGCGGCCGTGAGGTTGGCGAGGAGCCGGTCGGGGGTGGCGTCGTACGACTGGGAGCCGACGGTGCGGATCGCCTCGGCCGCGACCGCGCAGCCGAGCCGGGCGGCGGCCGTCAGGGCCAGACCCCAGGCGGTGGCGGCGAGGAAACCGGCCCGGAACGCGTCACCGACGCCGGTCGGGTCGGCCACCGGGACGTCGGGCACGGCGGGTACGTGCAGCAAGGTGCCGTCGGCGCGTTCGGCGCGGGCGCCGCTCCCGCCGAGGGTGGTGATCCAGGTGCCGACCCGGTCGAGCATCCGGCCGTGGGTCCAGCCGGTGCGTTCGAGCAGCAGGGCGGCCTCGTACTCGTTGGTGAAGAGCCAGCGGGCGCCGTCCACCAGGTCACGCACCTGCCCGCCGTCGAGGCGGGCGAGCTGCTGCGAGGGGTCGGCGGCGAACGGGATGCCCAGCTCCCGGCACTGCCGGGTGTGGCGGAGCATCGCCTCGGGATCGTTGGGCGCGATCAGGACCAGGTCCGGCCGGGCGCCGGCGGCGGCCGGGCCGGCCCCGGTGTCCCCGGTCAGGGCCGCCAGGTCGATGTCGCGCGCCTCGGCCATGGCGCCCGCGTAGAACGCCGCGATCTGGTTGGCGTCCTGGTCGGTGGTGCACATGAACCTGGCGGTCTGGCGTTCGCCGGAGACCAGGACGCCTCCGGTGTCGACGCCGTGCTCCTTGAGCCACACCTCGTACGGCCCGAAGTCGCTGCCGACCGCGCCGATCAGGAGCGGTCTCAGGCCGAGCCCGCCGAGCCCGAAGGCGATGTTGGCGGCGACGCCGCCGCGCCGTACTTCGAGGTCGTCGACGAGGAACGACAGAGAGACATGGTCCAGTTGTCCGGGGATCAGCTGGTCCGTGAACCTGCCGGGAAACACGGTCAGATGGTCCGTGGCGATCGAGCCGGACACCGCGATACGCACGTGAGCACTCCCGTTGGGTGCGTGGGCCGGGGCAGAGGCCGCTGGGTCGGCCGGCCGGTCTGGGGCCGGTCGTCGGTCGGTGGAGGGCGGATCAGAGTCCGGCCGCGGCCTTGAGCAGCTCGGCGCGGTCGGTCTGCTCCCAGGTGAAGTCGGGCAGTTCGCGGCCGAAGTGGCCGTAGGCGGCGGTCCGGGAGTAGATCGGGCGGAGCAGGTCGAGGTCGCGGATGATGGCGGCCGGGCGCAGGTCGAAGACCTCGGAGATGGCCCGCTCGATGTCGGCCTGCGGGACGGTCGCGGTGCCGAAGGTCTCGACGAACAGGCCGACCGGCTCGGCCTTGCCGATCGCGTAGGCGACCTGGACCTCGCAGCGGCGGGCGAGCCCGGCGGCGACGACGTTCTTGGCGACCCAGCGCATCGCGTACGCGGCCGAACGGTCCACCTTGGACGGGTCCTTGCCGGAGAAGGCTCCGCCACCATGGCGGGCCATGCCGCCGTAGGTGTCGATGATGATCTTGCGGCCGGTGAGGCCGGCGTCGCCCATCGGACCACCGATCTCGAACCGCCCGGTGGGGTTGACCAGCAGCCGGTAGCCCTCGGTCTCCAGCTTGATGCCGTCCTCCGCGAGCTGGTCGAGGACGTACTGCACGACATGCTCCTGGATGTCGGGCGTGAGCAGCGATCCCAGGTCGATGTCGCTCGCGTGCTGCGAGGAGACCACGACCGTGTCGAGCCGGACCGGGCGGCTGCCCTGGTACTCGATGGTGACCTGGGTCTTGCCGTCCGGGCGCAGGTAGGGGACGGTGCCGTCCTTGCGGACCTCGGTCAGGCGGCGCGAGAGACGGTGGGCCAGCTCGACCGGCAGCGGCATCAGGTTCGGGGTCTCGTCGCTGGCGTAGCCGAACATCAGGCCCTGGTCGCCCGCGCCCTGCCGGTCCAGCTCGTCGTCGTCGCCCTCGACCCGCTTCTCGTACGCGGTGTCCACGCCCTGCGCGATGTCCGGGGACTGAGCGCCGATGGAGACCGAGACGCCGCAGGAGGCGCCGTCGAAGCCCTTCTTCGAGGAGTCGTAGCCGATTTCGAGGATCTTGTCGCGTACCAGGGCCGGGATGTCCGCGTACGCCTTGGTCGTGACCTCGCCCGCCACGTGCACCTGGCCGGTGGTGATGAGCGTCTCGACGGCGACGCGGGACGCCGGGTCCTCGCGCAGCAGCGCGTCGAGGACGGCGTCGCTGATCTGGTCGGCGATCTTGTCGGGGTGACCCTCGGTCACGGACTCCGAGGTGAAAAGGCGACGAGACATGGCTCTCCAGGTTCCTTGTAGGAGGTAGAGGTAGGGGGGAGGGGGATACGGCCCGCGGTCGGGCGGGGAACGGCTGGGGGCCGGCGGCACATCAGGGGGTGCCGGCCGCGGTTGCGGAAACGGTCGCGATCGAGGTCGAGGTCGAGGTCGTGCGGGGACTCCTGCCTCGGCCTCCTGGGGCACGGCGGTGCACGGTTCTCACGGAGCGTGCCGCCGTCGCGGCCGGGCTCGGCTCTCCGGCCACTTTCGCCGGGGTGGCTCGCCTGCCGCTCGTGCCCCGGTCAAAGCACCCATGAGGCCGGGTACGTGGGCCGGTGGAGTACGGGCAGTGGCGCGCCGCGGCGGAGCACGAGCCGCGGTCGAGGCACTCCCGACCGGACACGCGGAGGCCTCACGCCGCCACCTCCGCGTTGGCATGGTCTCCGACGAACAGCTGGTGCCCGGCGGCGGTGGAGCGGCCGATCCGGGCCCACCGGCCGATGATCGAGTGGTCGAGGGCGGGGACGCCGTCGACGGCGGCGCCCTCCAGGAGGATCGAGTCGGCGACGGCGGACTGCCGCAGGACGCAGTCGCGGCCGACGGAGACGTACGGCCCGACGGTGCAGTCGGTCACCGTGCTTCCGGCACCGATCACCAGCGGCCCCACCAGGTGGCTGCCGCGTACCCGGGCTCCCGGCTCGATCACGACCGGGCCGGTCAGGGTGCTGGCGGCGTCGACGTCCCCGTGCACGGCGGGCCCGGGCAGCCGCCCGAGCAGTTCCCGGTTGCAGTCGAGCAGGTCCTCCGCCCTGCCGGTGTCCTTCCAGTAGCCGTCGTAGCGCTCGGCGCGCACCAGCGCGCCGTCGTCGGCGAGGCGCTGGATGGCGTCGGTGATCTCCAGTTCGCCCCGGGCGCTGGGGCGCAGCCCGGCGACCGCCCGGTGGATCCGGGAGGTGAAGAAGTAGACGCCGAGCACGGCGAGGTCACTGGCGGGTTCGGCCGGCTTCTCGACCAGGCGGTGCACCCGGCCGTCGGCGCCGACCTCGGCCACCCCGTAGGCGCGCGGATCGGCCACCGGCTGCACGAGCAGCAACGCGTCGGCGCGGTCGGCGGCGAAGGCGTGGGCGGCCTTCGCCATGCCGTCCGCGAGCACGTTGTCGGCCAGGCACATGACGAAGTCGTCGTCGCCGAGGAAGTCGCCCGCGAGCTGGACGCAGTGCGCGAGCCCCAGCGGGTGTTCCTGGTGCAGATAGGTGAGACGGAGCCCGAACGCGGAACCGTCGCCGACCACCTGGAAGATCTCCGCGGCGTGTGTACCGACGACGACGGCCGCCTCGGTGACGCCCGCGTCGCGGATGTTCTCCAGGCAGTGCACGAGAACGGGCTTGTTGGCTACGGGCAGCAGTTGTTTGGCGGTCGAGTGGGTGAAGGGGCGTAGCCGGGACCCCGTCCCTCCCGACAGTATGAGGGCCTTCATGTTCGGCAAGTGTGCACACGGTTCCTCAAGGAGAGCTTGACGCGGCCCGGAGCACGGGGTGGTCCGCGGCGCCCGGCCCGCGAACTCGACGGGCCGGCCGGCCGTCGTCGACCGGGCCTCGAGCGGGGCCCCGGACCATGGCCGCATGGCCTCATCGTCGACCGCACCGCCTCCCGACGTGGCACGGGACGCCTCCTTCGACCGGTGGCTGGACGAGCAGCGCCGCAGGCATCGCCACACCGTGCGGCGCGCGCCGCTCGACTCGCTGCCGGGCTGGCGCTTCTGCCGGGACACCGGAGATCTGGTGCACTCCTCCGGCCGGTTCTTCTCCGTCTCCGGGCTGCGCGCCACCACCGACTTCGGCACCGAGGGACAGCGGCCGCGCAGCTGGACCCAGCCCGTCATCGTGCAGCGCGAGGTCGGGCTGCTCGGCATGCTGCTCAAGGAGCACCGCGGCGAGGTGCACTGCCTGATGCAGGCCAAGATGGAGCCGGGCAACGTCAACGGGCTGCAGCTGTCACCGACCGTCCAGGCCACCCGCAGCAACTTCACGGGAGTGCACCGGGGCCGCCGCGTGCCGTACACGGAGTACTTCACCGGGGACCGGCGCGACGGGAGGGTGCTCGCCGACTCGCTCCAGTCCGAGCAGGGCTGGTGGTTCCTGCACAAGCGGAACCGCAACGTGGTCGTCATGACGGACGAGGACGTGCCCGCGCTCGACGGGTTCCGCTGGCTGTCGCTGCGTCAGGTCGGTGCGCTGCTCCACCGCGACCACCTGGTGAACATGGACAGCCGTGCGGTCCTGGCGACGCTGCCGCGGCAGGTGCCCGAGGGCCGCGGCGGGCCGCCGGACCCGGCGGGTGAGGACGATGCCCTGCACTCGTTCGCCGAGGTGCTCTCGGCCCTGGCCGACGCCCGGTTCAGGTACGAACTGGCCCAGGAGCAGCTTCCGCTGCGGAAGGTCCTGGAGGACTCCACGAGCCCGTGGCGGCGGACCCGGGACGGCATCGGGCGGCACGACGGCCGGCATTTCACGGTGCTCGGCGTGACCGTGGAGGCGGCCGGACGCGAGGTGGCCCGCTGGTCCCAGCCGCTGCTCGCCCCGGTGGCGGGACTCGCCGGGCTGCTCGTGCGGCGCGTCGACGGGGTGCCGCACGTGCTGCTGCGGGCCCGGGTGGAGGCGGGCGCCCTGAACGTGGCCGAATTCGGGCCCACGGTGCAGTGCTCACCGAGTCATCTGAACGGGCCGGGCGTGCGCCGCCCAGAGTTCCTGGACACGCTGCTCGCACCGCCCGCCGGGCGGGTGCTGTTCGACTCCGAGCAGTCCGAGGAGGGCGGGCGCTTCCACCACGCGCTGACCCGCAATCTGATCGTCGAGCTGGACGAGGTGGACGGGGTGGACGAGGTGGACACGCACGATCTGCCACCGGACTTCTGCTGGGTGTCGGTGCCGCAGGCGCGGGCGTTGCTGCGGCACGGCAACTATCTCAATGTGCAGGCCCGGTGTCTGATGACGGCCCTGACGCTGGCGACGCGCTAGGGGGTCGGGCCGGATCGGGGACCGGGGCCCCCACGCCGCAGGGCGCTACGGCCAGGCCCTGCCGGCGAGGAGGGGCACGAGGGAGCCGTTCCGGTCAGCTCACCTGGGCGGCCAGGTAGCCGTTGCGTACCGGTGCCCTGGTGACGCCGCGCGCGGGGCGCGCGGCCGGGGTCTCGGCGGGAGCCGCCGGCTCGGGGTGGGCCGTCAGGATCGACCGCTGCAGACGGCCCAGTGCCGGAGACGGTTCGATGCCCAACTGCTGCACCAGCGTGGTGTGCAGGCGCTGGTAGGCGCTCAGCGCCTCGCCCCGGCGGCCGGAGCGGTGCAGCGCGATCATGAACTGGGCGTGCAGGCTCTCGTGCATCCGGTGCTGATTGACCAGGACCGTCAGTTCGGACAGCAGCTCGCGGTGGCGGCCGAGCCGCAGGTCGGCTTCGATGCGCTGGTCGAGGGCGCACAGCCGGGCCTCTTCCAGGCGCCTGGCCTCCAGAGCGATCCGGCCGCCCGCCTGGACGTCGGCGAGCGCGCCTCCGGTCCACAGGGCGAGGGCCTCGCCCAGCCGCTCGGAGGCGCCGGTGTAGTCCTCGGCGTCCATGGCCCGGTAGCCCGCGCCCGCGCTCCGCTCGAACTCGCGGAAATCGAGACGGCCGCCACGGGTGTCGAGCCGGTAGCCGCCCGGAAGCGTCACGAGAACGTCCTTGGCGGTGACGGTCCCCGCGTCCGCTCCCCGGGCGAGGGCCTTGCCGATCAGGTCGCGCAGCTGCAGCACGTACGTCTGCAGCGTGGTGCGCGCGCTGCGCGGCGGGTTCTCGCCCCAGAGCTCCTCGATGAGGGCGGCCACGGGAACCACCTGGTCGGCGTGGAGCGCGAGAAGCGCGAGCACCTGACGCGGCTTGGGGGCGGTGGGCGTGATCGAAATGCCGTTCTCGTGCGCGGTGAGCGCGCCCAGTACGTCGATGTTCATCAGGATCCCCTCGTTGGTGCGCGCCAGGTCGGCGCGTTGCAGGGCCACCGCTTCCGCACCGGTCAGGACGAGCTGCGGGCTCTGAACTCCATCCCGAGTAAAAAACAGCACGGTTGGTTTGTCAATCGGAGCACGGGCGGGTGCCGTCGGCCGAAGAGCACGCGGGATCAGGGTCGTTCGGGCGCCGACGGGTGCGGCGGCGGGGCGGAGGGCGCCTCGCCCCGGCTCGAGCGTCACGGATGTCACCAACGCCACAGTGACGCTCCACGCGTCTGATCTTCTGCCAGGCCGACGCCCAGTGGAAGGAGGGGACTTGTCGGCCGGGCCGCCGATGTCGACCACCTCGGCAACGGTGCTGTCGTGTTCGGGGGCGGTGTGTCGGCGTGCGGCGCGGGCGGTGCCGGCGGCCTTGGTGCACAGCGGACAGCGGCACTTGTGGTGGTTGCAGCGGTACTCGTCGTGCGGGAGGTCGTCGCGGCGCGCGGCGCCCTCCGCCCTGGCCGTCTTCAGGGCGTCGGCGAACTGCCGGTCGGCGCGGGCATGTGCCCGTACTGCCTCGGCGAGCAGCGGGCAGCCGCGGCCGGGCAGTCGCCGGCCGCCCGCTGGGCTGCCGAGGAGGAGCACTGCGCCCAGCAGGCGGGGGCCACCGCGCGGCTGACCGAAGAACTGGACGCGGAGGCCGTCGAACGGGAAGCCTGCGACCGCGCGGAGGCCGAGCAGCGCGCCCAGGCCGAGGAGGCACGCACCGCGCGGCCGACGAGGAGAACGCCCGGCCCCGGGAGGAGTTCGCCCGAGAGAACCCCGAACTCGCCGCCTCCAGCCCGAGCGCCCCGTTCCGATCACGATAGGTGGGATGCGTCCGGATCCCACCCACCGAGGCCCCCCGATCCGCCATGGGGTCCTCGGCGAGACGCACAGCGAGGCCGACCTTCGCGCCGGGCTCCAGCGCCTCGCCGACGCCGGCCTCCTCGACCTCGATGACCCGGCAGACGAGGACGGGCCGCTCGCCCACCTCCCTGCCGAGCGGATCAAGAACCTCCCGCCGTACTCCGCCCAGCAGCACTCGTAAGGAGCCCCATGACCGTCGACCAGGACACCACCCAGGACCCTCCCGGCGGGGGCCTGTCCATGCACACCGGATGGTTCCGCGCCGGCCGGCAGCACTACCTGCCCCAGCACCAGGCGATGATGTTGTGCATGCTCTTCGGCACCGCCACAGTCCGCAAGCTGCGCGGCAACGTCGACGAGGTCCTGCAGCAGGTGTTCGACGACGAGCCCGGAGCATTCTTCGGCGGGGACGGGGACACTCTCGCCTCCCCTGTCGCGTGGATGACTTCCGACGCCCGCCCTGGACTACGCAGACAGCGACGAGGAGCAGGAAGAAATTCGCGCGGCCGCCGCGGAGCGCCGAACCAGGTGTGAGGCCCTGCTGCTCGCTGTCGGCCTGCCGGTGCCGACGACGATCCGCGAACTCGCGGAGACCATGGTCGCCCTGGGCATTGCCACCCAGGAGGACGGCGTGTGGTCCATGCCCGACCTGATCCCCGGCCCCGAGACCGTCCTCGCGCTGACGGACGCTGAACGGGACGAGCTCACGGACATGCGCCGCATCTGGGACGGCGACCCGGCGGCGGCCGCCCTGCACAACTACCTCACCGACGACCTGGACTGCCCGGACGAGTTCTTCACGTCCGTCGACCGGTTGTCCCGGGCGACAGGCCAGGGCGAGGACGAGGTCCGGCGCGTACTGGGCCGGATGATCCAGGACGGCGAGGTCCGGCTCCAGCGTGGCACCGCCCGTGAACAGGTCGCCCTCGAGACCCTCAAGAGCCACGAGCGCTTCCACTTCGTGACGGACTGGGAGCTCTACGACGAGAATCGATTCACCAACGTCCACGAGCCCCGCAACGACGACCAGGGCGACGAGCCCCGAGGAGCGGAGTGACCGCCATCCCCGCGCGGCAGACCGCCACCGACGGCCCGATCCAGGACTACATCCGCGCCCTGCTGCGCCGCAGCCTGGAAGAAAGGACCGCCCGCCACGAGTCGATCCGAAAGGTCGAAGCGGCTGGGCACCGCGTCATCGACGGCGGACAGATCGGCGAGAACGCCTGGGAGATCACGGACTGGCGCACCGGCGAACTCATCGAGAAGGGGACGGGCGGCTACGAGGCCTACGACGCCACTTGCGAACGGCTCGATCCGGCCGGCATGTGGATCCTGATCGACAACGTAGGGGATGAGGAAGACCGACCTCTTGTGGAACACGACGGAATTCCCGCCAGCCTCGCCGAAGCGCTGCAGGACTGGCTGGGGTGGGCCGGTACGACGGACGGGGACGTCGCCCGGTTCGTGGGGTGGCCCGTGAAGAAGGTCGGCAGGCACCGCGAGAGCACCTGACGTCACGCCCCGGGTCGCGCCGCCGGTCTCGGTGTGGTTCACCGCGGCCGGCCGCGTACTTTCGGGTCAGCTCTCGTCGAGGGTGGCCTGGACGGTGGCTATCAGCGCGTTCGCCTGCGCGGTGCCGGCCGCTTCGACTGCGGCGGCCTGCCCTCCACGCGAACCAGCCGGCCGTGATGCTGCCCGCGATGGCCGATCCGGCGGCAATCAGGGCGGTCCCCACTCACTCATGCGGTGATCCTGCCCACCGAGGCTGATACTCCCGCCCACGAGGCTGATCCCCGGGCAGTTCCGGCGCCACTCGCAGTGCTCGGGCGGTAGCGTCAGAACCACCAGCGAGAAGGGCGCGACCGTGACCGGGATGCAGGGCGAACGATGAGCACAGCGGCCGACTACGACGGCGTCGACCCCGAACGGGCCCTGAAGTACGCCGTCCAGCACATCAAGGGCGACCGCGCCCAGATCATCGAGGGGATCATCGAGCCGGTGTCTCCGACCTGGGACCACGAAGCCGCGGCCGAGACGATCCGCGATCAGATCCGGCCCCGTGCCCGCGAACTCGGGTGCGTCACCGGGTCCGGCAACCTGGACCTTCCCGGCTCCTCCAACTGGTACATCCCCGACATCGCGGTGGTGTCGGCCGCGCAGGCGAAGGGCGCCACCGCGCTCCTGCCCCAGGACACCCTCCTGATCGTCGAGGTCACCTCCGAGTCCAACCGCGACACGGACCGGATCGTGAAACGCAAGCGGTACGCCGAGTACCACGCTCCTCTCTACCTGGTCGTGGACCGGCAGGAACAGAGCATCACCCTGTACTCGGAGCCCGGCCCGCTCGGCTACACCCGCGTCGACGGCCCCCATCCGTTCGGCACACGAGTCCGGCTGCCCGAACCGTTCGACCTTGACCTCGACACCGACGACCTGGCCTGAGCGGCGGCCCACCGGCCAGGTTCCCACTGGGCCACCTCGCGCCCCCGATCCGCGCTCTGGACGGGTGTGCCGTCATCTCGCACCCGCTTCGGCACGACCGTTCTCCCGGACCCACCGGCCAAACCCCTCAGGGCAGAGGGAAGTCCTCCTGTACGTCGAGATCCGCGGCTCGGCCACCGTCACCGAGGCCGCCGACCGCGCGGTGACGGGCCGTCAGTCCAGGAGTTCGGTGACGGCGCCCATGAAACCCTCGTCGAGCATGGTGTGTGCCGCCGTGTCACGGGAGCTGTCCAGGCCCGCGTCGTGGCGGGCCACGCTGAGCAGGTAGCGGCCGAGGACGTGGTGCGTGGCGAAGGCCCATTCCCCGCGGGCGGCCGGCCGGCCGTCCGGGGCGATCAGGTCGCCGCTGTCCGCGCCGAAGCCGAACTCGGTGAAGCCGAGCCGCAGTCCCTGCCCCAGCGCCTTGGTGTAGGCCTCCTTCAGGGTCCACAGGCGCAGCATGGCCGCGGTGCGTCCGGCGTCGGTGAGAGGTTCGAGATCGGCGCGTTCGGCGGGGGTGAGCACATGGCCGCCCATCAGGTCGTACGACATGCGGCGGCCCGCCGGTTCGGCGTCGACGCCGATGCGGCCGTCGCGGCTGACGCCGACGGCGATCAGGTCGTCGGTGTGGGTGAGGCTCACGTCGATCTGGTCGAAGCCGCGCAGGTACGGGCGTCCGCCGATCTTGTACGCGAGGTCGAGCTCGGCCGGGTCGGTGCGCAGGGCGGCGGCGGCCGCGTACTTGGTGGCGAGGCGGGAGGCGACGAAGCGGTAGCGGACCGTGGGGTCGGTGGTGCGGCGGTAGCGCTGCCAGTCGCGGCCGAGCAGCGGGCGCAGCGCGGGTTCGGCGACGACGGCGGTGAGCCATTCGCCCCAGGTGGTGTGGACGACGGCGTTGCCGTAGCGGTCCATGGCCTCGCGTACCCGGTGCCAGGGCGCGTTCGGTCCGCTGACGTGGACCGGCGCGCTGATGCGCTGCGCGCCGGCGGGGGCGGTGTCGGTCAAGGGCCCTTCCTTCCCCTGGGCACCGGCACGGGAGGTCACGGCGCGTGGGCGACCGCTGTGAGGTCGTAGCCGCGGCCCTCCCGGTAGCGGCGGACGAGTTCGTCGAGCACCTGCTCCTGGACGCCGTCGGACAGGTCCGGCGCCGGGACGCCGAGCCGGTCCGCGAGCCGGGACAGGGCGAGGACGGCCCAGGCCGGGTCGGCGAGGAACGGGTCGGTGCCGTCCTGGTTCTCCCAGACGCCGAGGACCGCGGCGGCGCCGACGATGCCGGTGTAGCGGTCGCCGAGCACGATCACCGCGGGGTCGGTGAGGGCGGCGCCGGACTCCGGCAGGCGGCGGCACTGCTCCCGCAGGGCGCGCAGTTCGGTGACGAACGCCTCGGCGAGGCCGGCGAGGGCCCCCAGGGTGCCCCGGGCGCCGCGGGAGGCCGCGAGCCGTGCGGCGCTGCCGACGAGCGAGGCGGCCATGAAATCGCCGCCGCCGGCGATGCCGAGCAGCCGGTAGTCCAGGCCGGGCAGTTCGCCGTCGGCGCGGAACAGCTCGGGCGGCGGCTCGTCCTCGGCGAACCAGGACCGTGCGGCCAGGCCCCGCAGCTGGGGCACGAGCACCGCCTGGCAGGAGGCGCTGCCCGCATGGCCGAGTCCGGCCACGGGCAGGTCGCGCACGAGCTTGTCGAGCGCCCCGTACTCGGGGCTGGCGTGGTCGTAGCCGCGCGCCCCGAGGACGGTGGCGAGCTCCTGCAGGTCCTCGCGCAGCAGGTCGGGCACCACGTACTTGACGGCGGCCGCGAAGAGATGGGCCCGGTCGGGCAGCAGGCTCAGTGCCCGCAGGACGACCGTGGCCATGGCGTCACAGGCCAGCAGGTCGGCGAAGACGCCCGCGAGCGGCTTGTGCCGGCGTCTGGCGACGGGTCCCTCGCGGCCGTCGGTCGCGGCCCGCACGGCCGAGTGCAGCACCGTGCCGACGGCCGCGGTGACGACGCCGCAGATCACACTGCGGTTGACCTGGAACACCCGCAGCGCGATGCCCACCGCCTCCCCTTCCTCGCCGACCAGCGCCTCGGCGGGGACGGGGCAGTCGGTGAACTCCAGGCCGGAGAACAGCGCCCCGCGCATACCGGGCAGCTCGACGCGCGGCAGGTGCCGTACGCGGCCCTGCGGGGCCGAGGCGGGGTCGAGGAGGAACACGGAGTGGCTGCGCGGTCCGCGTGCGGTGTCGGTGCGGGCGTAGACGACCCGCAGGTCGGCACGGTCCGCGTTGATGATCACGTCCTTGCTGCCGTCGAGCCGGTAACCGCCCCGGGTGGTGCGGGCGCTGAACTCGTGGCGCAGGATCGCGTTGGCGTGCGCGAGTTCGTGGTGCAGGATCGTGGCCCGCCCGCCGCGCAGCAGCAGGTCGGCGACGTCCTGGCGCTGTTGCGTGCTGCCCGCCGCCCAGACGGCGCCGACGGCGAACAGGGACGTGATCCCGTAGCCGAAGCCGAGGGCGACGTCGCGCCGGAAGACGGGGCGCAGAGCGCGGGCCAGAGAGTCGGCCCGGGTGAGCCGGCCGCCGTGGGCGACGGGCACGAACTCGGCACCGAGCCCCGCCTCGGCGAGCAGCGCCTCGGTCGCGGCGGGCGGCTCGCGCCGGTCGTCGGCGGCGAACAGGGCCCGCAGACCGTGGGGGTTGGCCGGGTCGTACGGGTCGCCCAGCAGCGCCTCGAGCCGCTCGGCCCGCGCGAGGGCGTCCGCCTCCGTCCGTCCGAACGGGGCGCCCGGGGAGTGGCTGGTCTCGGCGGTGATGGTCATGGCGGCGGTGGTCAGCTCCCTCGTCGCGACACGGGACGCCGCGTGCGCACCCGTACTCCGACCCTGACCGCCCGGCCTCGAGCCCGGGTGGAGGTGCTCTCGACGGATGTTCCGGCGTCCCTGCGGCGCGGCCACAGCGCGTCGGAAGCGTTCCTCCGCCTCTTCTCGAGCGCCGCTTCCGGAAAAGGCTGCGGCACCCCGTTGTCGGGGTGCCGCAGCCTTTTCCGGAAGGGGCGCTCGATCAGCCGGACTTACGGCGGAAGTTCCGCTTCTGGCCCGCGGGACCGCTCATCCTGTTGACCTTGATACGTCCCTCTTCGTGCGCCTGCCTGTCCTGCGAGGTCCGGGACTTGCGCTCCAGCGCCTCCTTGAACTTCGCGCGCAGCTCGTCCTCACCGCGGTCGCTCTTCGGCGTTTCGGTCATACGGTCCTCCTTGCCGTAAGGAACAGCCCTGCCGGAATTGCACCACCATCGTCACGACCGGATCTGGATCCTCACTCAAGGGCCGGTCGGGGGACGGTCATGTTCCTGCCCGGACGGTGCTCTCCGGAAGCCCACCGGGCACCCGGTGGTCGTCACGGGTGCCGCCCCGGGTGGGTTCGGGCGGGTTCGGGCCGGTGGTGCTCGCGCTGGAAGGCATAGCCCGGCAGATCGACCGGGACACCGGTGTCCAGGACCCTCTCCCAGCGAACGTCCTGCCCCGCCACATACAGTTCACCGAGCGCCCGCACCAGCAACCGGACCTCGCTCATCGGCTCGTCCGCCCCCCGCCGCGACGCCACGGACACCGCCGGCTCCGCCGACACCGCCACGCACGACGCGGCCGTCGCGGCCGGCACCGCGGCCGGACCGCACTCCACATACCGGCCCACACCCAGGTTCTCGCACGTGCGCACCGCCTCCGCGAACCGCGTCGCGGCGCGCAACTGCCGCACCCAGTACGCCGGATCCGACACCACGGCGGCCGACACGACACCACCCGTCACCGTCGACACCCACGCGATCGACGGCTCTGCGAACACGCACTCCGCCGCGACCTGCTCGAACTGGTCGAACTGGTCGAACTGGTCGAACTCCCCCGGCATCGCGGCGATGTGCGGGGAACGGAACGCGTGCGCGGCCATCGCCCCGCGCCGCTCGTACGCGTACGTGTGCGCGTGCGCGGCCATCAACCCGCCCCGCTCGTACGCCTGCGCGGTCATCGCCCCGCCCCGCTCGTACGCCTGTGTCAGCCGGCCCCGCGCCGCCACCAGCCGCGCCGCGTCCGCCAGCCCCAGCGCCCCCGCCACATGCGCCGCCGCCACCTCACCCACCGAACGGCCGGCCACCGCGGCCGGCACCACGCCCCACGACTCCCACAACCGGAACAACGCCACCTCGACCGCGAACGACCCCGGCTGCGCGAACTCCGGCTCGTGGATCAGCACCGCGTCAGGACCGTCCGGCGCGGCGAAGAGCACCGCCGCCAACGGCAGCCGCAGATACGGATCGAGCGCGGCGCACACCTCGTCGAGGGCCCGCCGGAACTCCGGGAAGGCCGCGTACAGCTCCCGTTCCCTGCCGACGCGATGACCGCTCCGGCCGGTGAACAGCATCGCGAGATCGGTCCCAGCGGCGGCTTCCCCCTGGACGAGGCCGGGGTGGGCGCGGCCGTCCGCGAGGGCGCGCAGGGCCTGGGCCGCCTCCGCGGACGACGCGGCCACGACGCTCGCGCGGTGCTCCAGGTGGGGGCGGTGCAGCGCGGCGGTGTACGCCACGTCGAGGAGGCCGGCGTCGGGCGTGGCGTCGAGGTGGGCGGCGAGCCGGGCCGCGTTCTCGGCGCGGGCCCGCACGGTGCGGCCCGAGACGGTGAGGGCGAGGGGGGCCGGTGCGGCGCGGCGCCGGCGACGGCCTGTGACGGCCCCCCAGTCGACGTCGGATCCGTCGCACCACAGCGCGGCCGCCACGTCCTCCAGGGCCTGGCGGGCCGACCGGTCGCGACGGCCCGTGCTCAGCACGCGCGGCTGGTCGCCGCCGAGGGCTTCGAGGGCGCGCTGCAGCGCGTGGCCCGCCACCGGGTGCGGCGTGATCTCGACGACCCGCAGGCCGCGTCCGCCGGCGAGGGTGCGGACGGCCTCCGCCGGGCACGTGGGGGCCCGCAGGGCGCGGGTCCAGTACGCGGCGTCGAGGTCCGTGCCGTCGGCGTACCCGCCGGTGGCGGCCGACCAGAACGGCACCGCGGGGATGCGGGTGCGCAACGGGCCCAGGCGCTGTTCGAGCCGGGCGCTGTGCGAGGCGCCGTCGGGGGTGGCGCCGAGGCCACGGGCGCGTTCGGTGGCGAGCCGGGACCAGGTGGCGATGAGGCGGGCGCCCTCGGCGAGCGGCAGCGCACCCGCGAAGACCGCGGCGGCCACCTCGCCGGCGCCCTGCCCGAAGACGACGGTGGGCTCGACGCCCCATGCGCTCAGGGTGCGGGCGAGGGCCGTCTGCAGGGCGAACAGGACGGGCTGGACGACGTCGGTGCGCTCCAGGCGCGACGTGGCCCGGTCCGCGAGGAGTTCCTCGGTGACCGACCAACCGGTGAACGGCAGAAGGGCCCGGTCGCACGCGTCGAGGGCGGCCCGGAAGGCGGGTTCGCCGAGGAGGTCGCGGCCCATACCGAACCACTGCGGGCCGTGGCCGGAGAAGCAGAGGGCGAGCGCGTCCGGCCGGGCGGCCGGGCCCCGGGCGTGGGCCGCGACGTGTGCGTCGCGCAGCGCGTCGGCCAGTTCGCCGGGGTGGGCGACGGCGGCGACGACACGGTGCGTCCCCGTGGCGCGGCCGAGGAGTTCGGGCGCGTACCAGGCCCCGCCCGCGCGGACCCGGCCGGTGAGCGCGTCGGCGGCCACGCGCAGGTCGCCCGCGCTGTCGGCGGCCAGCGGCACGAACAGCCGTCGCCGGTAGGGGGCTTCCTCCAGGGCCAGGTGGGCGTCGGTGCCGCCGACACCCGCGTAGCGGCGACCGCCGCCCGGCCACGGCGTGTGCCCGGTGCCGCCCCGGAGGCGGCCCGCCG
The DNA here is from genome assembly GCF_040300305.1 of Streptomyces sp. NPDC000410. Classification (NCBI taxonomy): domain Bacteria; kingdom Bacillati; phylum Actinomycetota; class Actinomycetes; order Kitasatosporales; family Streptomycetaceae; genus Streptomyces; species Streptomyces sp. NPDC000410. Next base: position 20,956 of record NZ_JBEPDM010000048.1, read on the forward strand.
CGACATCGGCGAGCGGGTCGGGGGCGGCGACGTGGAGTCCGGCGGGGAACTCGCCGTGGTGCAGGGCGAGCGCGGTCTTCATCAGGCCGACCACGCCGGCGGCGGACTCCAGGTGGCCGAAGTGGGTCGTGGCGGAGCCGATGCGCGGCGGCTCGGTACGGCCGTCGGCGAAGACGGCGCCGAGGGCCCCGGCCCCGGTGCGGTCGCCCGGGGGTGCGCCCGAGCCACAGGCCTCGACGTACGAGACGTACTCGGCGCCGACGCCCGCGTCCTGCCAGGCGGCGCGCACCACCTCCGCATGAGCCCCGGGGTCGCGGGCCCCGGCCCCGGCACCGTCACCCACAGACCCGCCCAAGCCACAGACCCCCGCCCCAGCACCGTCACCCACAGACCCGCCCGAGCCACAGACCTCGACGTACGAGACGTACTCGGCACCGACGCCCGCGTCCTGCCAGGCCACGCGCACCACCTCCGCATGAGCCCCGGGGTCGCGGGCCCCGGCCCCGGCACCGTCCTGGTGGACGGCGCTGCCGCGGATCACGGCGTAGACGCGGTCCCCGGCGGCGAGCGCGTCGGACAGGCGGCGCAGCACGAGGACGCCGCAGCCCTCGCCGCGCACGTGTCCGGCCGGGTCGGCGACGGAGGCGCGGCACCGGCCGTCAGGGGGGTTCGTGCCGCAGGGCACCTGTCCGGCCGGGGCGGCGACCAAGACACCACAGCCCTCGCGGGGGTTCGTGCCGCCGGACGTTGTCACGGCGACGGTGGTGCACGGGCCGGGCATCACGTGGACACCGCCCGCGAGCGCCAGGTCCACCTCCCCGTCGCGCAGGCTGCGCACGGCGAGATGGGCGGCGGTGAGCGAGGAGCCGGTGCTTGTGGCGACAGCGGGAGCGGGACCGTGGAGGCCGAAGACATGGGCGATACGGGCGGAGACGGCCGCGTTGTCGTCCTCCCGCGCCATGGTGCCCATGAACACGCCGGTACGGCTTCCCACGAGATCGTCGTGGACGATGCGGGCGTCCTCCAGCGCGGCCCACGCGGTCTCCAGGGCGATGCGCTGCCCGGGGTCCATCCGCCGGGCCTCGGCAGGCGGGATGCGGAACAGGTCCGCGTCGAAGCCGGTGACGTCGTCGAGGAAGCCGCCCCGCCGGGTGGTCGTCGTGCCGGCGGCGTTCCACCGGTCGCCCGGCACCTCGCCGACCGCGTCGACGCCGTCGAGCAAGCCCTGCCACAGTGCTTGGGGGGACTCGATGCCGCCCGGCAGCCGGCAGCCGATGCCGACGATCGCGATGGGCTCATGGGTGCCCGCGCCCCCGCGGGCGGGCACCGCGGGGGCACGGTCGTCACCGGCGAGGTGCCCGGCCGGCACGGGGTACTGCCCCACGGTCCGGGCAGGCACGGGCCGCCCGAGCCACTGGGACAGTCGCTCAGGAAGCGTCGTCGACTGCCCGGATCCCGGGCCGGACTCGCGCGGCGGCCGGTCGGCGGGCAGGCCGGCGGCCTCGTCGCGCAGCCGCGCGGCGCGGCCGTGGGCGGTCCGTCGGAAGGGGAAAGGGGCGGCGTCGCTGTTCATCCGGGCACCGCTCATCTGCGCCTCCTTGAAGATCGTCGAGCCGTACCGGCAGGGCAGGGCCGCGCGTGCCGCGGACGTTCCAGGCTTCCGTCGACGCCTCGAAACCTGCTCGAGCAGCGGTGCACGCTCGGTCGTATCGCGGTGCCTCCCTGTCCCCGGCCGGCTCCTTTCCTGCTTCCTGCGGCAAGGGCCGCACGGGCTTCCGAGGGGCTCAGCCGTCTCGGCGTGAGCAGATCAGCGGGCGGCGCCCACTGGCCGCACGACGACCCGTACCGGGGTGCCGGTCCGCTCGGCGCGGGCGACGGCGTCCGCCGTTCCTCCCAAAGCCCACGCGGGCTCCCCGTCCCACACCGTGAGGAGTTCGTCGGACAAGCCGACGAGGATCTCCGAGCCCGCCATATGGGCCTCGGAGGTCGACTCGTCCCTGCCGCTCCCGTGGACGCCGGCGCCATTGCCGATCAGTTCGTCGTACGTGGCGTGGTGCCACTCCGGCAGCGCGTCGCGCTACCCGGCTGCCGGAACGATCACCTCAGGACGTCCGCCGTGCCGCGACACGGCTTCGGCGAACCAGGCGTTGGCTTTGTCCACGAGTCCCGGCTCCGGCTCAACTTCTGTGGTGATGAGCTGCTCCGCCCGTATCCGCGTCGGCCTGGCGATGTGTGAGGCGCGTCGTCAGTCCGGGCGGCAGGTGTCGGTGGGGTCGACAGCCTGGTTGACGCGGTGGCCGATGGCGCGCAGGGTGCGCTGCTGGGCCTGGGTGAGCGGGTCGAAGACGAGGCGGCGGACCTCCTCGACATGGCCCGGGGCGGTGGCGACGATTTTTTCCCGGCCCGCTTCGGTGAGGATGGCCAGGGTGTAGCGGCCGTTGTCCGGATCGGGCGTGCGGCGCACCCAGCCTTGCCTCTCCAGGCGCTTGGCCACGTGGGACAGCCGGGAGAGCGAGCCGTTGGTGAGGGTCGCCAGGTCGCTCATGCGCATGGTGTGTTCGGCTGCCTCGGACAGGGTGGCGAGGACCTGGTACTCGAAGTGGCTCATTTTGAACAGGTGGCACTTGACCACCTCGCCCGCCAATCGGACCCAGACGTCGGCGAAGTCCACCTCGGCTTCCTCGCCGGGCAGGTGGACCTGGGGAACCATGCCGGTCAGATGCCGGCGTCCCTCCAGCACCTCCGCCTCGATCTGCGGACGTCTGGCCAGGACGTAGTCGCAGACCGTTGAGTACGACGCCTGGTCGAAGCCGTACTCCTGCGCCAGACGCTGATGGATCCGGCGGGCGGTGTGCTTCTGCTTGCGCGGCGCGGTCACATCCTCCCGCAGCATCGCGTCGATCCAGCCCTTGGCCGGGTCCAGGACCGTGGTCCTGGGTGCTGGTTTCTTCCTTGGCGGCGGGACCGCAGAGGTCAGTGCCTGCCGCACCGTCCGGCGGTGCACGCCGTATTTCTCCGCGAGTGCCCGCTGCGACATCTCCGGATCGAGACGTTTGTCCCTCCGGATCGCGGCGAACAGCTCCGTCCGCGACAAACCCATCCCGGCCTCCCGACAGGACCGTGATCAAGTAACACGGCCTCCGACATGACCGTGATCGACGCACAAACCCTGCCGTCGCCGGGCGGACGGAGCAGCGCATTCACTCCAAAGAGGGCACGTCGCGGACTCCTCGTGTCACTTTCGCCAGAACAGGTGGTGCGTCACGCCGCTCGGGCTGGGCACGACCTCAAGGTGGAACCGGTCGAGCAGCTCATCGGGGGAGTCCCAGAGCCGCAGTCCGGTTCCGAGCTTCACCGGTGAGACCGCCACATGCATGGTGTCGACGAGGTCGGCGTCGAGGAACTGCCGGATGGTGGTGACCCCGCCGCCGAGTCGGACGTCCTTGCCCTGAGCCGCCTCCCGCGCCTGCTCAAGGACCGTGGCCGGATCGCCGGCGACGAAGTGGAACGTGGTGTCGGAGAGTGTGAACGAAGGACGCTTGTGGTGGGTCATGACGAACACCGGAGTGCGGAACGGGGGCTCCTCCCCCCACCAGCCGCACCACTCGTGGTCCTCCCAGGGCCCGCGCTGGGGCCCGAACTTGTTGCGCCCCATGATCTCTGCGCCGATGTTGCGTGCGTAGTCCCGCGTCAAGTAGTCGTCGAGGCCACGGCTGCCCCCGGGGTCCGTACGCATGGGCCAGCTCGCCGTGGCGCCAGCCCACGCGAACAGCCTCGCGGGATCGACGCCGTGGCCGAACGGATTCTCGAAGCTCTGGTCCTCACCGGCACCGATGCCGTCACTTGAGACGTTGAAGTTCTGGACTCTCAGTAGCTGAGCCACGTGTTTCCTCCTGCGTTGTCGATGACGGTGATGAGACTCTCCAGGCCACGAAAACTCATCGCTGTGTCCAGGACCCCCAGGATTCCGGCACCCGGCAGCCCAGCTTGGCCCTGACACTCAGCCGCCCGTCGGTCTCATCGACCGCACAGTCCATCCGCCGAGCCTTTCACGGCCTGCCTGACCGCCGGGTGGAGCCAGATCAACTTCTTACGCCGCGGAGCCGATTCCGATCCGTGTGGTGGAGCCCAATGAGGTGCCCATAGACAACCGGGCGCGGCGAGCGACGAACCGCTTCCCTCACAAAGCCCCGGCCTCCTGTCCCTGCCCCACGATGCACAGTGGGGCGGTGCGTCCTACGCCGCGCGGCTGGATCGCGCTCGGCGACGTGTCGGGCGACCGCGTCGACGCCGGGGCGGGCGTACCGCTCCAGGAAGCGGACGGAGGCGTGCCGGGAGCGGGCCAGCGGCATCGGGGTGGAGGTGCCGCCCTCGGCGTCGTGGGTGAGGGCGAGTGCCGCAGCCGGTGCAGGGTCCAGCCGTCCAGGTCCTCGATGTCCTCGGGCGAGGCCAGCGGGGTTGGCCAGCAGCCGGGTGTTCTCCTCGAAGATCTCCTCGGCCCGCCGACAGGAGAGCCTCGCCCGACCGATCTTTTCGCACACGTCCAGCGTCTGCGTCCCGGCCGGGGCTCTGCGGCCGGTGAGGAACAGCGGGCCGCAGGCGACTCTGCTGCGGTAAATGCGTACCCCTCCCCCTGCGGCCGGAAATCCCCGCCGCAGGTCGCGATGATCACGGTTGGGGCACTGCCGCAGTAGATCCCGTACTCACTGCGGCACCACCCTGACAGGCCGTCATCCAACGGAAGTCCGGGATTGTTTCTTCCACGGCGCCGCACTGTCGGCCACACGACACCGTCGCTGATCATTTTCAGGCAATTCCCCGAGACCGTTGCAGGCGTCAGCTATCACTCAACGTGACCGGTTCACGAAAAGCGAGCCGAAGCCGGTTCTCTTGCACATAGCCACAGGCATCGGGGCCGTCGGCGATACAGGAGAAGCCGACCCCACCCGCCTGTCTGTCGTCCTAAAGATGGACGCCGTGTCGTACTCGCCGGATGCTGCCGGTCAGCGAATGGGGCGGATCATCACCGTGAGGACTGGCGAGGCCGGTGACGGCTGGCTCTGCCCGATGTCCTCGTAACCCCACGACCGGTAGAGCTCGTGGACCTTCCCGTCACCGGCCGCCGGATTCACCATGAGCGTCACGTACGCCTCTGCGCTCTCGGCGAGGAGCGCGTCATGGATGCGCCGTGCGGTCCCGGTGCCACGCCATGCGGGCCGTACGCCGCCCTCCTTCAGAGCCAGGGCCGGGCACTCGGTGTATTGCTCGGCCGGCGTCGGGCTGGTGCGCTGCCAGTAGCGGTCGCCGTGTCCGACGGTGTTGCCGTAAGCGAAGCCAACCGGATGTCCGTCCGCGTACGCGAGGACGGCCACGAAACCCGACTCGGAGCCATGGCGGTCCAATCGCTCGCCGAACGCGGTGACGGCGTAGTTCGGCATGTGGAGGAGCGGGGCACGAACCTCGGCGTACACATCGAGCAGCTCTCCGCGGACCGGTTCGAGCACGGTGAATGTCCGAAGTTCGATGATGCGTGCCGCGGTCATGCGGAGGTCCTCAGGCATCGTCGGTGTGCTCGGTCCAGGTGTGCGCAGCGGAACTGTTCGGCGCGAGTGCGCGCAAGCCTGCCCCGAACTCCTGGAGGATGCGCGTCACGCGGGGATGCTGCATGGCCGCGTCGACGGGAACGGACATCGCGGTGACTGTGGCGGCGTCGGCTTCGCCCTGTCCGAGTTGGGCGTGTGCTAGCCGGGCGGTGTTGATGGCGCGGTCGCGCTGCATCTGCGGGCGGAGCAGGGTCAAGCTTCGGTGGGCGTGCGATTCGGCCTGCTCGAAGTTGCCAAGGCGGAGGTGCGCCGACAGAGCAAGTGTTTCGAGCTCGGCTCCGTCGCGGACAGCAGTCATCCACACCGGGCGAGCGAGGTCCGGATCGGCGCGTTCGAGCGCGTTCTGAGCGCAGCCGAGGGCGTGCCGTACGGCTGCGGTGTCGCCGGTGAGGCCGAGGGTGGCGGCCTGGCGGGCATGTCCCAGACAGGCGAACAGGGGATCGCGGCGGCTGATGTGCAGGTCTCGGGCGACGTCGTTAGCTGCAAGGGCATCCGCCGGGCGTCCCATGTGCCGGTACATCGTCCCCGCGTGGCTCCAGATCCTGAACTTGATCGGCTGGTCCCCAGATAGTTCGGCGAGGGCCTGGGCCTCGCGCATGTGCCCGACGGCCTCGCTGTAACGACGTCCATCGATGGCGGCCCACATCGCGGAGGAGCGGAACGAGGCAGCACACGCATACAGATTGCTGCGTACCCGCTGGGTGGCGCTACCGGAGTTCTGGAGGTTCAGGGCCTCGTCGGCGAGCGCGGCGGCGCGCTGCTCGATGGTGAGCCTTCCGCCGTGGCGGTGGTCACTGGCGATGACGTCGGAGAACTTGCGCTGTAGGCGCTCGACATCGGTCATGCCGATACGGCGGGCGGCGGCGTTTCCGGGGGCGGCTGCTGCGGCTGCTGCCGCGATCCCGCCGACGACGATGGTGCGGCGTTTCATGGGGTCCTCCTGCGGTGGGGGCGGAGTGGACGGGGTCCGGCCCCGTCGTGGCACGAACCCTAGAGCGGCAGGAGGCAGCCCGGTGACGTCTTCCAATGCCAGACGTGTGGCCGCATTGGGCCATCGCACGCGACCGGATCGCCAGTCCCGGACCGTGCGGCCATCGAACCGCCCCGGTCTGCCGGTGAGGCGTTCCAAGGCTGAACTCAGGGCTCGGGCCATGGTGTGAGAACTGTGGCCGTGCTCGGCCATCCACACCTCAAGCGCCACGTTGCGCGTGGTGTCCATGACCGCACCGTAGACCTCTGCGCACACACCGTCAGGTAAATGAGTAGTCAAAACCTCCTAGGAGAGACGTCGCGACGACGGCGCCGAGCCCCTAACTCCCCTGCGATGGAGGGGAGTTAGCTGTTGGGTACGGCCCCGGCTGCACCTGCCCCCCTTCCGGTGGCAGCCGGGGCGCCGACTCGACCGCAAGCGCGAGGCACCCATGACCACCACGCACAGCACCACCCCGTACGCACCGCGCTGGATCGCGCTCGGCGTCCGCGCGAAGGACACAGCGACCGGGCGGGTCGGAATCATCCAACTCCTCAGCGACAAGCTGGGGTCGATCCGCACCGAGCCCCTGGAACATCCGACGCGCGCGGTGCTGCGCCCGGTCGGCCGGTCCGGGCCGCCTTGGTGGGCGTCGGTCGCCGACCTGAAGAAGCCGGAAGCAGGTGACCTCTGATGAGCGGGCGCGCGGTCCTCTACGTGTGCACCATCCCGAGCGACGCGTCGGCCGAGATCGTCCAGGGCAGGTTGTTCGCTGAGCGGCACCGGCTGCTCATCGGAGCCGAGGTCACCGACAATCCTCACGCGGATGAGACAGATCCGCTGCACCGCGTCGGATGGAATCGGGTCCGCGCGATGGTGCAGGCGAACTGGGCCGACGTGGTAATCATTCCGCAGCCCGGCCACCTCGCTCCCGAGAGCCGACACGAGCTGCGCTACCGGGAGACCCGGTGGCTGCTCGAGCAGAAGGCACGGGTGTTCTACACGGCAGGCGTCCGGTCGGGCGTGGTGGCGCGGTGAGCCGCGGGAGACCCCGCCCGGGCAACCGCCAACCACCCTCGACGAGCACGACCAGGCGCCCCACGTGTGCCGCTGCGGCCCCCACACGGCCCTCTGAGACTGCCCCGCGGCGAGGGGAGACAACGAATCCGTCCCCCACGGCCACAGACCCCTGCCGCAGGGCTCACACTCCCGTGCGGTACCCGTCCAGGCAAGACCGACCGCACGGGACGGGCCCCGGGCATTGATCATCCGCCCGGGGCCACCACAGAATCCCTGCCTTCTCCGGCAGGGACACCGAGGAGAGGAAACGCATGTCTGCACTGATGGAACGCACCCCGACCGTGTCCCACCACATCGACACCGCCCCCGCCGGCCCGGCCGTGACCCGGCCGTTCGGGCTCGACTCCCTCACGGGCGCGGTGAAGGTCGACAGCCGCCGCCCGGTCGTCACGGTCGACCCCGTGACCCAGCTCTCCCTCATCGACGGCCATGCGCCCGCCATGGACGCGGGCACGTCGTGCAACACCGAGTCGGACGGCAAGGACGCCATCGCCATCGACACGGACCAGAACGACGACTGATGGCCCCCATCCCCGGGCAGAGCACGCGCGGTGAGGCCTCGCCGCGCGTGCTCGTCGTCACGTACCCGTTGGACCCCACCGCCGACTACGTCCTTGCCGAGCTGAATTCCCGCGGGGTGCCGTTCTGGCGAACCGACCTCGCCGACTTCCCCACCCGCAGCACCCTGCACGCCGAACTCCGGCCCGACGGCCGATGGGCCGGTTCCTGGCACAGCCTCGCCCGAGGGGTCGGCTTGTCGGAGCTGCGGGCGGTGTGGTGGCGCAAGCCGGCCGGACACGAGTTCGCCGAGACGATGAGCAGCCCCGAGCCGAGACCGGCCCCCGCCCACTGTGGGGCATCCTCGAAGACGCACACCAGATCTACCAGGAGACGGGCGAGCCCCGGCCCGACCGGTACGGCGTCACCATCGACCCTGACGGCCAACGAGTGTGGCTGGACACATCCGACGGGCCGAGCTGGACCCTGGACCGCTGACCGGATACATCTGGGCCGGTCGGCGAGGGGCGAGCCAACCTGGGATACGACGAATGCCCCCGCCGACCGCGCATCATGAGGGTCCCGCCGTCAGGTCAGGTGAGTGGCCTCCTGACGGTCACAGCTGCCAGGTGCCGGCCCGAGCACGGTCGAGGTACGGCCGGAACGCGGCCGGGGCGCGGCCCACGCGCGGGATGTCACAGCACCCGGATCGCCGACTCCGCGTGCCGCTTGGCCAGTTCGAGGGTGGCGGTGGAGTTCCGGCCGAGCGCCTGGCGCACGTACCGGCGGGCCGTGGCCAGGTCGGCGCCCGCGCCGAGGACCCGCTCCACCGCCTCCTCGCGCAGCACCACGCTGTGCTGCGCGACGACCTTGACGCCCGTCTCGTCGGGCACGACCGACCACTCGCCGGTGTGCGCCTCCATCAGGGCGGGCGTGGCCGTCTGCTTGTAGACGATGCGCCCGGCGTGCGGGAAGCAGATCCGCACGGACTCGGTGGTGTGCGCGCTGCCGTCGGCCGTCAGGGTGTCCATGGACATGATCTGGACGCCGGGGCTGTCCTCGGTCAGGTCCAGGCGGGAGACGTGCGGGATCAGGTCGGGCCAGTCGGCCACGCGGTACAGGAAGTCGTAGACCAGCTCGGCCGGGCCCTTGACGCGCACGGAGTCCTCGAAGGACAGCACGAGCTCGTCCAGACGCGTCCAGCGCTCGGCGAGACGCTTGATGTTGTCCAGTTCGGCACGGGAGTTGCTGTCGCAGGCGCGCTCGACCCACTCCACGTCGGCCGGGCGGTCGCCGGCGACCGTGAAGTCGTGCAGCAGCGTCAGCAGGCTGGTGCCGCCCGGCCGTTCCTCGACGGTCCAGGTCCCGTGCATGGTCTCGACCGGTGCCTGCGGCCTGGTCTGGTGGAACTCGATCCGCCGTTCCTGGGGGTCCTGCACCCGCTGCGAGATCCACGAGCGGACCTCTCCGTTGGCCGTGGCCCACATCCGCAGCCGCTCGTGCGTCCCGTCGAACTCCAGCTGTTCCACGTGCACGTTCGGCGGGAAGAACAGCGGCCACCGCACCGCGTCCGAGATCAGCCCGTAGACGACTCCGGCCGCCGCGTCCACCTCGACGGAGTGCTCCGTACGGTGCACCCTCCCACTCGGCACCACGTTCACGTCTTCCTCGCTTCCTTGACGAAGGTCAGTAGTTGCCCAGTCCGCCGCAGACGTTGAGCGCCTGCGCGGTGATCGAGGCGGCGGGCTCGGAGGCCAGGTAGGCGACCAGGGCGGCCACCTCCTGGGGTGTGGAGTACCGGCCGAGCGGGATCTTCGCCTCGAACCGCGTCTGCACGTCCTCCTCGGTGGTGCTCCAGGCGGCCGCGTACCCCTGGCGGACCCGCTGGGCCATCGGCGTCTCCACATAGCCGGGGCAGACCGCGTTGACGGTGATGCCGCGGGGCGCGAGCTCCCGGCCGAGCGCCTTGGTGAAGCCGACGACGCCGTGCTTCGAGGCGCTGTAGGGGGCGCCGAGCAGGACGCCCTGCTTGCCCGCGGTGGAGGCGATGCTGATGATCCGCCCGTACGCGGCGTCGGCGAGGCCGCCGTTCTTGAGCACCTCGCGCGTCACCAGGAACACGCTGTTGAGGTTGGTGTCGATGACGTCGTACCAGAGGTCGTCGGTGAGGTCGGCGGTGACGCCGCCGCCGCTGCGGCCGGCGTTGTTGACGAGCACGTTGACGGGTCCGTACGTCCCCACCGCCGTGGCCACGAGCGCGGCCACGGACTCGCGGGAGCGCACGTCGGCGGCCTGCCCCGCGACGTCGAGACCCTCCTCCCGCAGGTCCGCCACGGTCCGTCGTACGTCCTGCTCGGTGCGGGCGCACAGGAAGACCCGGTGCCCGGCGCGGCCCAGCTGCCGGGCCGTCTCCAGGCCGATGCCGCTCGTGGCTCCGGTCACCAGGGCGACGGGGTGGGGGTGGTTGTCGGGCATGTCAGTGCTCCTCCAGGTCGTGGGTGGCGACGCGCACGGCGAGATCCGGCTCGCGCCGTGCCTCGTCGGCGAGCGGGACGGGGGTCACCAGCGGGGCCAGTGCCCGGCGCAGGGCCGGCCGGGTCAGCAGGGTGCAGCGGGCCGCGACGTAGCCGTCGGGGCGTACGAGGATCCACGCGCCGGGCCGCAGGCCGAGCGCGGCGCGCAGCCGCCGGTCCGGGTCGGCGAGCGGGGCGGGGCCGTCGGGGCCGCTGCCGCCGACGGTCCTGACCGACAGCCACTCGCCGTACTGGGCGGCCGCGGTGACGGCCACACCGACGGGGACGTCGCCCGGCCCGTGGCCACCCGCGGCGAGCAGCAGCGTCCAGCGCGGATCGCGCAGTTCGGCGCGGAAGGCGGAGGCAGAGGCGGAGGCAGAGGCCGAGGCGGCCGGGTCGTCCCCGTCGTGCACCCGGGCGGCGGTGACCCGGGCGCCGGGGCCGGGGCCCGGGGCCGGTTCCCGCGCGCTCGTCAGGACGGATCCGGCGTCCGCGAGGTGGTTGTAGGGGTCCGTGGTGGTCAGCGACGACGCGCCGTAGCCGATCTTCAGGCCCGACATGCCGCCGAGGACCTTGCGCTGCACGGCCCGGCGCAGCGGCCGCACCGCGTTCACGACGCGCAGGGCGAGGGGCAGGACCACGCCCGCGAGGGCGTTCTTCAGCTGCACCAGGGTGGTGGCGGTGCGCGTGGAGCCCAGCAGGGCCGCGCCGATGGGGACGCGTTCCTCGCTGTACGTTTCGAGTAGTTCCTGCCCCGCATGGCCCTGTTCGACCATGGCGAGCTTCCAGGCGAGGTTGTACGCCTCCTGGATGCCGGTGTTCATGCCCTGCCCCGAGGCGGGGCTGTGCACGTGCGCGGCGTCGCCGGCCACGAGGACGCGGCCGTCCTGCATGCGCTCCACCATCCGCTGCTGGAACGTGAACACGGACGTCCAGGACGCCTCACCGACCCGTACCCGGTGGCCGAGGCCCGCGCTGAGTTTGGCGGAGAGCTGCTCCTCGCATCGGCCGGGTTCGTCGGCGCGCGAGGACGGACCCGGCCGTCCGTCCGCGCGCGCGGCGGGCACGGTGTCCAGGATCCGCCAGTGCCCGTCGCGGGCGTAGGGCACCATCATCAGGGCCTGGCCACCGGTGTGCGTCCAGTAGATGCTGTCGGGCACCACCTCGGTGTCGACGGGGGCGTCCGCGAGCATCCACGTCTCGCTGCTCTCCCCGACGAGTTCGAGGCCGAGGCGTTTGCGCACGGTGCTGTGGCCGCCGTCGCAGCCCACGAGCCAGGACGCCGTGCACATCTCCTCGCGGCCGTCGGCGTGGACCAGGCGGGCGCGCACCAGGTCCGTGTTCTGCGCGAGGTCCGTCAGGCGCACGCCCCATTCGACGCGCACCCCGAGCCGGGCCACCGCCGCGCGCAGGGCGGCCTCGGTCTCGGTCTGCTCGATGACCAGCGTGTACGGGTAGCGGGTGGGCATCGTCGCGTAGTCGGCCTCCAGGCGCACCCGGCGCCGGCCCCCGGCGTACATGGTGAACGCCCGGTTGCGCCGCCCCCGGGGCAGCACGTCGTCGACGATGCCCATCTGGTCGTACGTCTCCAGGGTGCGCGGGTGGGTGGCCACGGCGCGGCTGGTGCGGGCCGGTCCCGGTGCGGCGTCGATCAGCCGCACCCGAAGGCCCCGGCGGGCGAGTTCGTGGGCGGCGGTCAGTCCGACGGGTCCGGCGCCGACGACCAGCACCTGGATCGAAGGGGTGGGCGCGGACGGCCGGCCGGCGGGGTTCACCATGGTCTGCTCCAGGGTCGGCTACGGGTCACGGGGGCGGTCACGTGGGCGGTCACGTGGCGGGTCATACGGCGGCCCGGCGCCTCAACTGCGCGCGCAGGGCTCGTCGCTGGGGCTTTCCGGTGGGCGTGCGCGGCACGGACTCGATGGCCTCGGCGAGCCGGATCTGCTCGAAGGGGGCGAGGCGTTCGTTGGCCCGCGTGGTGATCGAGTCGAGGTCGTCGAGGATGCCGAGGCCCGCCACGGCGCCGTCGGATGCCCTCGGCCCGTCCCCGTCGCCGTCGCCGTCGCCGTCGCCGTCGCCGTCGCTGAGGACGATGCCCGCCCAGACCACCGCGCCGTGCTCGGCGTCGGGCCAGTCGGCCACGATGCAGTCGGCGACGCGCGGATCCTCGCGGATGACCTGCTCGACGCGGCTCGGCGCGACGATCTCGTTGTCGTGCTTGAAGACGTCGGCGAGCCGGTCCACCAGGCGCAGGGAGCCGTCGTCGTCGAGGTGGCCGATGTCGCCGGTGGAGAACCAGCCGTCCGCGTCGATCCTGCTCCCGTGCCCGCCGTCGAGGTAGCCGGCCATCAGCTGGGGTCCTCTGACCTGGACCTCGCCGGCCGACCGGACGCCGACGGGCCGGCGTGTGACCAGGTCGACCACGCGGCACTCGGTGCCGGGCACCACGCCGCCGACCGTGCCGGGCCGGTGGTGGCCGGGCTGCTGGCAGTGCGTGAGCGGGGAGAGCTCGGCCATGCCGTAGCCCTGGATGACGGGAACGCCGAGCCGTTCGCTCAGCGTGCGCGCCGCCCGCGGGGCGAGCGCCGAACCGCCGGACAGCACGGCGGTCAGCTGCGGCCCGGGGTGGACCGCCCCCGCGAGCCGCCCGTCCGCGGCCAGGGCGTGCAGCCGGGCGGGCAGGCCGTAGTAGTGGGTGGCGCCCGCCTCGGCGGCGACGGCGAGGGACGCGACGGGGTCGGGATCCTGGCACAGCACCTGGCAGGCACCGGCGTACATACCGGAGTTGAGGTGCATCACGTGGTACAGCGGCAGGTGGTTCAGGGTGACCGAGCCGGCGCTCACCCGGTGTGCGAGGGCGACCTGTTTGGCGTTGGCGACCAGGTTGCGGTGGGTGAGGAGGACGCCCTTGGGGCGGCCGGTGGTGCCGGTGGTGAACTGCACGCAGGCGAGGGCGCCCGGGTCGGCCGGAGCGATGGTGTGCCGGGGCGGCGGACCGTCCAGGGCCTGGTGCAGCGGCACGGTTCCGGCGGGCACCACGCCGTCGGGGGCGTCCGTCACGACGATCGCGCGCAGTGCGGGCAGGTCGGCGCGCATCTTGGCGAGCAGCCCTGCGGTGGCCGCGGGTACGAGGGCGATCTCCACCCGGGCCGTGGCGAGGACGTGGCGCAGACCGTCCTCGCCGATCAGCGGGTTGACGAGGACGACGGTGGCGCCGCTGCGGGCCGTGCCGTAGTACGCGGCGGCGAAGACGGGGTCGAGGACATGGGCCACGCCGACGCGGGCGCCCGCCGCGCCGTCGAGCGTCCGGCTCAGGAAGCGGGCGATCCGGTCGGCCCAGCCGTCGAGTTCGGCGAAGCCGACCGAGCGGGTCGCGGTGCGGATCGCGACGCCGTCCGGGTCGCGCCGGGCCGCGCGCCGCAGCAGTCCGTCGACGGGGAGGTCGGGATGGGCGAAGTTCGGCAACGCTCGTTCTCCTCCGGCTCGGGCTGGGCGGGCGTGCACCACGGGACGCCACCCACCGTCCGCCGGAGCGCTTGAGGGATCTTCGAAGGGGGCTCGATCCGCGCCGCAGAGAGTGTCGGCATCCCGTGGAACGCACAAGGACGCGAGGAAGGGACCCCGCCATGGCCACCGAGGTGCTCATACCTGTCGAACCCGCCTTTTCGCAGGAGGAGTTCGGCGCGCTGTACGCGCGGATCCAGCAGTTCTACGCGCACCAGATGCAGCTCTTCGACAACCACGACGCCGAACGCTGGGCGGGGACGTTCACCGAGGACGCGGTCTTCGACGTACCCACCCTCGACGAGCCGGTGCGCGGACGCGCCGCGCTCGCCGCGAACGTGCGCCGCAACAAGGTCCAGCAGGAGCGCGGCGGAGAGCAGTTGCGGCACTGGATCGGCATGCTCGACGTGACGCCGCAGGGCGACGGGACGCTGCGGACGCGGGCCTACGCCCTGGTGTACGCGACGCCGCGCGGCGGCGAGTCGAAGGTGTCGCGGGTGTGCGTGCTCGAGGACGTGCTCGTCCGCACCCGCGGCAAGTGGCGCACCCGCTCCCGCGTGGTGACCCGCGACGACCTCACCACCCCCCTGGCCGCCGAGAGCGCGGCCTGAGCCGCCGGTCGCGCCGTGGGCGGGCCCGCCTCGTCGCATGCGCCCGAACGGGCCCACACGGCGTCCGCCACGAACGGGCCTGCCGGCGTTGGCCGGTGTCCGGCAGCGGTGTACTGGGGCACCGTGGGCTGCCCTGCCCTCCGCACGCGCCCTGGGAGGGCCTGCTCGCCGTACGGGCCCTGGTCGGGCCTGCTCGCCGTACGGGCCCTGGTCGGGCCTGACGGCGTCCGCCGCAGTCCGGCAGCAGCGTGCGGGGGCGCCGTGGGTCGGCCCGCCTGCCGCACGCGCCCCGAACGGGCCTGACGGCGTTGGCCGCGGTCCGGCAGCGGCGTACGGCCGTCATCGAGATCGCGGGGCCCGCCCGGAGGACGCATGCCGGGTTCGCGGCCACGGCCGCGAACATGGGCGGCCTGAGCTGCGGGCCCCTGTTGTCCGGGGTGGTCGCGCAGTACGCGCCCCGGCCGCTGCCGCGGCTACCGGGTCCCGCGCCGCCGCGGACCGGAACGGCGCATAGCCGATGTGCCGTTCCGTCACGGCCGCGCGGCCGCTCGGCGGCAGCCCCCGGTCCACGAACCCGCCGCCTGCCCCACTAGTGGCTGACGGCACCATCGCGGCCCTGCGGCCACGGCCGCGGGCCGTGCCGGCCCGGTCGGCGGAGCCCTCAGGCCCGGCAGACCGGCAGGCCGCCGTGGTGGTCGGCCATCTCACGGAACAGGGCGGGGATGTCCAGCGGGTCGCCGGGCGCCGCCCCGAGCGCCTCGGCGTAGGCGCGGTGCAGATTGGGTACGAGGCGCTCGGCGTCGAGCAGGTCCGCGTACGGGCCCGGTCCGGCCTCCCGGGCGGTCTCCAGCGGGGTGAGACCAGCAGCGATGCCGTCGGCCGCGAGGCGCTGCAGTCGGCGCAGATAGCCTTCGTTCACGTCGAACAGCTCCGGGCCGCCGACCGGGCCGTGTCCGGGCACGACGGTGACGGCGCCCAGGGCGCGCAGCCCCGCGAGGGCCTCGATCGATCCGGACACGGACCCCATCGGGCAGAACGGCGTGGCACCCGACATCACCAGGTCGCCGGCGAACAGCACCCGCTGGCCGGGCAGCCACACGACGGTGTCCCCGGTGGTGTGGGCGGGGCCCGGGTGCAGCAGCCGGGCCTGGCGCTCGCCCACGTGGAGGGTCATCCGGTCCCGGTAGGTGACGGTGGGCACGGCGATCTCCAGATCGCCCCAGCACACGTCGGGCCACAGGCCCGTCAGGTGCGTCCCCGCCGCGGCGGCCTCCTCGCGTGCCCGCTCGTGGCCGACGACCGCGGCCTCGGGGAACACGAAGTTGCCGAAGGTGTGGTCGCCGTGGAAGTGCGTGTTGACGACGAACCGCGGCGGCCGTCCCGCCAGGCGCAGGACGTGCTCCCGGAGCCTGCGGGCCCGCGCCTCGGTGGCCACGGTGTCGATCAGGAGGCACTCGCCGTCCGCCACGAGGAGCCCGGCGTTGTTCAGGCACCAGCCGCCGTCGGGCTGCACATAGGCGTGGACCCCGTCGGCGACCTCGGTGAACCGGCCCTCGGTGGAGGCGTGGTCCGGCGGCCTCCGGGTGGCCGACGGGCCGGTCACGCCCGGCTCCTCACGGGGCAGGGGCGCCCGGACGGAACCCGTCACGACCGGCTCCTCACCGGACAAAGACACCCCGACGCAACCCGTCACGACCGGCTCCTCACCGGACAAAGACACCCCGACGCAACCCGTCACGACCGGCTCCTCACCGGACAAAGACACCCCGACGCAACCCG
>NZ_JBEPDM010000048.1:37611-52027 GCF_040300305.1 Streptomyces sp. NPDC000410
CGTCACCGCCGACTCCTCACCGGACAAAGACGCCCGGCCGGGGCCGGTCACGCCGCCGCGCGCGCGGCCAGCGCCCGGTCGACGAGGTCGAGGTACTGGCGCGGCGTCTGCGCCTCGGCCAGCGCCTCCTCGTCGAGCAGCACGTCGTGGTCGCGCTCGACGATGCCGCTGACCTGCAGCAGCGCCAGTGAGTCGTAACCCAGTTCCGCGAACGGCGTGTCCAGGGAGTTCTCGTCCAGCACCGCCGCCTGGTCCTCGCCCGCGGCCTCGCGCAGCAGGTCGGCGAGTTCGGTCAGCTCAAGCCGTTCCATGGGTTCCTCATCTCTCGGTTGCCCGGTCTTCGGGGTCCTGCGGGTCCGGGGGGTGTCTTGTGGATCTCGCCGGGCTCGCGTGCCCTGGCACCGCGCCCTGATCCGCCCTGATCCGGCCTGATCCGCCTTGATCCAGCCTGATCCAGCCTGATCCGGCCTGATCCACACGACACCCCTCGTGCGATACGTACGTCACGTCAGCGCGCCGCGCACCACCGTCGCCGCGTTGAACCCGCCGCGCCCCCTGGCCAGGACCAGGGCGTGGCGCAGCCGGGCCGGGCGCGGCGCACCGGTGACCAGGTCCACGGGGCAGTCGTCGGCGACCCGCACCGCACCGGCCGTCGGCGGGATCGTCTGGTCGCGCAGGGCGCACAGCGCGGCCGCCAGGTCGAGCGCGGAGCCGCCCGACCCCAGACGCCCGGTCAGCGACTTGGGCGCGGTGACCGCCACCCCGTAGGGGCCGAACAGCTCGGCGAGCGCCGCGGCCTCGGCCCGGTCGGCGTCCCGTTCGCCCGCCGCGTCGGCGAACACCACGTCCACGTCGGCGGGGTCGAGCCCGGCGTCGGCGAGGGCGAGCCGGGCCGCGGCGATCAGGCGCGGAGCGCCGGTGCCGGGCGCCGGGTCGAAGGTGGCGGCGCAGCCCTCGACGGTGCCGAGCACGCGGGCGCCACGGGCGCGCGCCGCGTCGGGGTCCTCCAGGACGAGCAGGGCGCCGCCCTCACCGGCCACGTGCCCCGACGCGTCGGCGTCGAACGGCAGGTAGGCGCGCCCGGCCTCACCGTGGGTGCTCATGCCGCCCGCGGCGAGCTGCGCGGTCCAGCCCCAGGGGCACAGGGCGGAGTCGAAGCCGCCGGTGAGCACGGCGCGCACGCCCGTGCGCAGCCGGCGGCGGGCCTGCGCCACGGCGTCCAGGCCGCCCGCCTGCTCGCTGACGACGACGCCGCTCGGTCCGCGCAGGCCGTGCCGGATGGAGATCTGGCCGGAGTTGGCGGCGTAGAACCAGGCGAAGGACTGGTAGGCGCCGACGTGCCGGCGGCCCTTGCTCCACAGCGCCTGCAGTTCGCGCTGGCCGAACTCGAAGCCGCCCATCGCGTTGGCGGTGACGACGCCCATGGCGTAGTCGGGCAGGCTGTGCGGGTCCAGGTCCGCGTCGCGCAGCGCCTCGGCGGCCGCGGCGAGCGAGAGCCGCGTCACCCGGTCCGTCTGCGGCAGCAGCTTCGACGGTACGTGGTCCTCGTCGACGAAGTCCGCGACCTCGCCGGCGAGCGTCGCCGGGTAGCCGGAGGCGTCGAAGCGGGTGACGGGAGCGATGGCGAGCTCGCCGCGCAGGGTCGCGTCCCACCAGGACCGCACGCCGATGCCGCCGGGGGCGACGACGCCGAGCCCGGTGACGGCCGCGCACACGGCCGGTGCGCGCCGCCCGGCCGGGGCGCCTGCGCCGTGTGCGGCCGGGGCGCCGTGTGCGGCCGGGGCGCCGTGTGCGGCCGAGGCGCCGTGTGCGGCGGTCACGGCGGTCATGCGGCCACCCCCAGGTGCCGGGTGGTGAGCACCATCGCGCTCTGGAACCCGCCGAAGCCGCTGCCGACACTGAGCACGGTGCCAGTACGTTGCCCGCGTGCGGTCAGCGGCGTGTAGTCGAGGTCGCAGTCCGGGTCGGGTTCGTGCAGGTTGGCGGTGGGCGGCACCGTGTCGTGGGCGATGGCCAGTGCGCTCGCGGCGATCTCCAGTGCGCCGATCGCGCCGAGCGAGTGGCCGATCATCGACTTGATGGAGCTGACCGGCACCCGGTACGCGTGCTGTCCCAGGCTCCTCTTGAACGCGGCCGTCTCGTGCTTGTCGTTCTGCTTGGTCCCCGAGCCGTGGGCGTTGACGTAGTCGACGTCGGTGGCGTCCAGGCGGGCCTCGTCGAGGGCGATCCGGATGGCCTCGGCCATCTCGCCGCCGTCCAGGCGCAGTCCGGTCATGTGGTACGCGTTGGAGCGGGTGGCGAATCCGGCGATCTCCGCGTAGATGCGGGCACCGCGCCGTACCGCGCGGTCGTGCTCCTCCAGGACGAGCACCGCGCCGCCCTCGCCGAGCACGAACCCGCCCCGGGTCCGGTCGAAGGGCCGTGAGGCGGTCGCGGGCTCGTCGTTGCGTGCCGAGGTGGCGCGGATCGCGTCGAACGAGGCCAGGGTGATGGGGGTGATGGGCGCCTCCGACGCGCCCGCCACCATGATGTCGGCGCTGCCCTCACGGATGAGTTCGACGGCGTGGCCGAGCGAGTCGAGTCCGGAGGTGCAGCCGGTGGAGACGACGGACACCGGCCCCAGCGCGCCCACGTCGCGTGCCACTTCGGCCGCGACCGAGCTCGGTACGAGGTAGTCGCCGAGCCGGGCCTCGGCCCGTGTGTGGTCGAGGAGCCAGTCGCTGCCCGCCCGGCTGACGTGCCCGTACACCGCGTCCAGGCCGGTGCTGCAGCCGACCGCGGTGCCCAGGGTCACCCCGGTGCGCTCCCCCTCGGCGGTGAGGGCGACCCCGCTGTCGGCGACGGCCTCGCGGGCGGCGACCAGGGCGAACTGCGCGACCCGGTCCAGGCGGCGCGCCTCGTCGGGGGCGAAGCCGTGATCGGCCGGGTCGAAGTCGGCCTCGGCGGCGATCTGCGAGCGGAACGAGGAGGCGTCGAAGAGCGTGATGCGACGGGTGGCGGTACGCCCCTCGGTCAGCAGTTCCCAGAACTTCGCGGTGCCCACACCGCCCGGCGCGACCACCCCGATCCCGGTGATGACGACTCGTCTCATCGGCTGCCCTTCATGTCGGTCGGCTTCTGTGCTGGTGCGGTGGTGGCCCCGCCGGGCGCCGGGCGGCCGGCGGCGACGGGCGGAAGGCGCCGCACGACACGGCTCGCGCGCCCGATCAGGCGCGGCAGTTCGCGGCCTCGTACGAAGAAGTGGTCGCCCGGCACCGTGCGCAGCGCGAAGGGCCCGGTGGTCCAGTGCCGCCACCGCGCCACCTCCCCGGCCGGGGCCAGCGCGTCGCCGCGGCCCGCGACGGCGAGGACCGGCACGTCGAGGGGCCCGGCGGGCGACGGCACGCGGGCGGCGGTGCGCAGGGCGTCGGCGAGCACGAGGTCGTCGCGGAGGACGGGCATCACGAGCCGGTGCCACAGTCCGCCGGGCTTCGCACCGCCCGGCAGAGCCCCGGCACCGCCGAGCAGGCGCAGCAGTTCCTCGTCCGGGGCCCGGCAGGCGTCCGGCAGGGCCAGGGCCGCGTCGGGCGGCGGGCAGGCGCCGACGACGAGCAGGGCCGGGGCGGACAGGCCCGCCTCGCGCAGGGCCCGGGTGAGCGTGTAGGCGATCAGGGCGCCGAGGCTGTGTCCGTAGAGCAGGTACGGGGCGGGCCCGGCGTCGCCGTCCTGGACGAAGTGGCCCAGCATCTCGGCGAGCAGGGCCTCGCGTTCGGTGATCCGCGGCTCGCGGCGCCGGGCGTCGCGGCCGGGCAGCAGATGCGGCACGGTCCGCGCGCCGGGGCCGAGGTCGCGGTTCCAGTCGGCGAAGGAGGAGACGCCCGCCCCGGCGTGCGCGAAGCAGTGGACCCGTAGGGGCCGTTCGTCGGCCATGCGGCGTCCTCCTCGGGGTCAGCGGAACTCACCGGCGCGGCGGCCCGGGGCGGGCGGCTCGCGGCGTACGTCGACCTGTACGTGCCCGACGGCCCCCGCGACCCGCCGCGGGCCCGGCTCGCGCGCGTCGTCGTCCGCGAGGCTGCCAGGCGCGTCTTGAAGGGCGCTCGGGCTCAGGCCGCGTACAGATTGAAGGTGGAGCTGTGGCGCGGTCCGCTGATGACGTCGAGGGCCGGGTCGACGGCGAGCATCGCCTGGTGCAGGCGCTGGAGCTGGGGAGAGGGCTCGACGCCGAGTTCCTCGACGAGCCTGAGGCGCAGCTTGCGGTAGACGTCGAGGGCGGTGGCCTGGCGCCCCGAGCGGTACAGGGCCACCATCGCCTGCGAGTGCAGCCCCTCGTGCTGGGGGTGACGGGCGGTCAGATCGATGAGCTCGGCGATCAGCTCGGTGTGCCGGCCGAGCCGCAGGTCGGCGTCGATGCGGCGCTCGACGGTGACGAGGCGGCTCTCCTCCAGGCGCATCACCTCGATCTCCAGGATCGGCCCCGTGCTCACGTCCACCAGGGCGGTGCCCTCCCACATCGCGAGCGCCTCGCGGAACTGCGCCGCGGCCAGCCTGTCGTCGCCCGTCTCGAACGACGCCTGCCCCGCGGTGACCAGCTGCTCGTACCGGTGTACGTCGACGGACTCGGGCGGCACCTGGAGCAGATAGCCGCCGTGCCGGGTGGCGAGCACCTCCTTGGCGCTGCCGGGCGCGTCGGGGCCCATCGCGGTGCCGAGGCGCCGGCGCAACTGCAGGATGTAGGTCTGCAGCGTGGTCATCGCGCTCCGGGGCATGTTGCTGCCCCAGATCTCCTCCATGAGCGTGGGCACGGGCACGACCCGGCCCGGATAGAACGACAGCAGCGCGAGGATCTGCCTCGGCTTGCCGGCGGTCGGAACGATGGACACCCCGTTGACGTCGGCGCTCAACGGGCCCAGAACCTGGATCTGCACGGCTTCCTCCCCATACCCGGTCGAGTCCGCGGTGGTTCGTCACCACCGGCGCGTCGCACGCTAGCCGCGTTCTCGCGGCGGCCCCCGGTATCTCCACCGCAGTTCAAGCGCCGCTCCAAGCGACCGGTTGCCTGCGTGTCGGCGTGCCCGACGGCCGGTGGACCGCTCATCAGGTGGTACGCGGGTCGCCGTGGCGGTGGCGAGCCGACGCCCCGCGGCCCCGGACAGCCGGCTCCGTGGGGCCGTGGCCCGCCGCTTCGGGGCGTGACCCCGTCGCGCCGTGAAACGGCTTCGGTCACCGGGAAGCGGAAGCCGGCCGCCACCGGAACGAGGCGGGTTCACCACGGGTGGCGCGTGGGTCCTCCGGGGTTCTCCCAGCCGTTCGCGAGCGCGTCTGCGTCCGTCCTGGAGCGGCGTCCCGGCCCGTTCGTGCACGTCGAGGCGCTGGGCGAGCAGGGTGAAGGCCTGTGAACGAACCGCCGTCGTCCGCCCGAAGGACGGCTGCTGCGCCTGCGGCGACGGGGGTACCTCCCGTTCGAGCGCGAGGCGCCGGAACGTCCTCGCCGAGGGTTCCCCTGCGCGAAGAGCTCGGGCGCGTACGTGCCGAACGCCGCACGGCAGACGGTGGTTCAGGGGGGTGCCCCGGCCGAGAGGTCCCGAGGGGTCGCCCGGACACCCCCCTAGGCCGTGTCTGACAAATCCCGCCTGGCGCGCGACGCCCGGCACGTGCTCCCCCGTAGCCCTTCGGGCACGGGAGGTGCCCCCACGCTGCGTTGTCGGAGTCATCCAAGTACGTCCAGTACGAGGATGATCCTCCGCCTTGCGATTGCACGCACCGGACGCCGCGCGCCCCGCCCTGCGGGCGGACGGCGGCATTTGTCAGACACGGCCTAGACCGGCGCCCCCACCGGCTGCGGCAAGGACAGCCGCCGAGGCGCCTGCCGGCTCCAGGGGAAGCCGTGGTGCAGGTCCAGTGCGGCCTCCTCGTCGGGGCCCGTCATGACGGCGACGGCGACGAGCACGCCGGGTTCGGGCTCCAGCTCCGCGAAGCGCCACCGGCCGGGGGGTTCGTCGTCGGGCGGCCGGAAGGCGGACACGCCCCGGTCCTCGGCGAGCGTGAACGCGAAGGAGTCGAAGGAGAGCCCGAGGCCGAGGCCGCGCGCCTTGGCGTATGCCTCCTTCAGCGTCCACAGCCGCAGGATCCTGCGGTCGCGGGCCCGGCCCGGGGCGGCCCCGGCCACCCAGGCGGCCTCCTCGGGCGCGAAGCTCTCGACGATCGCGTCGAGGCTCCGCCCGCCACGGTCGAGCCGTTCCACGTCGACGCCGATGCGATGGCGGCGCACCACACCGAGCAGGTTGTACCCGTCGGTGTGCGACAGGTTGAAGTCCAGCTCCCGGCCGCCGCGCGGCAGCCCTTCCACGGGCTTGCGCAGGAACGGCCGCCCCCGCGAGGAGCGCCAGAGCGCGGCCTCCGCCTCGGGGATGCCGCTCTCCAGGGCCAGGACCCGGCGGACGAGCGCGTGCGCGACCAGGTACTGGCGCCGGTCACGGTCGAACAGGAAGCGCCCGGCGGTCCCCTGTTCGTAGGCGTCCAGCCAGTGCTCCGCGAGCACGGCGGCGACCTGCGGGGCGAGCGCGTCGTTGGGGCAGAACCACAGCTTGACGGGCGCCTCGGTGTGCGGCACCCGCTCGGGCCGGTCCACCGGTGCGGGAGATGTCATGCGGCCGGATCTCCCCCGCGGCCGGGGACACCGCCCCGGAACCGGATGAGTACGTCCTGATGGTCCATGTGCGTGCGCCGTCTCAGTCCCGCCGGGGCAGCAGGCTGAGGGCCCGGTCCACGGTGACCCGGCCGTCGCGCACGGCGTCGAGCAGTTCCTCCAGCGGCATCGGGCCGGCGGCCGGGCCGTGGCCCACGGGCAGCCGCGCGGTGATGTGGGAGGCCAGCGCCGTGAGATCCGGGTGGTCGTACAGCACGGCGGTGCGCTCGCTGAGCCCGTACACGAGGTTGATGACGGAGACGAACTCCGCGCCCTGTTCGGTGTCCACGCCGAGGGCGGAGAAGGGCACGGTGGTGTCGATGTCCCACGGGTCGCAGCACAGGATGCGGGCGATCTCCTCACGCAGGACGTCGAGGACGGGCGGCGCGGGCACGGAGACGGGGGACGCGGGCGAGGGCGCGGGCGGCATCGGCGCCGTGGACGCGGGGGGCGTCGCGCGGACCGGTGCCGCCCCCGTCTCGCGCGCCACGTACCGGGCGAAGTCCAGCGGTGTGGGGTGGTCGATGAGCGTGGCGGGCTTGATCGCGGTGCCGTAGTACGCGTTGACGGTGGCCACGTACTCCACCGAGAGCATCGAGTCGACCCCGCAGGTGCGGAACGTCTGCTCGGGGTCGATCCTCTCGGGCGTGAGAGACAGTACGTCGGCGAGTATGCGCACGATCCGGGCGAGCACGCCGTCGTCGTGGGCGGCGGGCTCCGCCGTGAGGGCGATCTGTGGTTCACGGTGCATGGTGGGGCTCCAATGATCCTGTGTGGTGAGGGGGGTGCCCTCGTCGGCTGCGCCGTGCGGATGCGGGCTCACGCGCGCACCGCGCGGGTCATACGACGCCGACCAGGTCGCCGAGCGAGTCGGGCGCGTGGGTGCGGTACCGGGCCGCCGCGTCCGGGGGTACGAGCACGGTGAGGAGCAGGGCCCACGACGCGGCGAGCCGCTGGGCGAGTTCCACGGACGGCAGGGCGCCGGCCACGGGGGCGAGCCCGCACACCGTCGCCCGCAGCAGCGTCGCCGCCCCCTCGCCCCGGCCGGCGGCCCGCAGTTCGCCCTCCTCGCCGGCCCGCCGCAGCAGTCGCAGCGCCTCGCGGCTCCACGCCTGGTAGAAGTCGGTGACCGGGGGTTCCCGGTCGACGCACTCGTGAGCGATCCGCAGTCCGGCGCCCACCACCGGATCCTCGCGCAGCGCGCGGGACAGCCAGTGCGTCATGTCGATGAGTACCTGCAAGGGCGGGGCGCCGGACTCCTCCTGCCGCCGCAGGAAGTCGGCGAGCCTCGCACTGCCCTCCTGTTGCACCGCGTCGGCGAGCACCTCCTTGGACGCGAAGTGGAAGTACAGCGCCCCCTTCGTCACGCTCGCGTCCGCCGCGATCCGCCCCAGTGTGGCGCTGGCGTACCCGTGCTCCTTGAACAGGCGCGCGCCCGCTTGGATCAAGTTGCGCCGCGTCCGTTCCGACCTGGCCTGCGTCGCCATTCACCTCTCCCGATTCTCAAGGCCCGAGGACCCCGCCCGCGGCCGTCAGCCCACCTGGGCCAGCCGCTCGCGACCGGCGGCGGCCGGCTGCGCGGCGCTGAGCTCCGGGTGGGCCATCAGTATCGACCGCTGGAGCCGGCGCACACCTGCCGAGGGCTCAAGTCCCATCTCGCGTACGAGAGTTGTCCGCAGCCGCTGGTACACGTCGAGGGCCTCGCTGCGGCGTCCCGAGCGGTGCAGCGCGAGCATGAACTGGGCGTGCAGGTTCTCGTGCGTGCGGTAGCGGCTGACCAGGACGGTCAGTTCGCCGAGCAGTTCCCGGTGCCGGCCGAGTCGCAGGTCGGCCTCGATGCGCTGGTCGAGCGCGCACAGCCGGGCCTCCTCCAGACGCCTGGTCTGCATCTGGAGCCGCGGCCCGGCGTTCACGTCGACCAGTGCGGAGTCGGTCCACAGCGCGAGGGCGGCGCCCAGCTCGCGGGCCGCGCGCGGGAAGTCGTCCGCGTCCATGGCCCGGTAGCCGAGTCCGGCGAGCCGTTCGAACTCGCGGACGTCGCTGGCGCCGCCGAAGGTGTGCAGCACATAGCCGCCCGGAGCGGTGGCGAGCACGTCCTTGGGCGTACGCGGCGGGTTGCCCTCCGGGTCCTTCTCCAGAGCCTTCGCGATCATCTCCCGCAGCTGCAGTACGTAGGTCTGCAGGGTGGTCCGGGCGCTGCGCGGCGGGTTCTCGCCCCAGAGCTCCTCCATGAGCGAGGCGATGGGCACGACCTGGTCGGCGTGCAGCGCCAGCAGGGCCAGCACCTGTCGTGGCTTCGGCGCCCGCGGCATCACCGGGACGTCGTTCTCCCTGACGGCCAACGTACCCAGTACTTCGATGTCCACGCCGTTTCCCCTCCTGGTGCATGAGTCATCAGTCGCCCAAGGCCGCATCCGGAGCCACGTCTCGGTGAATCGAGTTAAAAACAGGCCCGATGGTTTGTCAATATCAAACCGACCCTGCTGTTTTAATCCCGTCGGCCCCCCATCCGAGACCCCATCAGATACGCAAAGATGGACAGAAGGCGCGACCATGGCGGGATGTTTGACGCACCAACAGGTGTCGAACTGCGAGAAAACCAGCCTGTTCGGTCTATTTGAGGTGCCGTCGGCGCGGCAAGCCGGTCAGGCACGACACGACTCGCACTCAAGGACCCCACAAGTCCCGGTCGGCCGAACGGCGGCAGGATGTCCGAGGACGTCGCGCTCTCCTACCCGGTGGCCCCGTCCGGCGGCCCGCCGGGCCGCCGGGCAGCGGCTGCCAGCAGGCGCGCCAGTGCGCCCACCGCCTGCTCGCTACCGGTGTCGTCCGTCAGCACGGCCGTCGCGGTGCGAGCGCCGTCCGCCGCGAGGAGGCGGGCCGTCTCGTAGGCGGCGGCTCCCCCGCCCGAGAAGGCGACGAGCAGCAGCGACTGCCCCGCACCGGCCAGCGGGCGCAGCGCCCCGTGCCAGGACCGGGGCCCCTTCGGTGTCGGCCGCAGCAGGATCACCGTCTCCGGCCCCGCGTACTGCCCCGACAGCTGGACGTAACAGGACCGGGGAACGCCCGGCGACGGCACCAGACAGATGACGCCGCCCGTTCCCCGGCGCAGCGTCGTGAAGGCGGGTCCGGCGTCGGCCGTGACCGACAGCCCGTCGAGGAGTTCGGCGACGGTCGTCGTCCCGTCGGCGTCGCACGGCAGTTCGCGCAGCAGGCCGGCGCAGTCGGCCAGCAGGGCGGTGCCGTCCGCGAGGCGGGCCCGGTCGTGGATCACGGACAGCACCAGGCCGCCGGCCTCGTCGCGGTGCGCCACGAGCGTGACCGGGAAGGCGTTCGCGGCGCTCGTGGTCTCGGGGAACTCCATGCGGATGCCGTGCGCGGCGAACGAGGGCTCGAGCCCCCGCAACGGGTCCGGACCGCTCTCGAAGACGAGCAGGCTCTCGGCGAGACGCTCGTGCCCGGCGGGGGCGAGCGCGAGGTCGCCGAGCGCGCCGCGGCCGGTTCGCCGCCCGTTCGGCGCCGTGCCGGTCCAGCCGTGGATCCGGCCGGCCGGGACCCACTCGTACGACGACAGGTCGATGGCCTGGTCGCGCAGCGAGGCCAGCAGGTCGGGCACGGTGGCGGTGGGGTCGACCTCGACCGAGACGGGCAGCGCGTTACCCAGGGCGCCGGGCAGGCGCTCCACACCCTCCAGCGGGATGCCCCGCCCGGAGACCGCGACGCTGAACCGCACCGGCACCGAGCCGTCCGCTCCGGCGGCCCGGTACAGCAGCAGCGCCCAGGCGGCCTGCAGCGCACCGCTCTCCGTCGCGCCCCAGCGGGCGGCCCACGCGTCGAGACGGGCGGCCTCGGAGGAGCTGAGCCGCACCCGCACCCGCCCGGTACCCGTCCCCCGGGCGGCGGGCGAGGTGATGGCGTGGGCCGGCACCGGTGCGGCGGTCGTGGGCCGGGGCGCAGACCGCAGCCAGAAGTCCCGCGCGGGGGCGAGGTCCTGGGCCTGGATCCAGTGCGCGTAGTCGCGTACGTCGGGACGCCGTTCGCCGCCCGGCAGTGTGCCGCCCGCCAGATAGGCACGGAAGAACTCCGCCACGAGCAGGCGCACGCTCCACGTGTCGAGCAGCGCCCGGTGGTACGTGAGCAGCACCCGCGTGGCCGGCGGGGCCGTGCCACCGTCCCGCGGGCCGTCGAGCAGCGTGATCCGCAGCGGCCCCGGGAAGCGCGGATCGAGACCGCGCCGCCGGTCGCTCAGCAAGGCGTCGGGCCGGTCCTCGCCTGTGGAGGGCATCCGCACCACCTGGGGCACGACCCGGTCGTGGATGGTGATCGCGGGGTCGGGACCGTGGTCGAAGGCGGCCCGCAGGACGGTTTCCCGGTCGAAGACGGACTGCCATGCCGCCGTGAGACGGGCGATGTCCAGCGGGCCGTGCCACACCCAGCTGAGCTGCTCGATCTGCCGTCCGGTCCCGGGGTGTGCGTCGGCGTCGGCCAGCAGTTCGCGCTGCAGCGGGCCGGCGGCGACGGTGCTCGTCGTGGCGGGCGCCGCGCCGGTGCTCCCGGCCAGCTCGTCCAGGACGTCTTTCAGGTGGACCAGGAGCCGGGCGGCGGACTCCTCGGTGACGCCGTCGCGGGCGGCGGGCAGCCAGTCGAGTCCGACGCGCAGCCGGCCGCCGCGGATGCGCGCGTCGGCGTCCAGTGCGTAGGCGTCGGGTCCGGAGGCGTCCGGTGCGGAGGCGTCCGGTGCGGAGGCGTCCAGTCCGGAGGCGTCCGGTGCGGAGGCGTCCAGTCCGGAGGCGTCCGGTGCGGAGGCGTCCAGTGCGGACGCGTCCGGTGCGTAGGCGGTGGCGGTCCGTGGCGTCGTCTGTCCGGTCGCGCGGATGTGCGCGTCCGGGGTGAAACGGACCAGGACCGGCACGAGTTCGCGCAGCGCGAGCCGCAGCGCCGGATCGGGGGCGTGTTCACGGCACGCGCCGAACGCGCCGCGCCCCACGTCGGCGAGGCTCGCCGCGACCCGGTCGATGAACTGTCGCGCGTCCTCCTCACGCCCGCCGTCCAGCAGCACGGGCTCGTTCCCGGCGAGCGGTCCGACCGTACGGGCGAGCGCCGGGCCGCCCTGACGTCCGTCGACGCACACGTCGAAGGAGGCGCGCTCGGTACCGCGCCACCGGATCAGGGCCAGCCCCATGGCCCCGGTGAGCAGTTGGGCGGGGGTGAGGCCGAAGCGGCGGGGCACGGTGGTGGTCAGCCGCCGGGTGGCCGCCCGGCCCAGGGCGAAGCCGGGGTGGCGGTGCGGGCCGGTGTCCGGCAGCGAGGCGCGGGGGCGCAGCGCGCGGGTGGCGGCGCGGCCCTCGGCGACGGTGCGCCAGCGGTCGGTCTCCCGAGGGTCGGTGGCCACCGCGGGCTGTGCCGCGGCCCAGTCCGTGTACCGGACGTCCTCGGCCGCGAGTTCCTCCTCGGGCCGGGCCAGCGCCTCGCGCAGGTCGGCCATGAGGATGTCCAGCGAGGCCTGGTCGACGACGAGTTCGTGGGCCACCACCACGAGCCTGCGCCGCCCGCGCAGCAGCAGGGCACACAGCGTGGTGCCGGTGGCGGGGTCCAGGCGACGGGCCGCGGCGTCGACGGCCTGCTGCTCGCGGGCGCGCGGGACGTCGGAGAGGTCCACGCACTCGGCCGTGTGGACGGGCGGCACCGCGTGCATGCCGCCGCCCGCCGTGGTGTCCACCCGGGCACCGAGCAGCGGGTGGGCCCTGGCCAGGGCCCGCAGGGCGGCGTCCACCGCGGCCGGGTCGAGGGGCCCGGCCGCGTTCAGCACCCGCGGAAGAGCGTGGCCCGGGGCGTCCTCGGCCCGCCGGATCAGGTCGAGTTGGGCCGGTGCGAGCGGGACGGCCGGTCCGTCGCGGGCGGTGAGCAGGTCCGCGACGAGCCCGGCCGGGAAGGTGTCGGGGCACGCCTGCGGGTCGCCGGGGGACACGGGGGCCGTCCGCGGCTCGACGTGGAGCACGTGGCGGTCGGGCCCGAGCCGTTGCAGTGTGTGGCGCCAGGGCCGGCCGCCGGCGGTGCGCGTGGCGGCATGGTCGAGCGCCGCCGCGACGCGACCGGGGGCCAGGGGGCCCCGGACCTCCAGAACGGGCGGGACGTGGTGGGGCGGCCGTCCGGGGTCGACGACCACGGTCATCGCCGCATCCGTGCGGCGTTCGGCGGTGACATGGCCGTCGGTCATCGGCATCCTGGAGCTAGGGGGTGTCCGGTGGATCAGGCTGGGCTCGCGACGCCCTGCGACTCCGTCTCTCCCCCTAGGCCTGTCGGCCTGGGAGGTACCCCCAGCGTTGTCGTCAGTCGGCATGGGTCCGCCATGCCTCCTTCCTCCGCCTTGGATCCGAAGCCGCATGACTCCCCCTGGGCCCTGGGGACCCGGGAGGTGCCCCCAGCTCGCTGATCCAGCCTGATCCACCGGACACCCCCTAGGCCCCTTCCCCTCCTGCGCAGCGAAACCCTCACACGGCGAAACACATTCGCCCTGCTCGGCACGGTAGCGATGCGCGCGCGAGATGTCCGTTTCCTCCAGCGGCCCTGGAGCGCTCCCCCAACGGCTCTCAGCCCAGTGGCCCGCCGACGGCGGACCTCGCCCGCCCCGGGCCTGACATCGTCGTGGGAGCCGTCGTCGCACCACCCCGGACCCGCTCCACGCCCGCGGTCGGCGGCATCACCGTGGCAGCCGTCGTCGCACCACCCCGGACCCGCCCCACGCCCGCGGTCGGCGGCATCACCGTGGAGCGTGCCGGGACATCCGACGGGGCGAGGACCGCCAAGAGGCGGGTGCGGACCGGCGTACGACACGGTCTGTTGGCCGGCCCGCTCCCCACTGCCGTACGCGGCACGGCCGTCTTCCGCTCACGCTTCCTCGGCCCGGCTGCACTCGCCCTCCCGCGCTGCGGGCCGGGCACGGACCGGGCCGTACCCGGCCGCGATGCCGGGCAGCAGCAGCTGCCAGAACCCGGCGATCCGCCGCTCGGCGAGCCAGTGCGGATCGTCCCTGGCGAGCACCTCGAAGCCCACGGTCACCGCCACGATCGCCGCCGCGGCGTCGTCCGGCGAGACGCCCGGAGCCAGCTGGCCTTCCGCCTCGGCGCGACGCAGCGTCTCCTCGACCCACTCGCGCCACGCGCTCAGGAGCCGGGCCTCCGGGCCCAGGGCACGTTCGGAGCCGAGATCGAAGCCGGCCCGGACGACGATGTCGTCCAGGAGACATTCCGCCAGCCCGTGCGTCGCGTCGACGAGTGCCTGCAGCGCGCTCGTGCCGGCGCGGTCCGCCGGCCGGACGAGTCTGCGGACCGTGTCGGCGGCCTCGTCCTCGACAGCCTGGGCGAGTGCCTTCTTGTTCTCGAAGTGGAAGTGCAGCGCCCCGTTGCTGACCCCCGCCCGCTTGCTGATCGTCGTGAGCGACGACGGCGCGTACCCCTCTTCCGCGAACACCGCGGCCGCGGTGTGGATCAACGACTTCCTCGTGCGCACCGCACGTTCCTGCATGGCCATTCAAGTTCTCCTGGGGCCGCCGGCGGAGGGGCGGCTTCGACCGCTGTGGTGATGACGTGCGGGGGGCTGTGGCTCACTGCGGGGGGTTGCCGTGTTTGCGCGAGGGCAGGTCGGCGTGCTTGGTGCTGAGCATGGCGAGGGACTTGATGAGGACCTCGCGGGTCTCGGCCGGGTCGATGACGTCGTCGACGAGGCCGCGCTCCGCGGCGTAGTAGGGGTGCA
>NZ_JBEPDM010000049.1:0-50738 GCF_040300305.1 Streptomyces sp. NPDC000410
CCCTCACCAACACCGACGGCACCGCGGCAGGCCTGAACATCCACGCCACCACCGCCTACGGCAACATCACCGCCCGCAGCATCTGACAAGCACCATCACGACGCCCGGGTTCCGGGGCGCAACCCGAGCCGGTCGGTCCGGAGTTGTGGGCAGTCGGCGAAACAACGAACACGCCCCCCGGGCCGCCCCGAGACTTCGGCGCATGCGTAGCTACCGCTCCCTCTTCCGCACCCCGGAGTTCACCCCGTTCCTGCTCTCCTTCGCCGCTTTCGCCGCGGCCCAGACGATCGGCGGCCTGGCCCTCGGCACGCTGGTCTTCCGGGCCACCGGCTCTCCGTTCCTGTCGGCGGTGAGCATGTTCGGCCCGCAGCTGGCCCAGTTGCTGGGGGGCGCGTTCCTGCTCTCGGGCGCCGACCGCCTGCCCCCGCGCGCGGTCCTGTCCGGCCTCGCCCTCGCCTTCGCGGCCGGCACGGCCGTACTGGCGCTGCCCGGCCTGCCGGTCTGGGCGTTCTTCGCCGTCGTGCTCCTGCAGGGCCTGGTCGCGGCGCTGGGCGGGGGAGTACGCGGAGGGCTGCTGAACGAGATCCTGCCCAAGGACGGCTATGTCCTGGGCCGTTCGGTCCACAACATGCTCTGGGGTCTGACACAGGTGGCCGGGTTCGCGACGGGCGGCGCGCTGCTGGCGCTCCTTTCCCCGCGGACCTGCCTGCTCCTCGCGGCGGCGCTGTACCTGATATCGGCCCTCGTCACCCGCCTGGGCCTCACGGCCCGCCCGCAGCGCTCCTCCGGCCGCCCGTCCCTCTCGGCGACCTGGCGCGCCAACGCCCTCCTGTGGTCCTCGCGCCCCCGCCGCCTGGCCTACCTGGGTCTGTGGGTCCCCAACGGCCTGGTGGTCGGCGGTGATTCGCTCTACGTCTCCTACGCCCCCGAAGCCGCCGGCGCGCTGTACGCGTGCGGGGCGCTGGGCATGTTCGTGGGTGACATGGCGGTGGGCCGCCTGGTACCGCCCGCGGTGCGCCCCCGTCTCGCGAACCCGCTGCGCCTGCTGCTGGCGGTTCCCTACCTGTTCTTCGTCCTGCGGCCGGGAGTGGCGCTGTCGGCCGTGGCCGTCACCGTCGCCTCCGTCGGCTTCGCGGCGAGCCTGGTCCTGCAGGAGCGCCTGATGTCCCTCACCCCCGACGACCTCGCGGGTCAGGCCCTCGGCCTGCACGCCACCGGCATGGCCGCCATGCAGGGCGTCGGCGCCGCCCTCGCGGGCGCCCTGGCGCAGCTGACCTCCCCGGCCACGGCGATGACGCTGATGGCGGCCGGATCGGTCGCCGTGACCCTGACGCTCAGTCGTGCGGCCCGCCGCACGCGTACGGCCGGTACGGCCCGCCGCACGTGACGGGGCACACTATTGCAAGCATGTGCTTGCAATAGTTAGCGATAATGCTGCACCATCGGGGCATGGCATCACTCAACGTCGGCAATCTCGGTGAGTACCTCCGCGAGCAGCGGCGCAGCGCGCAGCTCTCGCTGCGGCAGCTCGCCGACGCCGCCGGGGTGTCCAATCCGTACCTCAGCCAGATCGAGCGAGGGCTGCGCAAGCCGAGCGCGGAGGTGTTGCAGCAGGTCGCGAAGGCGCTGCGGATCTCGGCCGAGACGCTGTACGTACGGGCCGGGATTCTGGACGAGCGGGACCGGGACGAGCTGGAGACGCGGGCCGTCATAGTGGCGGACCCGTCGATCAACGAGCGGCAGAAACAGGTGCTGCTGCAGATTTACGACTCGTTCCGCAAGGAGAACGGCTTCGACGCCGATACGGATAAGGACACCACCGATGACGGCCCCCGCACGGCCGGCGGCAGTGGTGCCGAGCAGTACGAGTAGTACGCAGTACGCGTTGTACGAGCAACGTGAGTTGTCACGAGCAACCCTCATCACGAATCTGCGATCCGGGAGGACCACAGTCATGGCCATCACCGATGACCTGCGTAAGACCCTCACCGACCCCACCCCCCTCTACTTCGCGGCCGGTACGGCCGACCTCGCCGTGCAGCAGGCCAAGAAGGTGCCCGCGCTGATCGAGCAGCTGCGGGCCGAGGCGCCCGCGCGGTTCGAGGCGGTGCGGGAGGCCGACCCGAAGGCCGTGCAGGAGAAGGTGGCCGACCGGGCCAAGGAGGCCCAGGCCACCATTCAGGCGAAGGTCACCGAGGTCCTCGGAAGCCTCGACACCGATCTGAAGAAGTTCGGGGAGACCGCGCAGGACCTGGCGCTGCGGAGCGTGGGTGTGGCCGCGGAGTACGCGGTCAAGGCGCGGGAGACGTACGAGAAGGTCGCCGAGCACGGCGAGCAGACCGTGAAGGCGTGGCGCGGCGAGGCGGCGGAGGAGATCGCCGAGATCGCGGTCGCCGTCGAGCCCAAGGCGGACGAGCCGAAGGGCACCGAGCGGGCGAAGGCGCAGGAGGCCCCCGAGGCCAAGGCCGCCGCCGGGCCCGAGGCCAAGACCACGGCCCCGGCGCCTCGCAAGCCCGCTGCCGCGCGCAAGCCCGCGGCGAAGAAGACCACCACCCCGCAGTCCGGCAAGTAGACCGCGGGTACGGGCCGGGCGCCGTGGCGGTGTCCGGCCCTGCCGGTGGCGTTACCTTGGTGTCGTCGGCGTGGTGCAGGCAATCACCGATTGGGCGGTGCTCAGCATGTTGCTAGCAGGATTCGGCTCGTTCCTCTGGCTGCTGTCCGTGGCCATGACGATCTTCGCCGTGGTCGCGTTGGTCATCGCGGCCCTCGCCCGCGAGGACGCCTACCGGGCCGCCGACAAGCAGAACAAGACGCTCTGGCTGATCCTGCTGGGCATCACCGTCGTGGTGAACCTGTATCCGGTGCTGTTCATGCT
Source organism: Streptomyces sp. NPDC000410 (assembly GCF_040300305.1). Taxonomy (NCBI): domain Bacteria; kingdom Bacillati; phylum Actinomycetota; class Actinomycetes; order Kitasatosporales; family Streptomycetaceae; genus Streptomyces; species Streptomyces sp. NPDC000410. The sequence continues at coordinate 2,876 of NZ_JBEPDM010000049.1, forward strand.
GCAGATCGCCGGACTGATCGCGACGATCGTCTTCATGGTCGACGTACGGCCCGCGCTCCAGCAGGTGTCGGGCGGCGGCCGCGGGCGGCGCGGCGGATCGAGCAGCGACGGGCCGTACGGCCCGTACAACGGCGGCCGGTAGACGAGACCCTCGGGCGGCCGCGCCCGTTCGTTCGGTCGGCGGGGCTCTCGGGCCCCCGCCCGGCCCGCCCACCCGGCGAGACACTTAGCGCTGCACCTGGTCCGTCCGGTCGGCGAGACCCCCAGCGCCGCACCTGGTCCGTCCGGTCGGCGGGGCCCGTCAGGCCCGCGTCCGCCCGCTCCGGCGCGCCCGGTCGCGCTTCTCCGCGTGTTCCGTACGGTCCAGCAGCAGCACCGCCACGTCGTCGGTCAGCTCGCCGCCGTTCAGCTCCCGCACCTCCGCGACCGCCGACTCCAGCAGCCGCTCGCCGCGCAGCCCCTCCGTCAGCTTGCGGTTGATCATCTCGACCATGCCGTCCTGGCCCAGGCGGTCCCCGCCCGGCGAGATCCGGCCCTCGATCAGCCCGTCCGTGTACATCATCAGGCTCCATGCCCCGCCCAGCTCGACCTGGCGGCGCGGCCACCGAGCGCGCGGAAGCAGGCCCAGTGCCGGGCCGCTGTTCTCGTACGGGAGCAGCCGTGCGGGCCGGTCCCTGCGGACGATCAGCGGGGAGGGGTGGCCGGCCAGGCACAGGCCCGCGCGGCGGCCGTCCGGCGCGATGTCGACCGTGCAGAGGGTCGCGAAGATCTCCTCGCTCTCCCGCTCGTGCTCCAGCACCTGCTGGAGCGTGGACAGCAGCTCGTCCCCGCACAGGCCCGCGAAGGTCAGGGCCCGCCAGGCGATGCGCAGCTCCACGCCGAGCGCGGCCTCGTCCGGGCCGTGGCCGCAGACGTCGCCGATCATCGCGTGGACCGTGCCGTCCGGCGTGCGGACGGTGTCGTAGAAGTCGCCGCCGAGCAGGGCGCGGGAGCGGCCGGGCCGGTAGCGGGCGGCGAAGCGCAGGTCCGAGCCCTGGAGCAGGGGCGTGGGCAGCAGTCCGCGCTCCAGGCGGGCGTTCTCCTGTGCCCGCAGCCGGGACTCGGCCAGCTTCACCTGGGCCGAGTCGGCGCGCTTGCGTTCGACGGCGTACCGGATGATCCGGCTGAGCAGCCGTCCGTCGATCTCGTCGCGGAGAAGGAAGTCCTGGGCGCCGACGCGTACCGCCTCCGCGGCCCGCTCGGCGTCCGCGTCCGTCGCCAGCGCCAGTACGGCGTGGCGCGGCGCGAGCTCCAGGACGTGGCGCAGTACGGACAGCTCGTCGGCCTCGTCGTCGCCGCGTCCGCGCCCGGGCAGGGCGAGCGCGAGGTCTACGAGGATGCAGTGGACGTCGTCGGTGAGCAGTCGCTCGGCCTCGGTGAGGTTGCGGGCGGTGCGGATACGGATGCGGGTGCCGACCGCGTCGAGCAGCTCGGGAACGGTGAACGTGCCCGCCGGGTCGTCCTCGATGACGAGGAGCGTGAGGTCGCCGCCGCCCGCGGTGTCCGTGACGGGCTCCGCGGCAAGGGGCGAGCCGGTCCGCTGGCGCGGAACGGGTACGAGCATCGGTTTGGTTTCCTTCCCTCCCCCCGAGGGTCGCGCGGTGGGACGTCGATCGACGACCACCAGACGGGGACCATAGCGGTAGCGGGCGGTGTGGGGGAATGGCGTTCCGAGAAGATCGGATGGCATATGCCGCGCATGGGGAGGTAGTTGGACGCACGGTGATGACGAACGTCACGCGGGACGGGTGACGCTCCTCACGCGGATGGTCGTGACCGGGCTCACGCCGAGCCTGCGCCGGGCTCACGCCGAGCCAGCGGTGGGCCTGCGCCGGGCTCACGCCGAGCCCGCGGTGGGCCTGCGCCGGGCGTCCTCGGCGAGGCCCGGCGGGGCTACTTGTCCGGTCGTACGACGCCCAGGATCGCCATCGACCCCGCGCCCGCCAGCGTCACGTTCCGCCCCGGCCGCGGCGCGTGCACGATCGCCCCGTCCCCCACGTACATGCCGACATGACTGGCATCGGCGTGGTAAATGATCAGATCGCCCGGCCGCATGTCCTTGATGTCGATCCGCGGCAACAGCCGCCACTGCTCCTGCGAGGTGCGCGGGATGCCGCGCCCCGCCGCCGCCCAGGCCTGCGAGGTCAGCCCGGAGCAGTCGTACGAGCCGGGCCCCTCCGCGCCCCAGACGTACGGCTTGCCGATCTGCGCCGTCGCGAAGGCGATCGCCGCCTTGCCCGTCTCGCTCGCGCCGCCGGTCGCGCCCTTGAGGGCGCCGGAGCTCAGCCAGGCGGTCTGCGCCTTGTACGCGGCGTCCTGTTCGAGCTTCAGCAGCCGCGCGCGCTCCTCCGACTTCAGCCGCGCCTCGATCTTCTTCGCGGCCGTGATCCGGTCGTTGATCTCCTTCTTGGCCTTCTCCTGCTTGACCCGGTTGGCCTCCAGCTTGGTCCACTGGAGGCTCGCCTCCTTGGAGTACGCCGCCAAGTCGGCCTGGGTCCTCGTCAGTTCGCCGAGGAGGTCCTTGGTCGCCTTCTGGCCCTGCTGGATCCGGTTGACGCCGTCGAGGAAGAGCTGCGGGTTCTCGGAGAGCAGCAGCTGGGCCCCGGGCGGCAGTCCGCCGTCCCGGTACTGGGCACGGGCGGTGGCGCCCGCGCGCTTCTTGAGGTCGTCGATCCTGGCCTGGCCCTTGACGATCTGCTGGGCCAGCTTCACGATCTGGGCCGACTGCTTCTTCGTCTGCTCCTCGGCGAGGTTGTACGCGTCGGTGGCGGACGCGGCCTTCGCGTAGAGGCCTTCGAGCTCCAGGCGTACGTCTTCCAGGGACTTGCCGGGGGGAGCGGGGGGAGCGGCGGGGGCCGCCGGGGCCCCGGGCGGCGCCGGCGCGGCGAAGGCCTGACTGGGCGCCGCCAGCAACGTCACGGCGCAGACCACGACGATCGCGGCGGCGGCACGGTGGCGTCGGTTCACAAGCTCCCCCTCTTAACATGTGATTTACCGTCAGTAACATACGCGTGACCTCGTGATGGTGCCACGCCGTCCCCGAAAGCGACAGGGGCGCGCGGCTGTTCGCCACGTCACCACCAACTGCCGGATCCGTCTGTCACAGACGATCAAATCCCGCCCCGCGTTCCCCCGTCCGCCCCCTTTGTCCCCGTCTTTGCCACCCGTTCAGCGGGAATTGGGCGCCAGGGCGGCCCAATCCACCGTCACCTCACCCTGCCGCCACCGCCGCAGCCCGTCCGACCCGGCCCCCGTCAGAGGCCAGTCGGCCGACAGTTCCCGTACGGTCCTGATCCAGCGCTGGCGCGCGCCGAGCGAGGCGTACGGCGCCGACGCCGCCCACGCCCGGTCGAAGTCGCGCAGGAACGCGTGCACCGGCTCGCCCGGCACATTGCGGTGGATGAGCGCCTTGGGCAGCCGCTCCGCCAGGTCCGAGGGCCGCTCCAGCGACCCCAGCCGGGTGGCGAAGGTCACCGTCCGCGGCCCCTCGGGCCCGAGCGCCACCCACACGTGCCGCCGCCCGATCTCGTCGCACGTCCCCTCGACGAGCAGCCCGCCGGGCGCGAGCCGGGCGCACAGCCGCGCCCAGACCGCGGCGACCTCGTCCTCGTCGTACTGCCGCAGGACGTTCGCGGCCCGGATGAGCACGGGCCGGCCGGGCAGCGGGATCTCGAAGCCGCCGTGCGTGAAGCGCAGCCCGTCGCGCTCGTACGGGCGCGCCGCCGCGACCCGCGCCGGTTCGATCTCGATGCCGACGACCCGGGTGCGCGGCGCCGCCGTACGCAGCCGGTGCAGCAGCTCCACCGCGGTCCAGGGGGCGGCCCCGTACCCGAGGTCCACCGCGAGGGGGTCGTCGGCGCGGCGCAGGGCCGGGCCGTGCGCGGCGGCGATCCAGCGGTCCATGCGGCGCAGCCGGTTCGGGTTGGTGGTGCCACGGGTCACCGCGCCCACGGGGCGGGAGGGGGGCGGGGTGGAGCGCGGGGGCATGAAACCGAGGGTAAAGGGCGAGGGCCTGTCTTTTGGATCAGGCCGGATCAGCGAGCGGGGTCTGGTGCATGGGGTCTCCCCAGGCCCGCAGGGCCTAGGGGACGCATCGCAAGGCGGAGGAGGGAGTCATGGCGGTGGGGGCACCTCCCGTGCCCGAAGGGCTACGGGGGACCATGCCGACCGACGACAACGCAGCGAGGCGCGGTGCCAGGGCACGCGAGCCCGGCAAGATCCGAAAGGCAGGCCCTGGGGAACCGGGGATGACACGCCGCCGCCCTCGGCAATGATTGGGCAAAGGGGAGGGCGCCGGGGAAATGAAAGGAGCGCTTCCGCTGTTCCTGGCCTTGGAGGGCGGTACTCGCTCTCCGCCATGGGAGCGCTCCGCGCAGGAGTGCTCCCCGACAGGAGCGCTCCCGACCGGAGCCATGCCCCGCGCGAGAGGACCGTCCACGTGAGCCAGTACGTGTCCCGGCTCGCCGGCACCCTTGTGCCGCCGCCCCGGCTGCGGCTGCCCGGCCAGCACCGCAGGCCACGCCGGATCGCCATGCTCAGCGTGCACACCTCGCCCCTGCACCAGCCGGGCACCGGCGACGCGGGCGGTATGAACGTCTACATCGTCGAGCTCGCCCAGCGGCTGGCGGAGCTCAACATCGAGGTCGAGATCTTCACCCGGGCGACCACGGGCGGCCTCGCCCCGGTCGTCGAGCTCGCGCCGGGGGTGCTCGTACGGCACGTGGACGCCGGCCCCTACGAGGGCCTGGCCAAGGAGGAGCTGCCGGCCCAGCTGTGCGCCTTCACGCACGGGGTGATGCAGGCCTGGGCGGGCCACCGGCCCGGCCACTACGACCTGGTCCACTCCCACTACTGGCTCTCCGGCCACGTCGGCTGGCTCGCCGCCGAACGCTGGGGCGTCCCCCTCGTCCATGCCATGCACACGATGGCCAAGGTCAAGAACGCCGCGCTCGCCGAGGGCGACGCCCCCGAGCCGGCCGCCCGCGTCATCGGCGAGACCCAGATCGTCGACGCCGCCGACCGTCTGATCGCCAACACCGCCGAAGAGGCGGACCAGCTGATCGGCTTCTACGACGCCGACCCGGCCAAGGTCGCCGTCGTCCACCCCGGCGTGAACCTGGACCGCTTCCGCCCGGCCGACGGCCGGGCCGCCGCCCGTGCCCGCCTCGGCCTCCCGCAGGACGCCCTCATACCGCTCTTCGCCGGCCGTATCCAGCCGCTCAAGGCCCCCGACGTGCTGCTGCGGGCGGTCGCCCGCCTGCTGGACGAGGACCCGTCCCTGCGCTCCCGGATCGTCGTCCCGGTCGTCGGCGGCCCCAGCGGCAGCGGCCTCGCCAAGCCGGAGGGCCTGCAGAAGCTGGCGGCCCGGCTCGGCATCGCCGATGTCGTACGGTTCCGGCCCCCGGTCACCCAGGCCCGCCTCGCGGACTGGTTCCGGGCCGCGTCCGTGCTGGTCATGCCCTCGCACAGCGAGTCCTTCGGCCTCGTCGCCGTCGAGGCGCAGGCGACCGGCACACCCGTCGTCGCGGCCCGGGTCGGCGGACTGCCCGTCGCCGTCCGCGACGGACACACCGGCATCCTGGTCCCCGGCCACGACCCGGCGGACTACGCCCGCGCGCTGCGCCGCTTCGTCGACGACCCGGGTCTGACGGACCGGATGGGCGCGGCGGCGGCGGTCCACGCCCGCGGCTTCGGCTGGGACACGGCGGCCTCCGCGACCGCCGACGTCTACACGGCGGCGATGCACGAGCACCGCCGTCGCGTACGCTCCCACCATGGCTGACGTACACCAGATCATCGAGGCGTTCCTCAAGGACTCGGAACTGGACTGGGAGAGCCCGCAGCAGGGTTCGTACGTCGTCAAACTGCCCGGCACCCGCAAGCTGTCGACGACCTGCTCACTGATCGTGGGTCAGCACTCCCTCTCCCTCAACGCCTTCGTCATCCGCCACCCGGACGAGAACGAGCAGGGTGTCCACCGCTGGCTGCTGGAGCGCAATCTCAAGCTGTACGGCGTGAGTTACGCGATCGACCCGCTCGGCGACATCTACCTGGTCGGCAAGCTGCCCCTCTCGGTGATCGACCCGGAGGAGCTGGACCGGCTGCTGGGCACGGTGCTCGAGGCCGCGGACGGCGGTTTCAACAGCCTGCTGGAGCTGGGCTTCGCGAGCGCGATCCGCAAGGAGTACGCGTGGCGGGTGGCGCGCGGCGAGTCCACGCGCAACCTCGACGCGTTCACGCATCTGACCCAGCGCCCCGCGAAGTAGCCTTCCCGGCGCACCGGACCTCCAGCGCTTCCGGCGGAGCGCTCAGGCGCCGGCCTTCTCGGGCACCTCGGCCGGGGTGGGGGAGGCCTCGGCCGGGGGCTCGGCGTGCGGCAGGCCGCGCATCACGAGCCAGTACCCCAGCGCCGCCACCGTTCCGATCGCCGCGCACCCGCCCCACAGCCACCGGGCGCCGAAGTGGTCGATGACGTAACCCGCCATGAGCGGGGCGAGCAGCGCGGCGACCGACCAGGACATGGTGTAGACGCCCTGGTAGCGGCCGCGGCCGTGGGCCGGGGAGAGGCGGACGACCAGGCTCATCTGGGTGGGGGAGTTGATGATCTCGGCGAGCGTCCAGACGCAGACCGTCACGGCGTAGAGGCCGATGGACCCGGCGAACGCCGTGAGCCCGAAGCCGTAGCCCGCCAGCAGCGCGGAGATCACCAGGAGCCGCTGCGGGTCGCGGTGCTCGATGAAGCGGGTCACCGGTATCTGCAGGGCGACGATCAGGACGCCGTTGACCGCGACGACGAGTCCGTAGTCGGAGGGGCTGAAGCCGTCCGCGCCCATCGCCACGGGAAGGCCGACGTAGGACTGCATGAAGATCAGCGAGATGAGGAAAGACAGTCCGACGACGCCCATGTACCGGCCGTCGCGCAGGACGGTCCCGAGCCCGATCTCCGGTTCGTCCTTGCCCGTGGCGCCGGACGCGCGCTCCGGGCGGGATTCGGGCAGCTTGACGAAGACCAGCACCGCGCAGACGAGGGTGAGGGCCGCCTCGCCGAGGAAGCCCGCGAGATAGCTGTACTTCGCGATGAAGCCGGCGCCCGCCGACGAGATCGCGAAGCCGAGGTTGATCGCCCAGTAGTTGAGCGAGAAGGCCCGCACCCGGTCCTCGGGCCTGACGATGTCCGCCATCATCGCCTGCACGGCGGGCCGTGACGCGTTGCTGGCCATGCCGACGAAGAAGGCGACCGCCGCGATCGCCACGGGATGGTGCATGAAGCCGAGCACCGCCACCGACACGGCCGTCGCGCTCTGCGCGATCAGCAGCGTCGGCCGCCGCCCGAGCCGGTCGGTCATCACGCCGGCGCCGAGCGACGAGACGACACCGCCGAGGCCGTGGAGGGCGGCGACGAGTCCCGCGTACGAGGCCGAGTAGCCGCGCTCCAGAGTGAGGTAGAGGGCCAGGAACGTCGCGACGAACGCCCCGAGCCGGTTGACCAGGGTGCTGGCCCACAGCCACCAGAACGCCCGGGGGAGGCCCGAGACGCTCTCCTTCGCGGCCCGCCTGAGTGAGGCAACGGACATATGGGTATCCCCCCGGATGTGGCGGCTGTAAGTGGTGCTTCGGTATGCGGCAACTTACAAGCGCGATGCTCTGCCGCGCCAGCGGATTGACGCCGACCGTCAATCGTCGGGCAACCGTCGGGCAATCGTCCGGCCCGTCGGGCGTCGATTAGGCTCATGGCCATGGCCGACGCGACGTACAAGCTGATCCTCCTCCGCCACGGCGAGAGCGAATGGAACGCGAAGAACCTGTTCACCGGCTGGGTGGACGTCAACCTGACCGACAAGGGCGAGAAGGAGGCAGTCCGCGGCGGTGAGCTGCTCAAGGACGCCGGCCTGCTCCCCGATGTCCTGCACACCTCCCTCCAGAAGCGCGCCATCCGCACCGCGCAGCTCGCGCTGGAGGCCGCGGACCGCCACTGGGTCCCGGTGCACCGCTCCTGGCGGCTGAACGAGCGCCACTACGGCGCGCTCCAGGGCAAGGACAAGGCGCAGACCCTCGCCGAGTTCGGCGAGGAGCAGTTCATGCTGTGGCGCCGCTCGTACGACACCCCGCCGCCGGTCCTCGAGGACGGCGCCGAGTTCTCCCAGAGCGACGACCCGCGCTACGCCGGCATCCCGAGCGAGCTCCGCCCGCGCACCGAGTGCCTCAAGGACGTCGTCCAGCGCATGCTGCCGTACTGGTACGACTCGATCGTCCCGGACCTGCGCGACGGCCACACCGTGCTGGTCGCCGCCCACGGCAACAGCCTGCGCGCGCTGGTCAAGCACCTCGACGGCATCTCCGACGCGGACATCGTGGGCCTGAACATCCCCACCGGCATCCCGCTCGTCTACGAGCTCGACGCCGACTTCCGCCCGGTCAAGGCCGGTGGCACGTACCTCGACCCGGAGGCGGCGGCCGCGGCGATCGAGGCCGTGAAGAACCAGGGCAAGAAGTAGCCCGTCGGATCAGCTGACGACCGTATGCGGAAGGGCCCCGTCCGGGGATCGGACGGGGCCCTTCCGCGCTCGTTCACGCGCGTGCGGAGGCCGTGGTCAGCCGCCGCACTGGCACGGGCCGCCGGACTGGCAGCCGCAGCCGCAGCCCGAGCCGCAGCCGCAGGCGCCGAGCAGCGGCAGGCGCATGGGCGGGGGCACCACTTCAACGGGGACTTCCTGCTGCGGGTCGGGCTTGGGGGATTCGGCCATGGGGTCCCTCCTCGAAGGCGTCCAGGTCGTTCGCCTCTCCCCATTGCATGCCCACTTCGCCCGGCGCATCAACGGCGCATGGAAGTGCCACGCGGCCCCAGGGCCTCTCTTGCGGATCTTGCCGGGCTGATCCGCAAGACAGGCCCTGAGCCGTTACGCGCCCTCGACCTGCGTGTCCGCCTGGAGTTCGTCCGCGTGCTCGCCCGTCACCAGGTAGACGACGCGCTTGGCGACCGAGACGGCGTGGTCCGCGAAGCGCTCGTAGTAGCGGCCGAGCAGGGTGACGTCGACCGCCGTCTCGATGCCGTGCTTCCAGCGGTCGTCGATCAGGTGCTGGAAGAGCGCGCGGTGCAGCAGGTCCATCTCGTCGTCGTCCGTCTCCAGCTGGAGCGCGAGGTCGACGTCCTTGGTGATGATGACCTCGGCCGCCTTCGCCATCAGGCGCTGCGCGAGCTGGCCCATCTCCAGGATGGTGGCGTGCAGGTCGTCCGGAACCGCGGAGGCCGGGAAGCGCAGCCGGGCCAGCTTGGCCACGTGCTGGGCCAGGTCGCCGGAGCGCTCCAGGTCCGCGCTCATGCGCAGGGAGGTCACCACGATCCGCAGGTCCGTCGCGACCGGCTGCTGCCGGGCCAGCAGGGCTATGGCCCGGGCCTCCAGGTCGTGCTGCAGATCGTCGACCTTCTGGTCGGCGGCGATCACGCTCTCGGCGAGCTTCAGGTCGGCGTCGAGCATGGCCGTGGTGGCGCGCCCGATCGCCGAGCCGACCAGGCGGGCCATCTCGACAAGGCCTTCGCCGATCGAATCCAGTTCCTCGTGGTACGCGTCCCGCATGGGGGTTCCCTCTCTTGAAGCGAACGGTGGGTCCGGGTGGGGCTGAGACCCCCACGCTCCCACGTTCCGGCCCGGACGCGTCCGGTTCCTCCCTCCGAAATGAACCGGCACTATCCCCTTGGTGAACTCTGGGCGACGAGTGTTCGAGGTGCCACTCGGATGGCTGGGAGCGTGTCAGCGGACCCGCTTAATCTGGACGCATGGACGTGAACGCGGCGGTCGCCGCATTGGCTGCGATCGCCGGGGTGTGCACCGGCGTGATCGCCATGCTGGCGTTCCGCTGGAGCGAGCGCGACCAGGCGCGACCCACCCGTACATCCCTGCACACGGACGCCGTGCTGCCGCCCGGCGTCGACACCGTGCTGTCCGTGCTCCGCTCCTCCGCGGTCGTCCTCGACGAGAGCGACTCCGTGGTCAAGGCCAGCTCCGCCGCGTATGCGCTGGGCCTGGTCAGGGGCGGGAAGCTGGCCGTCGAGCCGATGCTCCACATGGCCCGCGACACCCGCAGGGACGGAGAGATACGCCAGGTCGAGCTCGACCTGCCGCGCCGCGGCACCGGCCGCGGCGAAGCCCTCGCCGTCTCCGCCCGCGTCGCACCGCTCGGCTCCCGCCTCGTGCTGCTCCTGGTCGAGGACCTCACCGAAGCCCGCCGTATCGAAGCGGTACGACGCGACTTCGTCGCCAATGTCAGCCACGAGCTCAAGACTCCCGTCGGTGCGCTCTCCCTGCTCTCCGAGGCGGTCATGGACGCCTCGGACGACCCCGAGGCGGTCACCCGCTTCGCGGGCCGGATGCAGATCGAGGCGACTCGGCTCACCAACCTCGTACAGGAGCTCATCGACCTCTCGCGGGTGCAGAACGACGACCCGCTGGAGGACGCCGAGCCCGTACGGGTGGACGAACTGGTCGCCGAGGCCATCGACCGCTCCCGGCACACCGCGTCCACCAAACAGATCACCATGGCCGCCGGCGGCACCGCCGACCTGCATGTCTGGGGCAACCGCGGCAAGCTGGCCGCCGCCCTCGGAAATCTTGTCGAGAACGCCGTCAACTACTCACCGGCCCGCACCCGTGTCGGCATCGCCGCACGCCGTGTCGCCGCCCCCGGCGGGGACCTGATCGAGATCGCCGTGACCGACCAGGGCATCGGCATCTCCGAGAAGGACCGCGAGCGGATCTTCGAGCGGTTCTACCGCGTCGATCCCGCCCGCTCCCGGGCCACCGGCGGTACGGGCCTGGGCCTGGCCATCGTCAAGCACGTGGCCGCCTCGCACGGCGGGGAGGTCACGGTGTGGAGCACCGAGGGACAGGGCTCCACGTTCACCCTGCGGTTGCCGGAGGCCGGCTCCGTCCGGGACCGTACGCACATCCGGATCGCCGACGACGGCGACACCGACGAGGGACTGTACGGCCCCGATCCCGATGGGGATCATGAATCGGCGACCGGTCCCGGCTCCGGCCCCGACGCCGATTCCGATTCCCACTCCGAATCCCACCCCGAATCCCACCCCGGTCCTGATCCCCGGACCACCACACGCGAATCACTGCCTGCCCCGGAGGTCCTCCCGTGACCCGAGTGCTCGTCGTCGAGGATGAGGAATCCTTCAGCGACGCTCTTTCCTACATGCTCCGCAAGGAGGGCTTCGAGGTCGCTGTGGCGACCACCGGGCCCGAGGGACTCGACGAGTTCGAGCGCAACGGAGCCGACCTCGTCCTCCTCGACCTGATGCTGCCGGGCCTGCCCGGTACCGAGGTCTGCCGCCAGCTGCGCGGCCGGTCCAACGTCCCGGTCATCATGGTGACCGCCAAGGACAGCGAGATCGACAAGGTCGTCGGCCTGGAAATAGGAGCCGACGACTACGTGACGAAGCCCTTCTCCTCGCGGGAGCTGGTCGCCCGCATCCGCGCGGTGCTCCGCCGCCGCGGCGAGCCGGAGGAGGTCACCCCCGCGGCCCTGGAGGCGGGCCCGGTGCGGATGGACGTCGACCGCCACGTCGTCACGGTCGCCGGCGGCAAGGTCGACCTCCCGCTCAAGGAGTTCGACCTCCTGGAGATGCTCCTGCGCAACGCGGGCCGCGTGCTGACCCGTATGCAGCTGATCGACCGCGTCTGGGGCGCGGACTACGTGGGCGACACCAAGACCCTCGACGTCCACGTCAAGCGCCTCCGCGCCAAGATCGAGCCGGACCCGGGTGCGCCGCGGTACCTGGTCACGGTGCGGGGACTGGGCTACAAGTTCGAGCCGTAGACCGACGGCCACTCCGGCCCGAGGGGGATGACCACGGGGGATGCACAGGGGGAAAGACGGCGGCGCCCCACCGGTTCGTACGGAACCGGTGGGGCGCCGCCGCGCGTGCGGGGGGCGGTCAGTGGCCCGCCTCGTGGGACGCCGAGGAGGAGCCCGACGGGGTCGACTCGGTCTCGGTCTCGGTCTCGCTCTTGTCCGCGTCGGCGTCGGCGTCCTCGTTCTCACCGCCGTGCGCGCCCGTCGCCGGGGAGCTCGCGCCGCCGGTCGGCGTGCCCGTCGGCGTGGTGGCCGGGGCCTCCGGGGCCCCGGTCGGACCGAAGTCCTTGAAGTAGCCGGCCGACGGGGCGACGAGGGCCTCGATGCGGACGTCGCCGGTCTCGCTGAACTTGAACACGACGGGCTGGAAATCGCCGGCGTCCGTGAGCTTGACGCCCTCCGCGATGACCGCGGAGGCGTTGCCCTCACCGCCGAGGATGACCGAACCGAGGGCCGGCACGGTGACCGGACCGGAACCCTTGGCCGACGTGAGCTTCACCGTCGCCTCGGTGTCCGGGAGCGTGATCGATTCGAGCGTCTGCGGCTTGGTGCTGTTGTTGAACACCGTCGCCGACACGGCCGCCGGACCCGCTCCGGGCTTCGCGAGCACCGCCGCGTTCTGGATCTTGATGTCGCCGACCGAGGTGGCGGCGTTGTCCGGCTTGATGCCGAGCGTCTGCGCGTCGTTGCCCGCGGCGCAGGCGGAGAGCGAGGCGATCGAGATCACGAGGGCAGTCGCGGCGATGACGCCGCGTCGAAGGCTGCTGCTCACGGCGGCGGCATCTCCTAGGACGTACGGACAGGCTATGGATCTTTCAGCGCGCTTAGGTTACCGACCCGCCGTCGGCCCCCCGCACCCGACCCGCCCCCGACACGTCCCGACCACGCCGAGACCACGCCGTGATCCCTCTCCGGCCGGAACCCGACGTTCTCCGCGGCTGGATTTCGTCCGCTGTTCACATAACTCGGTGATCAATTCAACCGGCCCATACACATTCCTTACGGAATTGCCCCGGGGTGCTCCGTTGATCAATTCCAGGATTCTCGTCGACTCTCGGCCGTACGAGTGGCCGGACCTCGAACGGAGTATGGGAAGTAGACCGCTTGGAACCAGGCAAATCGGGACGTTCGTCCACTTGGGCAGGGGTTGTGGTGCGTGTAGCGTGCGGGTTTCTCTGTGTCCGTGCAGCCGCTCCGACCTGCGAATACCCCCTTCCGCAAGCCGCCCGCAGCACGATCGGGTTGCTGTTGTCAAGCCCCGAGATATGCCCTGACCTGCGAAAACGCCATTCAGAAGAAGCCGTTCTCGTGTTACCCTGGATAGCCACGGAAGGGGTACCTGTCACATGACGTTCAAGGTTGGCGACACCGTGGTCTATCCCCATCACGGGGCCGCGCTGATCGAGGCCATCGAAACTCGCCAGATCAAAGGCGTGGACAAGACCTACTTGGTGCTCAAGGTCGCCCAGGGCGACTTGACGGTTCGTGTGCCGGCGGACAATGCGGATCTCGTTGGCGTACGCGACGTGGTCGGTCAGGACGGGCTGGACCGGGTCTTCGACGTACTGCGCGCGCCGTACGCCGAGGAGCCGACGAACTGGTCCCGTCGCTACAAGGCAAATCTCGAGAAGCTCGCCTCCGGCGATGTCATCAAGGTCGCCGAAGTGGTGCGTGACCTGTGGCGTCGTGAGCGCGAGCGCGGTCTCTCCGCAGGTGAGAAGCGCATGCTCGCCAAGGCCCGCCAGATCCTGGTGAGCGAGCTGGCTCTCGCGGAGAACACGAACGAGGACAAGGCCGAGGCTCTCCTCGACGAGGTTCTCGCGTCCTGACGCAGTCCTGACGCAAGCGCCTATGGTGCAGAACTGAATGCCGCGGTGCCCGCTGACCAGCTACCACGTTGTGTCGCCGGGCACTGCGGCATGTTCGCAGCACTCCCGCGCACGGTACTCCCGAAAATCCCCCCGTCCCCTGCCTCCCTGGCGTGCCGGGCCCGGGCAGCTGCTCAACCAGTTGTCACGGAAAAGGTCCGGTCAAGGCATCGCGCCCGGCACTCCCAGGCCATACCCATCCCGGCCGAGTGAACAAACCTGGCCATGCCAAATCGGGAGCCGGCCCGACCCGGCCCGTCCCCCGACCTCCGGAGAGGAACCGATGTCAGAACAGACACGCACCGGCCGCACCGCCGTGGTGATCCCCGCGGCAGGCCGGGGCGTACGGCTCGGCCCGGGCGCCCCCAAGGCGCTCCGCGCGCTCAACGGCACGCCCATCCTCATCCACGCGGTCCGCGCCATGGCCCAGTCCCGGGCCGTGTCGCTCGTCGTCGTGGTCGCCCCGCCGGACGGCGTGACCGAGGTCAAGAACCTCCTCGACGAGCACGCCCTGCCCGAGCGGACCGACTTCCTCGTCGTCGCGGGCGGCGACACCCGCCAGGAATCCGTACGACTCGGCCTCGAGGCCCTCCCCGAGACGGTCACCACCGTCCTCGTCCACGACGCGGCCCGCCCGCTGGTTCCCGTCGACACGGTCGACGCGGTGATCGAGGCCGTACGGGACGGGGCACAGGCCGTCGTCCCCGCCCTGCCGCTCGCCGACACCGTCAAGGAGGTCGAGCCGGGCGAGAAGGGCGAGCCCGAGCCCGTCGTCGCCACGCCCGAGCGGGCCAGGCTGCGCGCCGTGCAGACCCCGCAGGGCTTCGACCGCGACATGCTCGTCCGCGCGCACGAGACCGTCACCGGCAGCGTCACCGACGACGCGAGCATGGTCGAACAGCTCGGCGCGCCCGTCGTGGTCGTACCCGGCCACGAAGAAGCGTTCAAGGTGACCCGGCCGCTGGATCTCGTCCTCGCCGAGGCCGTACTCGCCCGCAGGAGGGCCAACGATGGCTTCTGACGTACCTCTCCCCCTCGTCGGTATCGGCACCGACGTGCACGCCTTCGAGCGGGGCCGCGAGCTGTGGTGCGCCGGACTGCTGTGGGAGGGCGAGGAGTACGGACTCGCCGGCCACTCCGACGGCGACGTCGCGGCCCACGCCGCCTGCGACGCGCTGTTCTCAGCCGCCGGCATCGGCGACCTCGGCGCCCACTTCGGCACTGGCCGCCCCGAGTGGTCCGGCGCCTCCGGCACCACCCTGCTCGCCGAGGCCGCCCGGATCGTCCGTGCCGAGGGCTTCGAGATCGGCAACATCGCCGTCCAGGTCATCGGCGTACGGCCGAAGGTCGGAAAGCGGCGCGAAGAGGCACAGAAGGCGCTCGGCGCGGCGGCGGGCGCCCCCGTCTCCGTATCGGGCACGACGACGGACGGCCTCGGGCTGACCGGCCGGGCGGAAGGGCTCGCCGCGATCGCCACGGCACTCGTCTACCGGACCGCGTGAGCGGGTCCCGTCACAATCCCGCACCCGCGTCCACAGGGGGCGCGGGGCACGGGTCCACTCCCACTACTCTGGAGTGGTGACTATTCGGCTGTACGACACCAACGCCCGGCAGATCCGCGACTTCGTCCCGCTCACGCCGGGCTGTGTCTCGATCTACCTGTGTGGCGCGACCGTGCAGTCGGCCCCGCACATCGGGCACATCAGGTCCGGGCTCAACTTCGACATCATGCGCCGCTGGTTCGAGTACCGCGGCTTCGACGTCACGTTCGTTCGCAACGTGACGGACATCGACGACAAGATCATCGCCAAGTCGGCGCTCCAGAACCGCCCCTGGTGGTCGATCGGGTACGAGAACGAGCGGGCGTTCAACGCGGGCTACGACGCGCTGGGATGCCTCCCGCCGACGTACGAGCCGCGCGCCACCGGCCACGTCCCCGAGATGGTCGAGATGATGCGCGGCCTCATCGAGCGCGGCCACGCCTACGAGGCCGACGGGAACGTGTACTTCGACGTGCGCTCCTTCCCCGGCTACCTGGAACTGTCGAACCAGGACATCGACGACCTGCGCCAGCCCTCCGCGGAGGGCGAGACCGGAAAGCGCGACGCGCGGGACTTCGCCATGTGGAAGGCGGAGAAGCCGGGTGAGCCCTCGTGGGAAACACCGTGGGGGCGGGGACGTCCGGGCTGGCACCTGGAGTGCTCGGCCATGGCCCACAAGTACCTGGGCTCCGCCTTCGACATCCACGGCGGCGGCCTCGACCTGATCTTCCCGCACCACGAGAACGAGATCGCGCAGGCCAAGGCGTTCGGCGACGACTTCGCGACGTACTGGGTGCACAACGCGTGGGTGACCATGAGCGGCGAGAAGATGTCGAAGTCGCTCGGCAATTCGGTGCTCGTCAGCGAGATGGTCAAGCAGTGGCGCCCGATCGTCCTGCGCTACTACCTGGGCACCCCGCACTACCGCTCGATGATCGAGTACAGCGAGGAGGCCCTGCGCGAGGCCGAGTCCGCGTTCGCGCGGATCGAGGGCTTCGTCCAGCGGGTCACCGAGAAGGCGGGCAAGACGGTCGCCCCCGCCGCCGAGGTGCCGCCCGCCTTCGCCGAGGCCATGGACGACGACCTCGGTGTGCCGCAGGCGCTCGCGATCGTCCACACCACGGTCCGCCAGGGCAACTCCGCACTCGCCGCCGACGACAAGGAAGCGGCCGTCGCCCGGCTGGCGGAGGTCCGGGCCATGCTCGGCGTGCTCGGCCTGGACCCGCTGGACGACCACTGGGCCGGCGAGGCCGACCGCGGCGAGGACCTGCACGGGGTCGTGGACACGCTGGTGCGGATGGTGCTCCAGCAGCGTGAGTCGGCCAGGTCCCGCAAGGACTGGGCCACGGCGGACGCCATCCGCGACCAGCTGGGCCAGTCCGGCCTCGCCGTCGAGGACGGCCCCGACGGCCCGCGCTGGACACTCGGACCACGCTGACCAGCGACGATGTGCCGCCCGGTGTTCCAGGCGGCACACTTCAAGTGAGGCCCGAAGCGCAGCGGCCTTACGCACGTACGCATACGGGATCCACGAGGATCACGAGCATTCAGGGAAACAGGTAGTCATGGCCGGGAACAGCCAGCGCAGGAACCGTCGCACGTCCAACAAGAAGGGCGCGACGGTCGGCAGCGGTGGCCAGCGGCGCCGCGGCCTCGAAGGCAAGGGCCCCACGCCGCCCGCCTCGGCCCGCAAGGGCCATGTGAAGAACCGTCTCGCCAACGCCAAGGCCAAGAAGCAGGCCACGCGACGCCCCGTCGCCCGGCGCGGCGGCAAGGGCTCGTCCGAGATGGTCGTCGGCCGCAACCCCGTCTTCGAGGCGCTGCGCGACGGCGTACCCGCGACGACGCTCTACGTCCAGCAGTTCATCGACAACGACGAGCGGGTGCGCGAGGCGCTCCAGCTCGCCGGGCAGCGCGGCAACATCCACCTGATGGAGGCGCCCCGCGCCGAGCTGGACCGGATGACGAACGGCCTCAACCACCAGGGCCTCGTCCTCCAGGTCCCGCCGTACGAGTACGCCCACCCCGAGGACCTCGCCGCCGCCGCGTTCGACGAGGGCGAGGACCCCCTCATCGTCGCCCTCGACGGCGTCACCGACCCCCGCAACCTCGGCGCGGTCGTCCGCTCCGTCGCGGCCTTCGGCGGCCACGGCGTCGTCGTCCCCGAGCGCCGCGCCGCGGGCATGACCGCCGGCGCCTGGAAGACCTCGGCCGGCACCGCCGCCCGCACCCCGGTCGCCCGCGCCACCAACCTGACCAGGGCCCTGGAGGCGTACCAGAAGGCCGGCATCACGGTCGTCGGCCTCGCGGCGGACGGCGACGCCGAGGTGGGCGACCTCGAAGCCCTCGACGGCCCGGTCGTCATCGTCGTCGGCAGCGAGGGCAAGGGCCTGTCCCGCCTCGTCGGCGAGACCTGCGACTTCCTGGTGCGGATCCCGATGCCGGGCGGCGCCGAGTCGCTGAACGCGGGCGTCGCGGCGGGCGTGGTGCTGTACGAGGCGGCTCGCCGCCGGGCCTGACCGACCCCCGAAGCGGCTCCCGGGCATCGCCCCTGGCCTCGTCCCGGGTCTGGGCGGGGGCGTCGCCAGAGGCGCCGGGCGGGACATCGCCCCGGACGCCGCTGGGACGTTGCCGGGTACGCCGCCGGTTACGCGGTCGGTTACGCGGTCGGGGGCGTGGAAGTGATCTTGACGGGTCTCGGACATTTCGGGGCCGTCAAGGCAGTGTCCTAAACACAAGTCACTCGGTTAGATGAGTGTGGACACCAGAACGCCCCGGCCCGGGATCGACGACCAGCCCTTCCTGAGCATGGTCAAGGTGCACTGCGATCCCGCGCAGGTCATCGTGAACCACGCCAGTTTCCGGGTGAAGCTCGGACCGAGCCAGAGCCCAAACCAGAGCCTGAGTCAGGGCCCGCGCCCCGCGCGGGGCGCGGCGGACACCGCCAGGATCCCCGCCGCCGGCGGCGCGAGCACGACGGCGCGCCGCCGCTCGCCCGTCGTCTGGAGCGGCAGGTCCGCCCCGGGCGACAGCGGAGCGACCGGCCTCCTCCAAGCCGTACGGACCTCCAACGCCACCCAGACCTACGACGCGGGCGCCACCCAGGTCATCCCGCGCGTCGACCTGGCCTCCGACACCATGCCCACCCCCGTCGTCGGACGCCAGGGCAGCGCTCCGGGGCCGCTGCTGCCGCCGATGCGGCAGGCCGAAGGCGCGTACGACGGCACCTACGACGCGTACGAGCCCTACGGGCAGGAAGCCGAGGAAGAGACCGGCTTCGCCTACGACGCGCCCCCACAGCGATCCGCGACCGACGCCGGCGTCCGGCACGCCTACTACCCCGGCCGACGCATGAACCTCGGCGTCGTCCTGCTCCCGCTGCGCGTCTTCCTCGGCTTCATCTCGATCTACGCCGGCATGGGCAAACTCTGCGACCCCGTCTACTTCGACGGCGGCGAACGCGGCTCCATGGTCAAGTGGCTGACCTCGCTGCACCCCTGGGCACTCGCCGAACCGCTGCGCGACTTCGCCCTCTCCCACCCGGTCGGCGCCGGGCTGACCGTCGCGTTCCTCCAGGTCGTGGTCGGTGTCCTCACCGTCCTCGGACTCTGGCAGCGGGTCGCGGCGGTGATCGGCGCACTGCTCTCCGCCGCGCTGATCATGACCGTCAGCTGGCGCACCGTCCCCGTCTACGACGCGCCCGACATCATCTACCTCGCCGCCTGGTCCCCGCTGCTCATCGCGGGCGCCCCGGTCTACTCGCTGGACGGCCGCCTCGCGGGCGAGGCCTGGCGCAAACTCGGCCCGCGTTCCGAGCTGTGGGAGCTGCGACGCCGGGTGCTGCGGCGGGGCGGTGTGCTCGCCGCCGTGGTCGTCGGCCTGACCCTGCTCATCGGCTCGATCCTCGGCGGGGCCGTACGCTCCACGGAACTGGTCACCGTGCCCGGACCGAACGTCGACCCCACCAACCACCTCCCAGGCTCCCCGCTGCCCAGCGAGTCGGACGAGCGCGGCCCGTCACAGGAGACGGAACAGCAGCGGGCCGAGCCGTCCCGCAGCGAGGCGGGCAGCCCCTCGGCCGAGCGGACCGAGGAGACGGAAAGCGCGGAACCGTCGGAGACGGTCCGCGAGAGCGGCCGCGTCGGCGAGGCGGGCAGCCCCAGCGAGTCCCAGTCGCAGGGGACGGGCGGCCAGCAACCCCCGCAGCAGTCTGAGCCCGCGCCCCCGTCCTCCGGCAGCTCCGGCCCCTCCTCCTCCGGCGGAGGCGGCGGAAACGGCGGAGGCGCCGGTGACGGCAACTCGGGAGGCAGCGGAAGCGGCAACCACAACCCGATCGGCGGGCTGCTGGGCTGATCCCCCGCCCCGCCGACCCGTCCCGACGACGAGAGGGCGGCCACCGCACCGCGGTGGCCGCCCTCTCGCACGAGTCCCTTCGCACGAGTCCCTCAGGCCGTGAGCTCCTTCGCCGCCTCCGCCAGATCCTTCGCGGTGTCGATCGCCCGCCAGTACGCCCCCTGCGGCAGCGGGAAGCCGGCCAGAGCGCGCTCACGGGCCAGCCGGGGGAACGTGGTGCGCTCGTGGTCCCCACGGTCCGGAAGCAGGCCGGTGAAGGCCGCGGAGAAGACGTACACACCCGCGTTGATCAGATACGGCGACGGCGGCGACTCGATGAAGTCCAGGACGTGGCCGAACTCGTCCGTCTCCACGGCACCCCACGGAATGCGCGGGCGGGCCAGTGCGAGCGTCGCGGTAGCATCCCGTTCCGCATGGAACTCGGCCATCTCGCGCAGCGAGAAACGCGTCCAGATGTCGCCATTGGTGGCGTACCAGGGCTGGTCGGGATGCGGGAGGCTCTGTGCGGCGTACTTGAGGCCCCCGCCCCGGCCCAGCGGCTCCGACTCGACGACGGTCGTCACACGCAGCGGAAGCACCGCGCTGTCCAGCCACTCCTGCAGCACCTCGGCGAGATGCCCGCAGGAGACCACGACGTCGGTCACGCCCTCCGCCGCCAGCCAGGAAAGCTGATGGCCGATGATCGGAGTCCCGGTGCCGGGAATCTCGACCATCGGCTTGGGGCGGTCATCGGTGTACGGGCGCAGCCGTGAGCCCTGGCCGCCCGCCAGGACCACGGCCTGCGTCGGATACGTATGCATACGGGCACGATAGGCCGTGCCCTGAGGTGAGCCACGCGGGCCCGGTCGCCGGGCGCCTCGCGGCCGCGTCAGATGCCCTGCGCCTGCTGGAAGACACCGGAGGCGAACGACGTGTCGCAGACCGGGCGCGAGAAGGACTGCGCGCGCGTCGGGCCGTAGTGGGCGACCGCGGCGCGGCCGAGGGCCTTCGCGATCGACATGCAGTGCTTGGCCAGCGACGGCTTCTCGGAGACCGCGAGCTGGAGGTGCGTGAGGGCGATGCCCGGGTCCTTCTCCTGGAGCTCGACGAGGAGCTTGTCGCGAAGAACCTCGTGCGGCGCACGGGACTTGGCGCGGACCGATACATTTTCCGAGGACGCGGTGAGCATCCGGGTCTCGGAGTTGCGCCCGGACCACGGGACGCTGGTGACCGCGAGAGTTCCGGAGAGCACCAGGACGACGGGCAGGACGAGAGCGAGAGTGCGGCCGATTCGGCGGGCTGTGTGGGTCACGCAGGCGAGCGTAGCGGCCAGTAATGATTTGGCGACATTTAGTCACTCTCGCGAGGGATGGTTCGAGTGGTCTTTTCGAATCGAGTGTTGACGTCCGACGGTGAAATGACCGGTCTGCCGGGGAATTTGTCGACATACGAGAACGGCCCCCTCGCCGGAGCGAGAGAGCCGTCCAGAGCCTGAGGCCGACAGATGTCAGTCGCTGAGGCGCTCACCGGTCGACGTCGCGAACACGTGCGTCTCACCCGGCCGCGGCACGACATGCAGCTCCGCGCCCTTCTCCGGCACGGAACGCCCGTTGACCCGGACCACCAGGTCCTTCTTCTCGCCGCCCACCTCGGCGGTGCCGTACACATACCCGTCCGCGCCGAGCTCCTCGACGACGTTGACGGTCACGGCCAGCCCCGCCGGCGCGTCCTCGGCGTCCTTCGACAGCGACCTCGCCGCGCCGCCGTTCAGCTCCAGCACGTCGAAGTGCTCGGGTCGTACGCCGACCGTCACGGTCCGGTCGCCCCTGTCCGCGGCGGCCGACAGCGCCTCGCGCGAGACCGGGACCACGCTGTTGCCGAACTTCACACCACCGTCGGTGATCGGCACCTCCACCAGGTTCATGGCGGGGGAGCCGATGAAGCCCGCGACGAACAGGTTCGCCGGGCGGTCGTACATGTTGCGCGGCGAGTCGATCTGCTGGAGCAGACCGTCCTTCAGCACGGCGACCCGGTCGCCCATCGTCATGGCCTCGACCTGGTCGTGGGTGACGTACACCGTGGTGATGCCGAGCCGGCGCTGGAGCGACGCGATCTGCGTACGCGTCGAGACGCGGAGCTTCGCGTCGAGGTTCGACAGCGGCTCGTCCATCAGGAACACCTGCGGCTCACGGACGATCGCCCGCCCCATCGCCACACGCTGCCGCTGACCACCGGAGAGCGCCTTCGGCTTGCGGTCCAGGTACTCGGTGAGGTCGAGGATCTTCGCGGCCTCCTCGACCTTCTGCCGGATGACGTCCTTGTTGACACCCGCGATCTTGAGCGCGAAGCCCATGTTCGCGGCGACCGTCATGTGCGGGTAGAGCGCGTAGTTCTGGAACACCATGGCGATGTCCCGGTCCTTCGGCGGGAGGTGGGTGACATCGCGGTCACCGATGCGGATGGCGCCGCCGTTGACGTCCTCCAGACCCGCGAGCATGCGCAGGGAGGTCGACTTACCGCAGCCGGAGGGGCCGACGAGGACAAGGAACTCGCCGTCCTCGATCTCGATCTCGAGCCCGTCGACGGCGGGCTTGGTGGATCCCGGGTAGATCCGGGTCGCCTTGTCGAAAGTGACAGTGGCCATGGGTGATGAGTCCCTTCACCGGCAGGAACGTGCCGGACGATCCGAGTGGAAGGAAGGTTTCGGTCTAGTCCACCGGAGTGAACTTCAGGCGACGGTACCGGGCGAGGTCCCGTCTGTCAGCAGGGCAGAGCACCCCTCTTTTGACCTGCGCCTCTGGAAGCGAATCCCGGCGATTCCTGCTTCGCCGCCCACAGCCGACGGCAAGGCGGGTTGCCCCACCGCGCCGACGGACTTACACGGACTCCACAGGCGTGACGGCCGACAGCCCGTCGGTCCGTACCGCATCAGTTATCCGGGCAGCTCAGACGCCCGGATCAAGGACGGCGGCGCTTTTCCGGCAGGCAACGCATCGGCCACCAGCCGGTACAGCCTCAGACCCTCCTCACGGATGTTGACCGCAGCATTCACATCCCGGTCGTGCACAGCGCCACACCCGGCACACCTCCACACCCGGACGGACAGCCCCTTGTTCCCACCGTCCGCCTGACATACCGAGCAGCGCCGCGTCGACGGGAAGAAGCGGTCCACGATCACCACCGTGCGGCCGTACCACTCCGCCTTGTACGTCAGCATCCCCAGCAGCTCGCCCCACGCGGCATCGACGATCGACCCGTTCAGCCGAGCCTTGCGGCGTCCCCCGGCGCGCATCAGGGAGGCAACGGACAGGTCCTCCACCACCAGCACTTGGTTCTCGTGCACGAGGCGGGTCGTCAGCCGGTCCAGTAAGTCCTTACGGACATCCCTGATCAACGCGTACAGCCGGGCGATCTTCTCCCGGACCTTCGCCCTGTTCTTCGAACCCTTCCGTCTTCGATGCAACTGCCGCTGAAGCCGGGCCAGACGAGCGGCATACCGGCGCAGCAGGCGTGGATGGTCGACCTTTGTGCCGTCATCCAGAGTCGCCAGAGAAGCGATCCCCAGATCCACCCCGACCACCTTCGGGCCGTCACCCTCATCCGTGATCACCTCGGGCAGCGGCTCGATGACCTCCTCCACCAGAACCGACACGAAGTACCGACCGGCCCGATCCCGGGTCACCGTCAGCTTCACCGGGACCACCCCCGGCGGCAGCGCACGTGACCAACGCACCGCCAACGGCTCCGTCTGCTTGGCCAGGGTCAGCAGCCCCGTACCCGGCCGGTCCGGATCCTCCACCCAACGGAAGCCCATCCCGGCCCGCACATACGTCGCCGAGTCCTTGGCCAGATGCTTCCGCTTCCGCTTCGGATACCTCCGGGTGCCCCGGAAGAAGCCCTGGAACGCCGCATCCAAATGCCGCAGCGCCTGCTGAAGCACCGTCGCCGACACCTCGGTCAGCCACGACGTCCCCTCGGCCCGCCGCCACCCCGTCAGTGCCCGGCACGTCTCCGCGTACCCCACCGATACCTGGTACCGCTCCCAGCCCTCCCGACGCAGCTCGAGCCCCTGGTTATAGACCCAACGACAGGCTCCGAAGGTCTTCCCCAGCTGCTCCGCCTGCGATGGGGACGGATAGAACCGATAGCGGTAGGTCCGCTGCCGCGTCCCGGCCGCCTTGGCCCGGCGCTTCACTGGCTTCCCCGGCTTGCAGCGCTGCGAGGGGATGCCGAGCAGCTCCTCCTTGAGCTGCACGGCCTGCGCCCCGGTCACTCGTTCTGTCACCGTCGCCTCCCTTACGAGCCGATCATCGGAACAGCACGTCAGTGCTCTCAACGAACAGGTGGGCGGAAGGTCACGAATTCTTGGTGGGGGGACTTGGCGGCTGTGTACAGTGGGGAGCCTCCGCGCGCGGCTTCGAAGTGCGCGATGCCGCCTTAGCTCAGTTGGTAGAGCACCGGCTTTGTAACCCGAAGGTCGTCGGTTCGATTCCGACAGGCGGCTCCAGAGAATCGGTGTCCCGGACCCCTCAGGTCCGGGACACTTGCGTTTAGGGGTGCGGCTGTCCCCGGCTGGTGGGGCGAGAGTCAGGGTGGCGGCCATGTGTGGCGGGCGAGAGTCACATGGCACTGCCGGGGTCGCGGTCGTGATGAGCGGAGTCGGCCTGGGCTGCGGATCGAGTGGCGTGGGACGCGGCTCACGGAAGGCGCGGCGCTCGTCGGATCCGCTATTGGCAGGGGACGTCGATTTTCGCCGCGGTGGACTTCTTGCCCTTCGAGGGGCCGCTGAGGATCTCGATGTGCGCGGTACCGATGACCGGCGTACTGACCATGACCGTCCAGTTTTCGGGTTTCACGGGCTGGCTGCCCGCTTTCTTGAAGGTGATGGTCGCGGGGTCCCTGGCTGTGTTCTCGTCCTGTACCCAGCGGTAGGTGACCTTGCCGGAGCCCTGGGCCGAGATGGTGCCGGTGAGGGCGATGTCCAGCCGTTGCTTCTTCGTGCAGTCGAGCTTCTCGGGGGAGGTGGTGACTGCCGTGGTAAGGGCTGAGACCGCTGGGGTTCTGCCGCTCTTGTCCTTGTCCTTCTCCCGGTCCTTGTCGCCCTTTCCCTTCTTTCCAGACTTGGAGCACTGCACCGGTTGCGCATTCGGTGAGTCCGTGGGTGTGGCGAAGTAGGTGTCGTCCGGGAGGTTCTGGGCCGTGAAGGTTCCTTCGGGGGATACGTCGGAGGAACTCACTGGCTCTCCTCCCGGCGTCGTGGTGATGGTCACCTTCTTCACGGCGGTGAACTCCCGGCCTTCCAGGGTGAAGGTGGCTTTGCCGCCCTGGGTGTCCTCGCTCTTCACCAGTCGGCATTCCGCGGTGGGGGCGGCAGTCGCGGTGGATGTCAACGCCGGTGCCAGCGCGAGGGATGCGGCGAGTGGGGTGGCGAGGAGTGCGAGGTGGTGTCGTCTGCGGGTCATGGTGGTGTCTCCCGTGGGTGGGCCGGGCAACCAGGGTCAGTCTGGCTGTCCGGCCGTGACGGGAGCGTGACGGCCGCGTGACGGGGGTCGCGGGTGGTGTGAGCCGGTCAGTGGCGGCCGGAGATCTTGTCGGCGAGGGTGGCGACGCGGTCGGTGCGGGTGGTGGGGGCGGTGAGTTCGCGGCGGTCGGCGGCGCGGTAGGCCGCGTACAGGGTGTGGACGCCGAGCCAGCGGAGGGGCTCGGGCTCCCATTTGCGGACCTTGTGGTTGACCCAGGGGAGGGTGGTGAGGTCGGTGGGGCCGGACTGGCCGGAGTCCTGCTGGATGAGGTCGCGCAGGGTGCGGGCCGCGAGGTTGGTGGTGGCGACGCCGGAGCCGACGTAGCCGCCGGCCCAGCCGAGGCCGGTGGAGCGGTCGAGGGTGACGGTGGCGCACCAGTCGCGGGGGACGCCGAGGACGCCGGACCAGGCGTGGGAGATGGCTGTTCCGGCGAGCTGGGGGAAGAAGCGTACGAGGATCTCGCGCAGGGCCTCGATGGTGGCGGGCTGGGTGCGGCCGTCGTTGTCGGTGCGGGAGCCGAAGCGGTAGGGGACGCCGCGGCCGCCGAGGGCGATGCGGTCGTCGGCGGTGCGCTGGGCGTACATGTAGGCGTGGGCCATGTCGCCGAGGGTTTCGCGGCCGGACCAGCCGATCTCCGACCAGATGTGTTCGGGGAGGGGCTCGGTGACGATCATGGAGGAGTTCATGGGGAGCCAGGTGCGGCGCTGGCCTGCGAGGGAGGCGGTGAAGCCTTCGGTGCAGCGCAGGATGTAGGGGGCGCGGACCGTGCCGTAGGGGGTGTGGGCGTGCTTGGGTTTGATCTCCGTGACGGGGGTGGACTCATGGATGGTGACGCCGAGTTCTTCGACGGCGGCCGCGAGGCCCTTGACGAGTTTGGCGGGGTGCAGGCGGGCGCCGTGCGGGGTCCAGGTGGAGGCGACGGCTCCGGCGACGCGGACGCGGTCGGCGGTTTCGCGGGCGCCGTACAGTTCGCGGTCCTTCTCGCCGAAGGCGATCTCGGCGGCGTGGAAGTTCTTGAGGCGGGCCAGTTGGGCGGGGGTGTAGGCGACTTCGAGGACGCCGCCGTGGTGGATGTCGGCGTCGATCTGTTCGTCGCGGGCGACGTCGATGACCTCGGTGACGGTGTCGTTCATGGCCTGCTGGAGGCGTACGGCGGCGTCGTGGCCGTGGAGTTTGGCGTAGCGGTCGCGGCCGGCGATGCCGTTGTAGAGCCAGCCGCCGTTGCGTCCGGAGGCGCCGTATCCGCAGAACTTGGCTTCGAGGACGGTGATGTTGAGGAACGGGACGGCCTTCTTCAGGTAGTACGCCGTCCACAGTCCGGTGTATCCGCCGCCGACGATGCAGACGTCGGCCGTGGCGTCCCCGGGCAGGGGCTCCCGTGGGGCGGGGAGGCCTTCCTGCGCGTACCAGAACGATATGCCGCCGTTGACGGTGCTCATGCTCGATTCCCTGCCCGATGCCTGTTGCGCGGTGCTCGACGCCCGGTGCCGGTGCCAGTGCTGGTGCCGGCGCGCGGTGCCTGTTGCGCGGTGGTGCGGTTGCGGTCCGTGTGGCGGGAGGTTACTGCTCCGGCCCGGTTTTCGCGACGTGCGGACGTACGCTCGTTTGATGATCGAAGTTCCGGAAGAGCTGGTGGCGAGCCAGATCAGGTTCAACGGGGAGTCGGGACGCGCCTTCGTCGAGGCGCTTCCCGAGCGGGCCCGGGAGTTCGTGGAGAGGTGGGGGCTGCGGGTCACGGGGCCTTCGATGTACGGGTGGGCGTCGCTGGTGCTGCCGGTGGTGCGGGAGGCGGACGGGACGCGCGCCGCGCTGAAGATGCAGCTTCTGGACGAGGAGACGGAGGGTGAGCCGGTCGGTCTCAGGATCTGGGACGGGGCGGGGATCGTACGGCTGCTGGATCATGACGCCGGTACGGGCACGATGCTGTTGGAGCGGCTGGACGAGGGGCGGCATCTGTCGGGGGTGGCGGACGACCGGGAGGCCGTGGGGATCCTCGGGGAGTTGCTGGCGCGGCTGACGGCGGTGTCCGTTTCGGCGGCGGAGGCGCAGGCGTATGGGCTGCGGCGGCTCGGGGACATCGCGGCGGCGATGCTCGACGAGGTGCCGGGGGCGGTCGGGCTGCTGGTGGACGAGGGTGAGCGGGCGCTGCTCGTGGATTGTGCGGCGGCGGTGCGGGAGGTGGTGGGGGAGCCGGGGGAGCGGCTGCTGCACTGGGATCTGCACTACGACAACATCCTGGCGGCCGACCGTGAGCCGTGGCTGGCGATCGATCCGAAGCCGCTGGTGGGTGACCCGGGCTTCGATCTGATGCCCGCGCTCGACAACCGTTTCGATCCGGATGCGACCTTGTGGCGCTTCGATCTGCTGACCGAGCGGCTCGGGCTGGACCGGGAGCGGGCGAGGGCGTGGACGTTGGGGCGGGTGTTGCAGAACAGTCTGTGGGATGTGGAGGACGGCGAGACGCGGTTGCAGGAGGAGCAGGTGTCCATTGCTCGGAATCTGCTGGCGCGTTGAGCGGTCGTACGGGCAGGGTGCCTTTCATGATTCGTACTGCTACACCTGCCGATGTTCCTGTCATTCACGAGTTGGTCCGCGAGCTCGCGGAGTACGAGAAGGCCCCGGACGAGGTCAAGGCGACCGAGGAGCAGCTGCGTGAGGCGCTGTTCGGGGAGCGGCCCGCCGCTTTCGCGCATATCGCGGAGACGGAGGACGGGGAGGTCGCCGGGTTCGCGCTGTGGTTCCTGAACTTCTCGACGTGGCGCGGGGTGCACGGGATCTATCTGGAGGATCTGTACGTACGGCCGCAGCTGCGGGGCGGCGGGCACGGGAAGGCGCTGCTGACGGAGCTGGCGCGGATCTGTGTGGAGCGGGGGTACGAGCGTCTGGAGTGGTCCGTGCTGGACTGGAACACGCCGTCGATCAACTTCTACAAGTCGCTGGGGGCGCGGCCGCAGGACGAGTGGACGGTGTACCGGCTGACGGACGAGGCGCTGGAGCGGCTGGGGTCGTAGCGGCTGGGGTCCGTGCGGCTGGAGTCGTGGCGTCGCCGGGGTGCGGGGCGGGCGGGGCTGTGTGACTCTGGCCGCGGGGCGGTCGGGGGGCGCTGACGAAGGAGATGGTCATGGACCAGCTCGGAGACAAGCCCGAACGGATCCGCGAGCACTTGCTGGAGGAGAAGCGGCGGGGCCGGAAGGAGGAGCGGGAGTCCGCCTCCGACCGGGCCGCCGCCGGGACATCTGGTTCGTCCGAGTCGCGTGAGGCGGCGTCCGGGGACGAGACGATGGATGTGGATGACGCCTTGGGTGACTTGGGTGAGGTGTACCGGGACGAGGTGTACCGGGGTGGTCCGGGCCAGTCGCTCTGAGGGCACGGCCTGGGGCTGGGGGCAGGTCCTCCCTGGGCGCGCTCCCTGGGGAACGAGCCTCGGGGGACGAACCTCGGGGCGAGTCTCAGGGGGGCGAGTGGCAGGGGACGAACCTCAGGTGGCGGGCCCCGGGGGACGAGCCTCAGAGTGGCGGGCCCCGGGGCACGAGCCTCAGGGCACGAGGACGACCTTGCCGATCGTGCCCCGGGTCTCCAGGGCGCGGTGGGCCTCTGCGGCCTCGGCGAGCGGGAAGCGCTGGACGGCAGGGCGCAGGCGGCCCGCGGCTGCCTCGGTGAGGGCGAGTGTCTCCAGGGCGCGCAGGCCGCCGGCCTTTTCGAGCATGGCCGGGCCGAGGACGCCCTCGGAGGTGATGCCGCGTGCGGCGAGTTCCTCGTCGGTGAAGGCGAGCGGGGAGCCGCCGAGAATGCCTCCTGAGGACCAGCCGAAGACGATGTGCTTTCCGCCCTTGCCGAGGAGGTCGACGGCGGCGCGGGCGGTGTCCCCGCCGACGGAGTCGTAGACGACGGTGGCGCGCCGGTCGCCGAGGTACGCGCGGACGCGCTCGGGCCAGTCGGGGAGCTTGTAGTCGACGGCGAGGTCGGCGCCGTTGTCGTTGACCCGGGCGACTTTCTGCGGGCCGCCTGCGAGGCCGATGACGGTGGCGCCGGCGTTCTTGGCGTACTGGACGAGGAGCGTGCCGATGCCTCCGGCGGCGGCGGGGACGATGGCGATCGAGTCGGGGCCGAGGTCGGTGAACTGGAGGATGCCCAGGGTGGTGCGGCCGGTGCCGATCATGGCGACGGCTGCGGCCGCGTCCAGGTGGTCGGGGAGTTCGTGAAGCTTGTCGGCGTCGGTGACGGTGAGCTCGGCGTAGCCTCCGGGGTTCATGCCGATGTGGGCGACGACGCGCTTGCCGAGCCAGTGCTCGTCCGTTCCCTCGCCGAGCTTGTCGACCGTGCCGGCGACCTCGCGGCCGGGGATGGTGGGGAGCTCCGTGGGGGCGGGGAAGGGGCCGGGCTCGCCTTCGCGCAGGGCGGCGTCGAGGAGGTGTACGCCGGCGGCGGTGACGGCGATCCGGACCTGGCCGGGGCCGGGCTGGGGGTCGGCGACCGTTTCGTACGTGAGGTTCTCGGCGGGGCCGAAGGCGTGGAGGCGGATGGCGTGCATGGTGGGCTCCCCTGTTCGTCCGTTCGTTTGTCCGCCGGGCGTGGGCCTGGTCGGGCGTGGGTCCCACTCTTCAACCTCAAGCAAGCTTGAGGTCAACAGGCGATCTCAGGACATGGCGTTCGAGGGCGCTGTCAGTGGCGTACGTCACGATGGGTTCATGGCGGGAGAGACGAAGAGCGTGCGGGCGGCGCGGCGGCCGGAGGTGCGGCTGCCGCCGCTGAGTCCGTTCGGGGGCGGCCGGCTGGAGCCGGACGGGGACTACGACGGTCTTGAGCTGGCCGGGCTCGACCTGGCGGGGCAGGACGGGCCGGGTGCCAGGTTCATGGACTGTGCGCTGCGGGAGTGCGGTCTGGACGAGACGTCGCTGGTGAGCGCCCGGTTCATCGACTCGGTGCTGACGGGGGTGCGGGGCGTGGGCACGGATCTCGCGGGCGCGGCGCTGCGGGACGTGGAGGTCGTGGACGCGCGGATGGGAGGGGTGCAGCCGCACGGGGCGGTGCTGGAGCGGGTGCTGGTGAGGGGAGGGAAGATCGACTACCTGAATCTGCGGAAGGCGAAGCTGAAGGACGTGGTGTTCGAGGGGTGCGTGCTGTCCGAGCCGGCCGCGCCGCGGTAGCGGCATATCGATACGGCGGCGGGGCGGAGCTGACCCGGGTGGAGTTCCGGGACTGTGCGCTGCGGCGGGTGGACTTCAGCGGTGCCCGGATGCGGGATGTGGATCTGCGGCAGGTGGCGGAGCTGGATATCGCGAGGGGGGTGGAGCGGCTGGCGGGTGCGGTGATCAGCGCGGCTCAACTGCTGGATCTGGCGCCGGTGTTCGCGGCACAGGTGGGGGTGCGTGTGGAGGGTTGAGGGCCAGGGAGTGGGTCAGGGAGTGGTGCGGGGGAAGCGGGCCTGGAGGTCCCAGATGGCGGGGTTGTCGGCGAGGCCCTCGTGCATATCGGTGAGGTCGGCGATCAGATCGTGCAGGAAGTCGCGGGCCTCGCGGCGCAGTTCGGCGTGGTTCAAGGTGAGCGGCGGCTCGTTGCCCGGCATCCAGTCGGCCTCGACGTCCACCCAGCCGAAGCGGCGCTCGAACAGCATGCGGTCGGTCGACTCGGTGAAGTCCAGCTCGGCGTACTGCGGCTGGGAGGCGCGGCTGCCGCGAGGGTCGCGGTCGAGCTGCTCGACGATGTCGCACAGCGCCCACGCGAAGTCGAGCACCGGCACCCATCCCCAGGCGGTGGACACCTCACGGTCCGCCTTGGTGTCCGCGAGGTAGACGTCACCGCAGAAGAGGTCGTGGCGCAGGGCGTGGACGTCCGCGCGGCGGTAGTCCGTCTGGGGCGGATCCGGGAAGCGGCGGGAGAGGGAGTAGCCGATGTCGAGCACGGGTCGATGGTGTCATGCGCGGTGCCTCTTGCCGTACGCCCAGGTCACATACGCCAGCAGGGGGCCGGTGGCGAGCAGCGGGGCGAGGCAGAGGTTCAGCACGGTGTGACCGTCGGGGGACATGTTCGGGTCGGGCTCGACGAAGAAGGCGAGGACCAGCTGGCTCAGGCAGAAGAGGGTGACCACGGCCGAGACGGCCCAGGCGGTCGCGGCGACGGCCCGGGGGCGGCGGAACCGTATGCGGTTGCTGACCAGAAGCAGGGGGAGGAGGGCCGCGCATTCCTGGAGGACGGTGAGGCCGACGACGTACGCGATGCCCCAGCCGGGGATGCCGTAGACCTCGCGCAGCACCTCGTCGCTGTAGCCGACGGGGATGCCGGCGGCCATGGCCAGGCGCCAGAGGCCCATGGGGACCGTGCACAGGGCGAGAGCGTGCGTGGCGCGGCGGGCGGACCGGGGCACCGGCGAGGTGGTGGCCGGGGCTTGGGGAGGGAGCGGGTCGGTCGCTGTCGTCATGACGCCAAGGCTGCCGTGGACAGGGGGGCTGCTTCGTCGTTCCGGACGGCGGACCGTCTCCACCGTCCGGCGGAGACGGGTCTGTCTCAGGGGAGGAGGCGCTGTTCCTTCGCCACCGCCACCGCGCCCGCCCTGGTGTCCACGCCCAGCTTGGCGTAGATCCGGCCGAGGTGGGTCTTCACCGTCGCCTCGCTGATGAACAGCGCCCGAGCGATCTCGCGGTTGCCGAGGCCCCGGGCGAGTTGGCCCAGGATGTCCTGCTCGCGGTCGGTCAGGGTGGGGCGGGCCGCGCCGCGCATGCGGTCCATGACGCGGCTGGCGACCGGCGGGGAGAGGGTGGTGCGGCCCTGGGCGGCGGAGTGGATCGCGGCGAAGAGCTCTTCCGGGCGCTCGGCCTTCAGCAGATAGCCGGTCGCGCCCGCCTCGATGGCGCGGGTGACGTCCGCGTCCGTGTCGTACGTCGTCAGGACCAGGACGTGGACGCGGGTGCCGCGGGTGCGGCGGGCGGCGGTGATCCGGCGGGTGGCTTCGGCGCCGTCGATGCCGGACCCCAGCTGGAGGTCCATCAGGACGACGTCCGGCTTCAGCTTGGCGGCCATGGCGACCGCCTCCTCGCCGCTGCCGGCCTCGCCGACGACCTCGATGTCCGGTGCGCTGCCGAGCAGGGCGAGGAGGCCGGCGCGTACGACGGCGTGGTCGTCGCAGAGGAGGATGCGTACGGTCATGGGGTCTCCAGGGGGAACGAGGCCGACAGCACCGTGCCCTCACCGGGCGCGGACTCGATGGTCAGTGTGCCGCCGAGCTGTTCGGCGCGGGCGCGGATCGCGGGCAGGCCGTGGCCGCGTACGCCGCCAGCGGCGGGTGTCTCGCGCGGGTCGAAGCCGCGGCCGTCGTCCGCGATGTCGAGGACCACCTGGTCGCCGAGGTGGGTCAGGGTCAGCGCGGCGGTGGTGGCGCCCGCGTGCTCCCGTACGTTCGCCAGGGCGCCCTGCGCGATGCGCAGCAGCGCCGACTGGACCCGGTCGGGCAGTGGGTTCGGTGCGCCCTCGACGTGGACGCGGACGGTGATGCCGGCGGCGGTCGACTCGCGGGCGGCGAGCGCGCGCAGCGCCTCCTCCAGGCCGCCGCCCTCGGCCAGATCGGCCGGTGCCAGGTCGTGGACGAAGCGGCGGGCCTCGGCGAGGCTGCGCTCGGCGATCGACTCGGCGGTACGGACGTGGCGGCGGGCGGTCTCCGGGTCCGCGTCCCAGGTGCGGTCGGCGGCCTGGAGCAGCATCTGCTGGCTGGACAGGCCCTGGGCGAGGGTGTCGTGGATCTCCATGGAGAGCCGCTGGCGTTCGGCGAGGGTGCCCTCGCGGCGCTCGGTGGCGGCCAGTTCGCGGCGTGTGCGGATGAGGTCGTCGATGAGGGCGCGCTGGCGGGCGGCCAGGCGCTCGGCGTGGACGAACACGGCGGTCGCGATCGCCGCGACGGCGGGCGGGGCGATCACGAGGTTCGGATCGAACCCGCCGTACGCGAGCTTGAGCTGCGCGGCGACGACGAACGCGGTCAGGACGGTCACGAGGACGAGCGCGGCGCGCGGCGGGAGCGTACGCAGACCGGTGTAGAACAGGGGCACCGCGCACCAGGCGAAACTCGGCGCGAGGACGACGAGCACCATCCAGACGGCGACGACCGTCCCCAGCCAGGCGAGCCGGCGCGGGGTGGCCCCGAGGTCCGTCGCGGGTCCGGCCCGGTGGCTGGG
Organism: Streptomyces sp. NPDC000410; assembly: GCF_040300305.1. Taxonomy (NCBI): domain Bacteria; kingdom Bacillati; phylum Actinomycetota; class Actinomycetes; order Kitasatosporales; family Streptomycetaceae; genus Streptomyces; species Streptomyces sp. NPDC000410. Next base: position 36,199 of record NZ_JBEPDM010000049.1, read on the forward strand.
GGGCGCGGTGGCGCCACGTGCGCCGACGGTTGCGTGGGCGCGGCGCGTGCCGGGTGCGCCGACCGCCGTCGGGGCGCGGCGTGCTCCGGCGCGGGGCCTGGTGGGGACGTCCGCACCGCCGCCGGGCTCGCCCTGCGCGAACGTCGCGCGGGAGCCGATGGCCGGGCCGAGCACGTACAGGGCGGCGAGCGCGGCCGACAGGCCGATGATCCACGGAGAGCGGCCCTCCCAGGGATGCCGCAGCAGATAGCGCACCAGCGAGGCACCGAGCAGCAGGAAGAACGCCGCGTGCATCACCCGGGCCAGCCACCGGGCATCGGGATCACGGCTCTCCGGCGCACGGTTGGGGCCGCGGGGCGCGTCGGCGCCCGCGTCCGGTTCGGAGGGGCGGGCGGTCGGATGACCGGAGGCGCCCGGGGCGCCGGAGGTGCGGTGGGTGTCGGGGCTGGGGTCGTGTTGGCGGTCCACCGTCCGTCACCCTTCGCTGACCTGCGTATACCTGCCCATGCTGCCCCGGCGGGGTCACGGCGGCATCAGCCGATCGGTTGACACCGCCGTCATCCATCATGCGCGCAGGAGGCATCCGCTCCGTCGACCGTACGGGCCCGGCGGTGGCACGAGGATCGATGGCAGAGAGAGTTCCCGCCGAACCCCCGGCGCCTACCGAGGAGTTATCCCATGAAGAAGATGTCGCTGCGCGCCCGCGTCCTGACCGGTGCAGTCGCCGCCGCCGCGCTCGGCGCCGGGACCTTCGGTGCCGTCTCCGCGAACGCCTCCGCCCCGGCCGCCGCCGCGCGCACCACGGTCACGGCCGACGCCGCGAACAGCAACCTCCACCAGACCACGCACCTGACCATCGCGGCGGCCACCAAGGCGGCCCAGGCGGCGCTCGACGCGGCCGAGGGCGAGAACCAGCGGGTCACCGTCGCCGTCGTCGACCGCAACGGCAACACGATCGTCACGCTGCGCGGCGACGGCGCCGGCCCGCAGTCCTACGAGTCCGCCGAGCGCAAGGCGTTCACCGCGGTCTCCTGGAACGCGCCCACCTCCGAGCTGGCCGGGCGCCTGGCGCAGGCCCCGAACCTGAAGGACATCCCGGGCACGCTGTTCCTCGGGGGCGGCGCCCCGGTGCAGGTCAAGGGCGCCCCGATCGCCGGTATCGGTGTCGCGGGCGCGCCGAGCGGTGCCCTCGACGAGAAGTTCGCCCAGGCGGGCGTGGCTGCCCTCGGCAAGTGAGCCGATTGATCGGCAAGCGAGGCAAGTGACCGCCGGGTCATTGCCGAGCAACCGCGGGGTCGTCGGCGGGGCCGCCTTGGTGGCCGCCGCCGGGGCGCCGCCTGGTCTCTCGCCGGGGCGCCCGGCGAGGCATCGCCTGGCCGCCACCGGGCCGCCTGGCGGGGCGCCGCCGAGCAGTCGCCGGGTCGCCGCTTGGCCGCCACCTGGCCGCCGCCGAGCAGTCGCCGGGTCGCCGCTTGGCCGCCTGCCGGGGCATCCCTGGTCTCTCGCCGAGCCGTCTCCTGGCCGTTGGCTGGTGGCCCGCCGGGGGCCTCTCGTCTGGCCGCCCACCGGGGCGCCCGCCGGGCCGTCGCCCGGCCGCCTGCCGGGTCGCCGCCGAGGCACCGCCGAAGCACCGCTGAGCGATGAGGGCGGGTGATCGGCGGGTGATCGGCGGGTGATCGGCGGGAGCGGTCAGCGTCACGCCGTGCGTAGGATCGCTGGTGTGGACCACCAGCGATCCCGCGCCCCGGCGCTCGCCGCCGCCCTCCTGCTCGCCCTCGCCGGCGCGGGCTGCACGGCCACCACAGACGCCGTCAGGGGAGTCGGCGGCACCCCCGGGGCCGCCGGTCTGCGCGATCCGTACTTCCCGAAGCTCGGCAACGGCGGCTACGACGTCCGCCACTACGCCCTCACCCTCGACTACGACCCGAAGGCGAACCAGCTCACCGGCACCGCCGAGATCACCGCCCGTGCCACGCAGGACCTCAGCGCCTTCAACCTCGACTTCCACGGGATGACCGTCCACAGCGCGACCGTCGACGGCGCCCCGGCCGCCGTCAACCGCGCCGCCAACGAGCTGACCCTGCGCCCCCGCGCCGACCTCGACAAGGGCAGCACCTTCAAGACCGTCGTCCGCTACTCCGGCTCCCCGCGCACCATCACGGACGCGGACTCCTCCGAGGAGGGCTGGCTGAAGACGTCGGACGGAGCCATCGCGCTCGGCGAGCCGACCGGCTCGATGGCCTGGTTCCCCGGCAACCACCACCCCAGTGACAAGGCGTCGTACGACATCACCGTCACCGTTCCCAAGGGATTGACCGCGGTCTCCAACGGGGAGCTGCGCTCCCGGCGCCCCGCCGGCTCCGGTGGCCGCACCACCTTCGTCTGGCACGCCGGGCAGCCGATGGCGAGTTACGTCGCGACCGTCGCCATGGGCGCGTACGACGTCAGGACCACCCCCAAGAAGGGCGCGGACGGTGTGCCCGTCTACTCGGCCTCCGACCGGACCGTCACCGCGCGCAGCGAGAAGCTGCTCGCCCGGATCCCCGAACTGCTTGCGTGGGCGCAGGAGAACTTCGGCCCGTACCCCTACTTGTCCACCGGCGCGATCGTCGAGCGCACGGGAGACAGTGGCTACGCGCTGGAGACGCAGAACCGGCCCGTCATGCCGGCCGACCAGTTCACCACGGGGATCCTCGTCCACGAGCTGGCCCACCAGTGGTACGGCAACTCCGTCACGCCGAGGACGTGGCAGGACATGTGGCTCAACGAGGGGTTCGCGACGTACGCGGAATGGCTGTACTCCGAGGACTTCGAGGACACCCCCGCCCAGGTCAGCCACGAGAGGGCCTTCGCCGACCGCAGCAACTGGGCCTTCCCGCCCGCCGAGCCGCCGAGCGCCGAGAACATCTCGGACCCGCCGGTGTACGGACGCGGCGCGATGGTCCTGCACAAGATCCGCCAGGCCGTCGGCGACGACACCTTCTTCACCATCGTGGAGGGCTGGGCGCAGGAGCACCGCCACGCCAACGCCTCCACCGACGACTTCGTCGCGTACGTCGAGGAGGAGTCCGGCAAGGACCTCACCGAACTGTGGGACACCTGGCTGTACGGCGAGGACAAACCGGCCAAGCCCTAGCCGCGGCCCCAGCCGGGCCCGGCTCTCGCCTGCCGGCCGAGCCCCGGGCCGGGCCCAGGGCTTGACCGGCAGGTCGGAAAGCGCGTCAGACGTTGACGCCGAAGTCCTGGGCGATGCCCGTCAGACCCGAGGCGTAACCCTGGCCGACCGCGCGGAACTTCCACTCCGCGCCGTTGCGGTACAGCTCGCCGAAGACCATGGCGGTCTCGGTGGCGGCGTCCTCGCTCAGGTCGTAGCGGGCGAGCTCGCTGCCGCCGGCCTGGTTGACGATGCGGATGTACGCGTTGCGCACCTGGCCGAAGTTCTGGCTGCGGTTGTCGGCGTCGTAGATGGAGACCGGGAAGACGATCTTGTCGACGTCGGCCGGCAGACCCGCCAGGTTGACGTTGATCTGCTCGTCGTCGCCGCCGCCTTCGCCGGTGCGGTTGTCACCGGTGTGGACGATGGTCTGGTCCGGCGTGGACTTGTTGTTGAAGAAGACGAAGTGGCCGTCCGACACGACCTTCCCGCCGGGGTTGACCGCGATCGCGGAGGCGTCGAGGTCGAAGTCGGTGCCGGTGGTGGTACGGACGTCCCAGCCGAGGCCCACCGTGACGGCGGTCAGGCCCGGTGCCTCCTTGGTGAGGGAGACGTTGCCGCCCTTGGACAGGCTTACAGCCATGGGGAAGTCCCTTTCCTAGTCGCCATGCTCGCGGTGGTGCGGGCTTCGAGTGGTCCCGAAGTTACCGTCACCCCCCATAACGCACGCGCAGGACGTCCAGGTTCCAGCGGGCTTTACTTTCTTTACCGAAGCGGCCCCGGCGAAGCCCCTGCTCCCGTGCGCGCCCGTGCCCCCGTGCCGCGCGTCGAACGGAAAAGCGGGTGACGCGGCGGCGCGGGGACGGGACCATGGGGTCCATGTCCGGGCCCTATCTCATCCGCGGCTCGGTCTCCCTCCCGGAGGCCGAGCTCCTGTGGCGTTTCTCGCGGTCCTCCGGCCCCGGCGGCCAGCACGTCAACACGAGCGACTCGCAGGTGGAGCTCCGCTTCGACCTCGCGGCGACGGACGCCCTGCCGCAGGTGTGGAAGGAGCGCGCGCTGGAGCGGCTGGCCTCGCGGCTCGTCGGCGGCGTCATCTGCGTACGGGCCTCCGATCACCGCTCGCAGTGGCGCAACCGCGAGACGGCGGCGGTGCGGCTCGCCGCGCTGCTGGCGGAGGCGACGGCGCCGCCGCCGAGGCCGCGGCGCGCGACGAAGATCCCTCGCGGGATCAATGAGCGGCGCCTGCGGGAGAAGAAGCAGCGGGCGGAGACGAAGCGCGGCCGCAGCGGCCGGGACTGGTAGCCCCGGGGCCCCAGAGCGGTCAGCCCCGGGCCGTTGGCCTTGGTCCAGCAGCCCCGGGCCGTTGGCCCCGGACCCGTATCCCGGCCCGGCAGCCCCGAACCCCTGATCCCCCGCTCCCACCCCGTCAGCCCAGGTGCCGGTACCTGCCGCGGAAGTACGTCAGAGGGCCGCCGTCCCCGCTCGGCAGGCCCACGCTCAGGACGCGGCCGATGACCAGCGTGTGGTCGCCCGCCTCGACGCGCTGTTCCGTGCGGCATTCCAGGACCGCCAGCGCCCCGCCGACGAGTGGCGCCCCGCAGATCTCCCCGCGCGTGTAGGCGATGTCCTCGAACAGCAGCCGGTCGCTGATCCGGCCCTTCATCGCGAACCGCCCGGCGATGTGCCGCTGGCTCTCGGCGAGGAGGGACACGCCCCACAGCGGCTGCTCGGCCAGCAGGTCGTCCATCCGGGAACCCTCCCGCAGGCTCACCAGTACCAGCGGAGGGTCCAGGGACACCGAAGTGAAGGCGGTCGCGGTCATGCCGACGTCCTCGCCGAGCGGGGGCTCCTGCGCGGTCACCAGCACCACACCGGCCGCCAGCCGGGACATGGCGGCGCGGAACTCGTCGTTGCTCACCCCCTCAGGATGGGGGATGACATCGACGCTCGGGGCGGGGACCGGGGTGGGGGTCGTCTGGGGCACGAGCGGAACGCTAATCTCGTCCCCGCGCCGTCACATCGGGCCAGGGGACCAGGATGGTCCTAGGACCAATGGGCCATACGGCAGCGATTTGCGTTCGCACCAACAGACCCTCCATCCCCACCCGTTGTGACTTGAGTCACAGAGGGCGGTATTTGTTGACCCTGTGTACCGAGTGGACAGCTCGCTGTGATTCAGTGGCGGGGACAGTGCAGTACGAGAGCCGATGAGAACACTGGAGTCAGCTGTCGAGGTCTCGGGGAGAGCGAACGATGGAGACCGAGTCGGAGCCGTACGTCCGTCTTGCGACCCTGCGGCAGCTGCATCAGGTCGTCGCAGACCTCAACACCGCCCGTAGCCTGGCGGACACGCTGCAGAGCGTCGCGGACGGTGTCATCCTCGGCCTCAACTACGAGCTGGCCTGCGTCAATCTCGTCCGCCCCGACGGGGATCTCGTCGTCGCCGCCTTCGCCGGGAACTCCGCGGCCGAAGCCCTGATCACGGGCCGGGTCGGCTCCCGCCTCTCCTGGGACCGCAGGTTGTCCATGGGCGAGGCCTGGGGCGACCTGCGCTTCATCCCGCACACCGAGGGCTGGGTGCTGCTGGAGGACGACGTTCCGCAGTGGTACACGGAAGGACCCGAGCCCCGCTTCGAGGACGAGTGGCACCCACAGGACCGGCTCTACGCCCCCATGTACGCCTCGGGCGGCGGCCGTGAGCTCCTCGGCGTCATCTCGGTCGACAAGCCGCGCAACGGCCGCCGCCCCGGCCCCTGGGGGCAGGAAGCCCTCCAGATGTACGCGTCCCAGGCCGCCATTGCGATCAGCAACGCCCGCCTCAGAGCAAACATGCAGCGCGCCCTCGTCCGGCTGGAGCGCGAGCAGCAGGCGCTCCGCGCCAGCGAGGAGTCGTTCCGGCAGGCGTTCGAGTACGCGCCGAGCGGTATGGCCATCCAGGAGATGGGCGGCGACCAGCACGGCCGGCTGCTGCGCACCAACGACGCGCTGTGCCGGCTGCTCGGCCGCCCCGCGTCCGCGATGCGCCGCTACTCCTTCGCGGACCTCGTCCACCCCGAGGACATCGGCACCCTGCTGCGCACGTCCGCCGAGGGCGGCCGGGCCGAGCTGCGCCTCGGCCGCAGGGACGGCACGTACGTCTGGGTCTCGCTGCGCAACTCCGTCGTCGCCGACACCGCCGACGGCCCCAGGTTCCTGCTCACGCACGTCGAGGACATAGAGGAGCGCAAGCGCCATGAGCTGGCGCTCGCCCACCGGGCCAGTCACGACTCGCTCACCGGTCTGCCCAACAGCGCGGAGCTGCGCGCCCGCCTCAGCTCGCGGCTGTGCGAGCGGCCGCAGTCGGCGCAGTCGGCGCGTTCGACCGCGGTGGAGGCCCTGGACGCGGCGTACTCGGCCAACGGCAACGGAAACACCAACGCCAACGGCAGCGGTGACGGCACCGGCTACGCCACCCCGTACGAGAACGGCCACAACGGCTACAGCGGATACGACCCCGCCGCCGGGAACGGACACGGGAACGGTCACGGGAGCGACGAGGAGCACGGCTTCAGGGCCGACGCCTTCGAGCCCCCGGCCCCCGGCGGCCCGTTCGACCACCATGTGCACGCCGTCGCGCCGGACAGCGAGCACGACGACGGCACGAAGGGCCTGGCGGTCCTCTTCTGCGACCTGGACGGCTTCAAGTCGATCAACGACCGGTTCGGGCACAACACCGGCGACGCCGTTCTCATCGAGGTCGCACGCCGGCTCACCACCGCCGTACGCGACGGGGACACCGTCGCCCGGCTCGGGGGTGACGAATTCGTCGTCCTCGCCGACGGTCTCGGTGCGGCCGACGCCGCCGACCTGGCCGTGCGCCTGCGGAACGCGATCATCCCGCCGATCCGGGTGGACGGAAGGGCCGTCCGCGTCGGGGCGAGTTTCGGCATCGGCTGGGCGGTCTGCGGAATGTCCGTGGAAGAGGTCCTTCAATCCGCTGACCAGCGGATGTACATCGAGAAGCGGTCCCGGGCCAAGGTCCACAGGCGGGCCGGCTAGCCGACGCGGTGAACGAATCGTGGCTGCCGTACGTGGAACCGGTGCGGGGCCAAGCGCCGTCTTTGGACTTGCTCGAACGGGGTAGGCTCGGCCGGTCGGCGACGGCTGGCGAGCATGGATAGGAGTGACCAGGGATGACGGCCGGGAACAGCGGCGCGAGCACGCCTGAGGACGACGATCCGTTCGGCTACCTGTACGCGGACGGACAGCAGGCGGGCGCGACATCTCCCCGCCAGGGCGGCTACGGCTACCCCGGTCCGGCCGCGCAGCCCGGCGTGCCCAGAACGTCGTACAACCAGGTCAGGACGGTCGGCGAGCGCCAGTACGGGCAGGTCCCGCACCAGCAGCAGCAGCACGCGCAGCAGCCAAGCCCCCAGTACGCGGCCCCCGAGACCTACCCCGGCGGCGCCCCCACCCGTCAGGTCCCCGCGGCCGGCGGCCAGGGCGGCGGCGGCCGGGGCCGCGGGCCCAACACCAAGGGCCTGCTCATCGGCGCCGTGGCGGTCGTCGCGGTCGTCGTCATCGGCATCGCCGCCGCGCTCGTGAACAGCAAGGGCGACGAAGATACGCCGCGGGCCAATCAGAGCACCGGCCCGGCCGACCAGGTGAGGCCGAGCGACGAGCCGTCGAAGGGCGGCGACCCGACCAAGCCGGTCGACGAGCTGCCGAAGCAGGACGCGGCCACCCTGAAGCTCGCGCCGCCGGCGGCGGCGGCGACCGGCATCAAGGGGGCGCAGGGCACGAACGGCGCGTACGTGATGTTCAACGGGGTGGGCGGCGCGGCGAGCTGGTCGGTCGACATCCCGGCCGACGGCGAGTACACGCTGTTCATCCGGTACAGCGTGCCGGGCAAGGACGCCAAGACCTCGCTGACCATCAACGACCAGCCGACCCGCTCCATCAACATGTCGAACTTCGCCAAGGCCAAGGAGGGGGACTGGGAGAAGGGCTGGACGCGCACCTACTCCTACGTCAACCTCACCAAGGGTTCGAACACGCTGAAGATCTCCTGTGAGCAGGGGGACACCTGCGAGGCGTTCCTCGACCAGGTGTGGATCGAGGCGGGCAAGGCCGGTGGCAAGGGCGGCAAGGGCGATAAGGGCTGACAGCCCGGACAAGGCAAAGGCATACGACGGCCGTGGGAGGGGTGCTCCTCCCACGGCCGTCGCCGTATGCGGTCACGCCGCGTGTTCCGCCGCCGTGACCTTGACCTCGGGCAGCAGCGCCTCGTACGACGCGGTCACGTACTCGCCCGCCGCGGGCGCCAGCACCGTCGCCGTCGCCAGTGCCACCGCGCGGGCCAGCCGGTCCGGCCAGGGCAGCGATTCGACGAGGCCGGAGAGGATCCCGGCGACGGCGGAGTCGCCGGCGCCGGTCGGGTTGCCGCGGACCTTCACGGGCGGGGGTGCCTGCCAGATGCCGTCGGGGGTGGCGGCGATGATGCCGTCGGCGCCGAGCGAGGAGACCACGCTGTGGGCGCCCCGGCGACGGGCGTCACGGGTCGCGCGCAGCGGCTCGCGGGAGCCGGTGAGCCGGGCGAGCTCGTCCGCGTTCGGCTTGATCAGGTCGGGGCGGGCCGCGATGCCCCGGCGCAGCGGCTCGCCGCTCGTGTCCAGGAGGGCGGGGACGCCGGCCGCGCGGGCCCGGCGGATCAGTTCGGCGTACGCGCCCACGTGGATGCCGGGCGGCAGGCTGCCGCACAGAGCGACGGCGTCGGCGCCTTGCAGCAGCGTCTCGTACGAGGTGAGGAACGCGGCCCATTCGTCGGCGGTCACGGTCGGTCCCGGCTCGTTGAGCTGGGTCGTGTCGCCGGTCGTCGCGTCGGCGACCGCGATCGTGCGGCGGGTGTTCCCGGCGACCGGGACGAGCGCCTCGCGTACCGGCAGGTCCGCCAGCATCGAGCGCAGGACCGCGCCGGTCGGGCCGCCCGCGAAGCCGGTGACGACCGTCTCGTGACCGAGCGCCGCGAGCACGCGGGCGACGTTGAGGCCCTTGCCGCCGGGGCGTTCGGTGACCTCGGTGACGCGGTGGGAGCTGTGCGGGACGAGGGCGGGCACCTTGTAGGTGAGGTCCAGAGCGGTGTTCAGCGTGACCGTCAGGATCACTTCTGACACCCCCCGAGAATCTGCGCGCCTGGCCGGACGGGTCCTGATCATGCCAAAAAGAAGGCGGTTGGCCCAGACCCGCGTCGGCCAAACGCCCTCCCCCACCGGCCGTTCTGCGCCCCGGCAGGCCCGTCCCGCACCGGCCGTCTTCCGGCTCGACGGCGCCCCCCACGCCTCCCGCACCGGCTGTCTTCCGGCTCGACGGCGCCCCCCGGGCCTCGCGCACCGGCCGTTCTGCGCCCCAGGCCCGGCCCGGGCCTCGCGCACCGGCCGTCCTCCGGTTCGACGGCCCGCCGTCCTACGGTTCGACGACCCAGGCGCCCTTGCGCAGCACGCCCTTGAGCGTGAAGTCCGCGTCCAGCACCACCAGGTCCGCGTCCTTGCCGGGCTCCAGCGAGCCGACCCTGTCGTAGACGCCGAGCAGCCGGGCCGGGTTCGCCGAGATCGCCCGCACGATGTCCTCGACCGGCAGCCGGTCGACGGTCGCGGCCCGTCGGAACGCGGTGTCCAGGGTGAGCGTGGACCCGGCGATCGAACCGCCCTCCACCAGCCGCGCGACCCCGTCCTTGACCTCGACCTCCAGCGGGCCGAGGTGGTAGACGCCGTCGCCGAAGCCCGCCGCGTCCATCGCGTCCGTGATGAACGCGGCCCGCGCGGCGCCGGCGCGGTGGAAGGCCAGCTCCAGGGCCGCCGGGTGCAGATGCGTGCCGTCGTTGATCAGCTCGACGGTGACCCGCTCGTCCTCCAGCAGGGCGGCGATCGGCCCGGGGGCGCGGTGGCCGAGGGCGGGCATGGCGTTGAAGAGGTGCGTCGCCACGGTGGCGCCCGCTTCGATCGCCTCGATGGTCTGTTCGTACGTGGCGTCGGTGTGGCCGATCGCCGCGATCACGCCGTGCTCGGCGAGCAGCCGTACGGACTCGATGCCGCCCGGCAGCTCGGTGGCGAGGGTGACCATCCTGGCCGTCCCGCGCGCCGCGTCGAGCAGCTTGCGCACCTCCGCAGGGTCGGGGTCGCGCAGTAGCTGCTCGCTGTGCGCGCCCTTGCGGCACGGGCTGATGAACGGCCCCTCGAAGTGGATTCCCGCCAGATCGCCCTGCTCGACGAGCTCGGAGAGGAACCCGGCGCGGCGGGTGAGGAAGTCCATGTCGCCGGTGACGGTGGAGGCGACCATGGTGGTGGTGCCGTGCTCGTGGTGCGTACGCACGCCGGTGAGCACGTCCTCGGCGCTCCCGGAGGTGAAGGACGCGCCGCCGCCGCCGTGGTTGTGCATGTCCACGAAGCCGGGGACCAGCCAGTGGCCGGACAGGTCGACGCCGGGCGCGTCGGCGGGGGCGTCCCCGGCGATCCGGGTTCCCTCGACGATCACCCGTCCGTTCTCGACGATCCCGGTGGGCAGCACCACACGGGCTCCCGTGAGAACCATCCGGTCGGCCATCAGGCGGTTACCTCCGTGTCGAGTAGATCCCAGGCGAGCAGTCCCGCGCCCAGGCAGCCGGCGGTGTCCCCGAGGGCCGCCGGGACGATCGAGGGCAGTTTCTGGAAGGTGACGCGTGCCTCCACCGCGCTCCTCAGCCGTGTGAACAAGGTTTCTCCCGCCTCGGCGAGGCCGCCACCGATGATCAGCGTGCGGGGGTCCAGCAGGGTGAGCGCGGTGACGAGTCCGTCCGCGAGCGCCGCGACCGCCTCCTGCCATACGTGTACGGCGGCGGCGTCGCCGGACTCCACGGCCTTCGCGCAGTCGGCGGCGTCCGCCCCCGGGTCGCCGCTCGCCGCCGCCCAGGCCCGGGACACGGCGGAGGCGGAGGCGAGGGTCTCCAGACAGCCGCGCTGTCCGCAGCCGCACTCCGGGCCGCCGGGCCGGACGACGATGTGGCCGATCTCGCCGGCGTACCCGTGCGCTCCGGCCTCGATGACGCCGCCGATGCCGATGGCCCCGGCGATGCCCGTGCCCAGCGGCACGAACAGGAACCGGTCGGCGCCCCGGCCCGCGCCGATCCGCCCCTCGGCGAGGCCGCCGGTGCGGACGTCGTGGCCGAGGGCGACGGGGATGCCGTCGAGCCTGCGGCTGAGCAGATCGCGCAGGGGGACGTCGCGCCAGCCGAGGTTCGCCGCGTAGACGGCCGTGCCGTTCTCGGCGTCGACGATGCCGGGCACGGCGACACCGGCTGCGGCGGCGCCCTCGCCGAACCGCTCGCGGCCGTGGGCGCGCAGCTCGGCGGCGAAGTCGAGGATCGTCCCGATGACGGCCTCGGGGCCGCGTTCCCGGCCGGTCGCGCGGCGTGCCTCGTGGAGCAGTGCCCCGTCCGCCCCGACCAGGGCGGCCTTCATCCCGGTGCCGCCCACATCGAGGGCGATGACGTGTCTCACGTGGACAGTCTCGCGCGTGACCATTGAAAGGTCTAGTCCACTGTGGAGTGGTTTTGCCGCACGGGGGAGTAGTGGTGTAGACCTCTTGGGTTCACAAACGGTGACAACAGGGCGACAACGAGGGTGGGGAAAGCAGTGCAGCGGCGCTTCCTGGGTCCGACAGCGGCGGCAGCCGTACTCGCGATGACGGCGGTACTCGCCGGGTGCGGGGCATCGGACGGATCCGGGTCCGGGGACGTCACGCTCAAGCTGGTCGCCGCCGACTACGGCACCGGCGCGAACGACTCCTCGCAGGCGTACTGGGACGGCGTGGCCCGGGACTTCGAGTCCAAGAACCCGGGCATCAAGATCGACGTCGACGTGTACTCGTGGAAGGACGTCGACCGCGAGGTCGCGGAGCTGGTCGCCGCCGGGAACGCGCCGGACATCGCGCAGATCGGCGCGTACGCGGACTACGCGGCCGACGACAAGCTCTACCGCCTCGACCAGACGGTCTCCGTCGCCACGCAGGCCAACTTCCTGCCCCTGCTCGCCGACGCGGGCCGCTACGAGCGCGTCCAGTACGGGATGCCGTTCGCGGCCAGCACCCGGCTGCTCTTCTTCAACGAGGAGCTGTTCACCGACGCGGGGATCCAGCCGCCGCGCACCTGGGCGGAGATCCGGGGCGCGGCGCAGAAGCTGAAGGCGCGTGGCGTGAAGTACCCCTTCGCGCTGCCGTTCGGCTCCGAGGAGGCGCAGGCCGAGGCGATGATCTGGATGCTCAGCGGCGGGGGCGGCTACCAGGACCGGGCTACCGGTGCCTATGCCATCGACTCGCCCGAGAACGTCCAGACGTTCAAGTGGCTCGAGGACAACCTGGTCCGCCCGAAGCTGACCGGTCCGGTCGCGCCCGCCGAACTGGACCGCGCGGACGCCTTCGCGGCGTTCGCGCGCGGCGAGGTCGGGATGCTCAACGGCCATCCGACGCTGATGCACACGGCCGAGCGGGCGGGCGTCAAGGTCGGCAAGGTGCCGCTGCCCGGCACCAACGGTGAATCCCGGCCGTCGATGGGGGTGACCGACTGGATGATGGGCTTCAAGCAGAAGGGGCACGGCAAGGAGATCGGGCGCTTCCTCGACTTCGCGTACAACGACGCGAACGTGCTCGCATTCTCGGACCGCTACGACATCCTGCCGGTCACGGCCACGGCGAGCCAGGCGATGGAGGCGGATCCGGAGCACAAGGACCTGCGGGAATTCCTGACGGCGCTGCCGACGTCGGAGCTCTACCCGTTCGGGGAGACGTCCTGGGCGAAGGTCAGCGCGAGCGTCAAGAAGAACATCGGCCAGGCGGTCGCTCCTGGTGGGCAGGCGTCCCTCCCGCTGACCCGCATCGCGAACGAGGCCCGCGAGGAGCAGTCGGCGGAGTAGCGGAGTGGCGGAGCAAGGGCCGGGCAAGGGCTGGGCAAGGGGCCCGACATCAGCCGAGGGCGGCCATTATGTTGCTCATATGACCGATGACGTGGAGCTTTCCGAGCAGGACCGGGCCGTGCTCGCCGTCGAGCGCGCCGCATGGGCCGGTCCCGGAGCCAAGGAGCGGGCGATACGGGAGCGGCTGGGGATGTCGCCGACCCGCTACTACCAGCTGCTCAACGCGCTGCTCGACGACCCCCGCGCGCTGGCCCACGACCCCGTGACGGTCAACCGGCTGCGCAGAGTCCGGGACGCCCAGCGCGCGCGCCGCTAGGGTCGGAGCATGGGCAGCCACTCGGACGTCGACGACGTACTGCCGGAGCCGACCACCCCCGCCGGGCGCGAGGGGCTCGCCGCGATTCTCGCGCGGCCGAGGGAGAGCGTGGTCGCACTCGATTTCGACGGCACGCTCGCCGACATCGTGCCCGATCCGGAGCAGGCACGGGCGCACCCCGGGGCGGTCGGCGCGCTGGCCCGCCTCGCGCCGAAGGTCGCGTCGGTCGCGGTGCTGACCGGCCGCCCGGCCGGGGTCGCGGTGCGGTACGGCGGCTTCGCCGGGGTGCCGGGCCTGGAGCATCTGGTGGTGCTCGGGCACTACGGCGCCGAGCGCTGGGACGCCGTCAGCGGCACCGTGCACGCCCCCGCCCCGCATCCGGGCGTCGAGGCCGTGCGCGCCGAGCTGCCCGGCTTCCTGGACACGATCGGGGCCTGGCACGGCACCTGGATCGAGGAGAAGGGGAACGCGGTGGCCGTCCACACCCGCCGCGCCGACGACCCCCAGGCCGCCTTCGAGGCGCTGCGCGGCCCCATCGCCGAGCTGGCCGCCCGCCACGCGCTGATCGTGGAGCCGGGCCGGCTGGTCCTGGAGGTCCGGCCGCCGGGTGTCGACAAGGGCCTGGCCCTCGTCGAGTACGTACGCGAGCGGCGGGCGCGGGCCGTGCTGTACGCCGGTGACGACCTGGGCGACCTCGCCGCCTTCGCCGCCGTCGAGAAACTCCGCTCGGACGGCGTACCCGGACTGCTCGTGTGCAGCGGCAGCAACGAGGTCCCGGAACTGGCGGAGCGCGCGGACGTGGTGCTGTCGGGGCCGGGCGAAGTGGTGCGCTTCCTGGGCGCGCTGGCCGAGCGGACGTAGGGCCTGCCTTTCGGATCTTGCCGGGCTCGCGTGCCCTGGCACGCGCGCTCGCTGCGTTGTCGTCAGTCATCGACTCCCCCGTAGCCCTTCGGGCACGGGAGGTGCCCCCACCGCGTGGATTCCTTCCTCCGCCTTGCGATCGCACGCACCAGACCCCGCTCGCTGATCCGGCCTGATCCCGAAGACGGGCCCTAGGCCGTGTCTGACAAATCCCGCCTGGCGCGCGACGCCCGGCACGCGCACTCGCTGCGTTGTCGGAGTCATCCAAGTACGTCCAGTACGAGGA
>NZ_JBEPDM010000050.1:0-48488 GCF_040300305.1 Streptomyces sp. NPDC000410
ATACGTGTTCGTTATTGTTGTGTTTGTTGTTGTTCGGTTTGCTCTTCCGTTGTCGGGCCCCTCGGCGTACAGGCGGCAGCCGGAGTCGGCGCCCCGACCCGGGGCGACCGACCCGAAGGGGCCGAAGCCCCCGCCCAGGGGCAGCCAACCGCCCCCGCCCCCGCCGGAGGCACCCCGTGTGCGAGCGTCAGCTCGCCGTCGTGCCCTCGCGGCGGACCGACAACAGGTCCTCCAGCTGCTCCTCGCGTGCCTGCGCCGCCACGAACAGCAGCTCGTCCCCCGCCTCCAGGGTCTCCTCCCCGTGCGGCGTCAGCACCCGCGAGCCGCGGATGATCGTCACCAGTGAGGTGTCCTCGGGCCAGGCCACGGCCCCGACCTGCGTCCCCGCCAGCGCCGACTCCGGCGGCAGGGTCAGCTCGACCAGGTTGGCGTCGCCGTGGCTGAAGCGGAGCAGCCGCACCAGGTCGCCGACGCTCACCGCCTCCTCCACCAGCGCCGACATCAGCCGCGGCGTGGACACGGCGACATCGACGCCCCACGCCTCGTTGAACAGCCACTCGTTCTTCGGGTTGTTCACGCGGGCGACGACCCGCGGCACCCCGTACTCGGTCTTGGCGAGCAGCGACACGACCAGGTTCACCTTGTCGTCACCGGTCGCCGCGATCACGACGTTGCAGCGCTGCAGCGCGGCCTCGTCCAGCGACGTGATCTCGCACGCGTCGGCCAGCAGCCACTCCGCCTGCGGCACCCGCTCCACCGAGATGGCGGTCGGCGCCTTGTCGATCAGGAGCACCTCGTGCCCGTTCTCCAGGAGCTCGCCCGCGATGGAACGCCCCACCGCGCCGGCCCCGGCAATCGCGACACGCATCAGTGACCGCCCTCCTCGGGACCCTCGGCGAAGGCCTCCTCGACCTTCTCGATCTCGTCCGTACGCATCATCACGTGGACCAGGTCGCCTTCCTGCAACACCGTCTGCGAGGTCGGCAGCACCGCCTCGCCCAGCCGGGTGAGGAACGCGACACGTACGCCCGTCTCCTCCTGCAGCTTGCTGATCTTGTGGCCGATCCAGGCCGGCGACGTGTGCACCTCGGCGAGCTGTACGCCCCCACTGGGGTCGCGCCACAGCGGCTCGGCGCCGGACGGCAGCAGCCGCCGCAGCATCTGGTCGGCGGTCCAGCGGACCGTGGCCACGGTCGGAATGCCGAGGCGCTGGTAGACCTCGGCACGCCGCGGGTCGTAGATCCGGGCGGCCACGTTCTCGATCCCGAACATCTCGCGGGCGACGCGCGCCGCGATGATGTTGGAGTTGTCGCCGCTGCTGACCGCGGCGAACGCCCCGGCCTCCTCGATCCCCGCCTCGCGAAGGGTGTCCTGGTCGAAGCCGACCCCGGTGACGCGACGGCCGCCGAAACCGGAACCCAGGCGACGGAAGGCCGTGGGGTCCTGGTCGACCACGGCGACCGTGTGCCCCTGCTGCTCCAGGGTCTGAGCGAGCTCCGCTCCCACCCGCCCGCAGCCCATGATGACGATGTGCACCTATCTACCCCGCAGTCCTGGTCATCTCGGTCATCCCGCTGACCTGCGCAAACACCGTGCTCACTCTTCTCTCTCGGCTGTTGCCCCCAACGAGCTTATGACGTGACCGTCGGGTTACCCGCATCCGAGGTACGCCGAGATACGCCGAGGTGCGCCCTGGATTCACAGCGCCCACCCGCCACCCCCTCTCCTCCGGAGCAGGGTGGCGGGTGGGCGCCGTCAATACGGAACGCTTACGATCCTCTGCGTGTCCAAACTGACCGACATTCCCAAACGGATCCTGATCGGCAGGGCGCTGCGCAGCGACAGGCTCGGTGAAACGCTCCTGCCCAAGCGCATCGCACTCCCCGTCTTCGCGTCCGACCCGCTGTCCTCGGTGGCGTACGCCCCGGGAGAGGTCCTGCTGGTCCTGTCCATCGCGGGTGTGTCGGCGTACCAGTTCAGCCCGTGGATCGCCGCGGCCGTCGTGGTCCTGATGTTCACGGTCGTCGCCTCGTACCGGCAGAACGTGCACGCGTACCCCAGCGGCGGCGGCGACTACGAGGTGGCGAACACCAACCTCGGCCCCAAGGCGGGCCTGACCGTCGCCAGCGCACTGCTCGTCGACTACGTCCTCACCGTCGCCGTGTCGATCTCCTCCGGCGTGGAGAACCTCGGCTCCGCGGTCCCGTTCGTCGTCGAGCACAAGGTGCTCAGCGCCATCGTCATCATCGTGCTGCTCACGCTCATGAACCTGCGCGGCGTGAAGGAGTCCGGGAAGCTCTTCGCGATCCCGACGTACGTCTTCGTCGCCGGCGTCTTCATCATGATCGCCTGGGGCGCCTTCAAGGGCTTCGTCCTGGACGAGTCCATGCGGGCCCCGACCGCCGACTTCGAGATCAAGCCCGAGCAGGAGGGCCTCGCCGGCTTCGCCCTGCTCTTCCTCCTCCTGCGCGCCTTCTCCTCCGGCTGCGCCGCGCTCACGGGCGTCGAGGCGATCAGCAACGGCGTACCGGCCTTCCGGAAGCCCAAGAGCAAGAACGCCGCGACCACCCTGCTCCTCATGGGCGCACTGGCCGTCACGATGTTCTGCGGCATCATCGGCCTGGCCATGGCCACCGGCGTGAAGATGGCCGAGAAGCCCGCCCACGACCTGCTCGTCGACGGCACCCCGGTCGGCTCCGGCTATGTCCAGGACCCGGTGATCTCGCAGGTCGCGGCCGCCGTGTTCGGTGACGGTACGTTCTTCTTCGTCCTGCTCGCCGCCGCCACCGCGCTCGTCCTCTTCCTGGCCGCGAACACCGCGTACAACGGCTTCCCGCTGCTCGGCTCGATCCTCGCCCAGGACCGCTACCTGCCGCGCCAGCTGCACACCCGCGGCGACCGGCTCGCCTTCTCCAACGGCATCGTGCTGCTGGCGGGCGCGGCCATCCTGCTGGTCTGGCTGTACGGGGCCGACTCGACCAAGCTGATCCAGCTCTACATCGTCGGCGTCTTCGTCTCCTTCACGCTCAGCCAGACCGGCATGGTCCGCCACTGGAACCGCCACCTGAAGACCGAGCGCGACCCGGCCAAGCGCCGCCACATGATCCGCTCCCGCGCGATCAACACCTTCGGCGCGTTCTTCACCGGACTGGTCCTCGTCGTGGTCCTCGTCACCAAGTTCACGCACGGCGCCTGGGTCGCCCTGCTCGGCATGGTGATCTTCTACGGGACCATGACGGCGATCCGTAAGCACTACGACCGCGTCGCGGAGGAGATCGCCGCCCCCGACGAGCCGACCGACGACACCGTGCGGCCCTCCCGGGTCCACTCCATCGTGCTCGTCTCCAAGGTCCACCGCCCGACGCTGCGCGCGGTCGCCTACGCCAAGCTGATGCGCTCCGACCGGCTGGAGGCCCTCAGCATCGATGTCGACCCGGCGGAGACGAAGGCGCTCAAGGAGGAGTGGGAACGGCGCGGCATCAACGTACCGCTGAAGATCCTGCACTCGCCCTACCGGGAGATCACCCGGCCGATCATCGAGTACGTCAAGGGCCTGCGGCGCGAGAGCCCGCGGGACGCGGTCAGCGTGATCATCCCCGAGTACGTGGTCGGCCACTGGTGGGAGCATCTGCTGCACAACCAGAGCGCCCTGCGCCTGAAGGGCCGCCTGCTGTTCACCCCGGGCGTCATGGTCACCTCGGTCCCGTACCAGCTCCAGTCGTCCGAACTCGCGAGGAAGCGGGCGAGGAAGCGCCAGGAATGGAACGCGCCCGGTTCGGTGCGCCGCGGCCCGGTGAACGACCGTCCGAAGGAGCCCAGCGCCAAGGGCTGAGGGACCCGGCAGCCCACGTAGACTGGTGGGCTGTCGTCCCACCACACCGCCCACCCCCTGGAGCCACCCCGTCATGCAGAACGCTGAAACGTCTTCGCTGGTCGGGGAGGAGTACGAGGTCGAGGTCGGCCCCGTGGCCCACGGCGGCCACTGCATCGCCCGCACGGAGGGCGGCCGTGTCCTGTTCGTCCGGCACGCGCTGCCCGGCGAGAAGGTCGTCGCCCGCGTCACGGAGGGGCACGAGGACTCCCGCTACCTGCGCGCCGACGCGATCACGATCCTGACCGCCTCCAAGGACCGGGTGGAGGCCCCCTGCCCGTACGCCGGCCCCGGCAAGTGCGGCGGCTGCGACTGGCAGCACGCCAAGCCGGGCGCCCAGCGCCGCTTCAAGGGCGAGGTCGTCGCCGAGCAGCTCAAGCGGCTCGCCGGCCTCACCCCGGAGGAGGCCGGCTGGGACGGCACGGTCGCGCCCGTCGAGGGCGACAAGCTCCCGGCCGGGCAGGTCCCGCAGTGGCGCACCCGCGTCCAGTACGCCGTCGACGAGTCCGGGCGGGCGGGCCTGCGCAAGCACCGCTCGCACGACGTCGAGCCGGTCGAGCACTGCATGATCGCGGCGCCCGGCGTCTCGGAGCTCGGCATCGAGGAGCGCACCTGGGAGGGCATGGCCTCCATCGAGGCGATCGCCGCCACCGGCTCCGGCGACCGCCAGGTGATCCTCACCCCCCGCCCCGGCGCCCGGCTCCCGCTGGTGGAGCTCGACAAGCCCGTCTCCGTCCTGCGTATCCACGAGAAGGACGGCAGCGTCCACCGCGTCCACGGCCGCCCGTTCGTCCGCGAGCGCGCCGACGACCGCACCTACCGCGTCGGCATGGGCGGCTTCTGGCAGGTCCACCCGAAGGCCGCCGACACCCTCGTCCAGGCCGTCATGCAGGGCCTGATGCCCCGCAAGGGCGACACCGCCCTCGACCTCTACTGCGGCGTCGGCCTCTTCGCGGGCGCCATCGGCCAGCGCGTCGGCGAAAAGGGCGCGGTCCTCGGCATCGAGTCCGGCAAGCGCGCGGTCGAGGACGCCCGCCACAACCTCCAGGACCTCCCGCGCGTCCGCATCGAACAGGGCAAGGTCGAATCCGTCCTCCCGCGCACCGGCATCACCGAGGCGGACCTCGTCGTCCTCGACCCCCCGCGCGCGGGCGCGGGCCGCTCGACGGTCGAGTACGTCTCGGGGCTGGGGGCTCGCAGGATCGCGTACGTGGCGTGCGATCCGGCGGCGCTGGCGCGGGACTTGGGGTACTTCCGGGAGAACGGGTACAGGCCGCGGACGCTGAGGGCGTTCGACCTGTTTCCGATGACCCACCACGTGGAGTGCGTGGCGATCCTTGAACCGGTGCGGGAAGACGCCTGACCTGCGGTTTTGCCGGTGCGCATTATGTGCGTTGTGGGTGTTACGGGCGATATCTTGACGCTGAAATGACGCTCGTGACGCTCGTTTTGGCGGGGCGTCAGGTGATTTGAGGGGCAGTTCGCCAGTCTCGGACCACCTGGCGCTAGCCTTCTGAGTCAGGAATTCTGTTCAGATGTGAGGCGAGGCGTTCGAGGATCTCGTCGGCGGTCTTGGTCCAGACGTAGGGCTTCGGGTCGGTGTTCCAGGCTGCGATCCAGTTGCGGATGTCCTTCTCCAGGGCTTGGACGGATCTATGGACGCCTCGTCGTATCTGCTTGTTGGTGAGTTCGGCGAACCATCGCTCGACGAGGTTGAGCCAGGATGAGCCCGTCGGTGTGAAGTGCAGGTGGAACCGGTGATGGGCCAGCAGCCACTTCTTGATGGCGGGTGTCTTGTGGGTGGCGTAGTTGTCGAGCACCAGGTGGACCTCAAGGCCGTCCGGCACTTCGCGGTCGAGCTTGACCAGGAACTTCTTGAACTCCTCGGCGCGGTGTCGGCGGTGCAGGGAGCCGATGACCTTGCCGGTGGCGACCTCCAGTGCCGCGAACAGTGTGGTGGTACCGGCGCGGACGTAGTCGTGGGTCGCCCGCTCGGGAACCCCGGGCATCATCGGCAGCACGGGCTGGGACCTGTCCAGGGCCTGGATCTGGGATTTCTCATCCACGCAGAACACCAACGCCCGCTCGGGCGGGTCCAGGTAGAGCCCCACGACGTCGTGGACCTTGTCGACGAAGTACGGATCGGTTGACAGTTTGAAGGTCTCCGACCGGTGCGGCTGCAGGCCGAACGCCCGCCAGATCCGTGACACTGAAGGAACGGGCCGTCGCCGCCGAACGACCGGTTCCCTGCAGATCCCGCAGGAAGGCGCCAGCTCCCTCGATCGGTTGCCCAGGCGGGTCGATGAGCCGGTACGGATCCCACGGATCATCCATGGCCACCAGCTCCCCGATCAGTGGGACGGGCAGGGCTGCCAGATCTCTCGATGCCTCCATGGCCGATTCAACGACGCCCCCACCACAAGATCACTGACCTGCAGAAAGTCCGCCAGCAGTTCAGTCAACAGGTCATCACCCAAGGGCTGTTCTACCTGGCGTGGCTCACCGATCACCGGGCCGAGTTCCAGCAGTTGTTCCGCGAGCGTCTCTGGGCAGAGGTTGCTTCCCAGGTGCTGTGGAGCAGCCCTAGGCTGATCTGCGTCGCTGAGGACTACACCCGCTACGACCTCCACGCCGTACGCGAGATCCGACGCACCATCGACCTCGTCCGATACAGCTACTTCGGCACAGGGCTGCTCGCCCTCGAACCAGTGGCCAAAACGACAGCCGGGGCACAGGAGCGCAGCGAGCAGCGTCGTCGACGACCGAGTGCGTCGGTAGGCATGCGTGAGGACCCCAACGCGGGGCTGCGCAGCGCGCTCGACGAACTGCTCCAGGGGCTGGGAGACGATGTGAGCAGTGTTGACCGCAAGCAGTACCGCGCGTACCGGCGGCTGCGAAACTTCGCATGCGTCAGCCACGCCCACCAGCAGGAGGTCGTGGTTACGCTCCGCATTGATCCCAAAGACGTGGACCTCGTTGGGGGCTTCACCCGGGATGCCAGCCAGATCGGCCACCACGGCACTGGTGATGTCGAGGTCCGCCTTCGGACGGAGGGCGACCTGAGTCGCGCTGAGCCGTTGCTCCGGATGAGCTACGAGGGTGCCTGAGAACGCCGGCGACCATGTCCGGTCGACGGCGGCTGGCTGACAACGTACTGGTGCTGGAGTGGAAGGTGTCCCCCTCGCGTCGCGATGGTTAGAAGGGTGGCGGTGTCCTTCCATGATGCGGAGAATCCGTGATTTCCGAATTCCTGTACGGAGTGATAATCGCGGAGGGGTGCCCATCGAGGACCCGCGCTCTCCGCCGACGAAGCTGGCTTCGGCACCCATTGTCTCGCGGGTCGTCGAGGACGTGAGGTCGGCGATGGTGTGCTCGGTGCTGGTCTCGATCGGCCGGGAGTGGCGGGGGAACGCCCCACGCCGAACGACCCGCTGAGGCCCTTTGGACTTCACACCGGTGTGAGCCCTCAGCGTTCCATCTGAACCCCACCTGCCGTGGGGCCATCCCCACATTCACGTGGAGCAGCGCTGCATCGTGAACGAGCAGGGCCTCCGCCCCCGCCCGCGGAACTCGTCCGCGAGCTGCCGACGAAGGACCCCGCCCACCGGACGTACGCCGGCGGGTACCGCGCCGACGGTGTCGAGCGCCAGGTCGGGGGTCCCGCGCGGTCCGTGGCGGGGGTGCGCCACGCGCCGCCGTCCGTGGCCGGCACGCGCTGCGGCAACGTGATCAGCAGGAGCCGGGCTGCCTGCAGCGATCGGCTGCGGAGATCTCCATGGCCGTCCGCTTGAAGGAGAGTGCCTTGGCGGAGAGATCGTCCGACCGCCACATCACCGCGTACTCGAAGGGCTCGACGTCCTCGAACGGGAGATAGACCAGGTTGGGGCGGGGGTAGTAGCGGGTTCCCTGAGCGGCCGCGATGGTGACACCCTCGCCCGCCGCCACCAGCGCGAGCAGTTCCTGCCAGTACTTCGTGGTGGTCTTGTGGTGGATGGGGCGCCCGGACGGGGTGCGGTCGGGCATGTGCCGCGCGGTGAAGTACCCGGGCATGCCGTCGATGAGGAGCAGCTTCTCGTCCGCGAGGTCTTCCAGCGAGACCGTTGTGCGGCCGGCCAGGCGGTGCGCGGTGGAGACCGCGAGCACCGTCGGGTCGCGCACGAGCACGGGACCCACGGTGAGGTCGGCCTCGTCGACGGGGAGTTCGATGAGCTGGAGGTCCAGCTCGCCCCGGCGCAGAGCCCCGAAGCGGTCTGACAGGTGGACCTCGCGGATCTGCACCTCGTAGCGGGGATACCGATCGCGGAAGGACTCCATGGCGGCCATGATCCGCTCGCTGGCCAGCGGGCTGGAGAACCCCACCCGAAGGATGCCGCAGGTACCCCGAGCGGTGTCCGACGCCTTGGCGACGGCTTCCAGGACACCGTGGTGGTGCGGGTCGAGGTCCTCGCGCAGCTGCCGGCCGAGCGGCGTCAATGACACCTGGCGGCTGGTGCGTTCGAACAGTGGGGCGCCGACGCGCCGTTCCAGAGCCTTGGTCATCTGGCTCACCCGTGCCCGCGACACGTGCAGCCGCTCGGCCGCGCGGCCGAAGTGCAGTTCCTCGGCCAGCGTCAGGAAGGTCTCCAGTTCCTGCCAGTTCATCCCCATCCCCCGTTCGGTAAGCGCACCTTACCGAACGGTGAGAACTTCGCTGTTGTTCCTGGACATCGGACGGATCCACACTGGCTACGGATGAGCGGCGAACGAGGAGGCGAGCCCACGATGACCAGGCAGCGGATCGATCTGGCAGCCGTGTCGTCGCGTGCCGCCGGCCTGGTGTGCGAGCTCGAAGGCGCGCTCCGGGGTGAGGGACTGATGGACGATCGCCTGAGGGAGCTGGTCCGAATCCGAGTGGCGCAACTCAACGGCTGCGCGTACTTCCTCGCGCGGCGTTCCCAGGAGGCACTCCGCCTGGGGGAGCGGCAGGAACCGCTCAACGAGCTCCCAGGGTGGCGCGATTCGGCACTGTTCACCGAGCCGGAGCGGGCCGCCCCGGCCCTTGCAGAGGTGATGACCCGGCTTCCGTCGAACGGCGTGCCGGACGCCGAGTACGGCCAGGCGGAGCGTCTGCTCGGCCCGTACAGCCTGGGAATCCTCATCATCGCGATCTCCGTGGCGAACGCGCTCGACCGGATGTGCCTGGCCGCGAGGCACTGTTCCCTGCACTAGCCCTCACCATCGGGCGCACCGCCCACCACACGCGACACGACTGCCGCGACACCCGGCGCGGTGGCCTCGCGCTGCCCCGTCACACGGCAACGGCGCCGCAGCGTGACGACGTGACCCAGACCCCCGTCAAGGGAAAGCAGATAAGGAACACCCATGTCCCATGCACGACGCAATGGACTGAAAAATCAGGAAACCGGCCGCGATTCCGAGGCGGCGCCCGACCCCCGCAGATGGCTCGCGCTCACCTTGCTGGTGGCGGCGTTCTTCATGGTCATCGTGGACTCGCAGATCGTCATGCTGGCCATGCCGGCGATCGAGGAGGAGCTCGGTTTCGCGCCGGGCGGCGTCCAGTGGGTGATGAGCGCCTACCTGCTGAGTTTCGGCGGACTGCTGATGTTCGGCGGACGCACCGCGGACCTGCTCGGGGGACGCAGGATGTTCCTGTTCGGCACCGCGCTGTTCGGCGTCGCCTCGGTGCTGTGCGGTCTCGCCTGGACCGATGAGGTGCTGATTGCAGCGCGGGTGGTGCAGGGTGTGGCAGCCGCGGTGATGACCCCGACCGCCATGGCCGTGCTGATGTACACGTTCGCCGAGGGTCCCGAGCGCAACAAGGCGCTGGGCATCTGGACGGGTATCGGCGCCTTCGGAGCCACCGCCGCGCTGCTGATCGGCGGCCCGATCACCGACGGCCTCGGCTGGGAGTGGATCTTCTACATCAACGTCCCGGTGGTCGCCGCGGTGCTGCTGCTCGGCCCACGCCTGCTGAAGCGGACGCCCGTCCAGCAGGGCCGCCGCCGGTTCGACCCGGCCGGCGCGGTGACGGTCACGGCCGCGATCGCCCTGCTGGTCTACGCGGTCTCCGAGGCCCCGCTCGTCGGCTGGGGCAGCGGCCAGACGATCGGCATGCTGGTCGCCGCCGCGGTCCTGCTCGTGGCCTTCACACTGATCGAGCACCGTTCCCAGGTGCCGCTGGTCCCGCTGCGGATCTTCCGTTCGCCGACCGTGGTCGGCGGCAACATCCTGATGGTCATCGTCGCCATGGCCGTGTACGGCGGAGCGCTCATGACCTCGCTCTACGCCCAGCAGGTCCTCGGCTACAGCGCCGTCAAGTTCGGCCTGAGCACCGCGGTCTACGCCGTCATGTCGATCATCGGAGCCAACGTCAGCGCCCGCCTGGTCGCCAGGATCGGCTACAAGCCGATCGCGATCGTCGGCATGGCACTGCTGTCCGGCGGACTGCTGCTGCTCACGCAGATCGATCCGAACGGCGGCTACTGGAGCGATCTGTTCTTCGGTCTGGTCATCTTCGGCACCGGCATCGGCAGTACGAACGTCGCCGCGTCCATCGCCTCGCTGACGGGCGCCAGGCCGGAGGAATCCGGCCTCGTGTCAGGTATCAACAACGCGGTGTTCCAGATCGGCGCGGCGCTCGGCATCGCGATCGCCTCATCCGTCGCCTTCGCCTACACCACGGGTACGAGTCCCGAGGCGCTGAACGACGGCTTCCAGGCCGGATTCCTGGCCACCGCGGTCTTCGCGCTGGCCGGACTGGTCACGGCACTGCTCCTGCTGCTGCACCGTGAGAAGGAGGGGTCGGCGCCGAAGGTCGACGCGGACCACGGCAAGCACGTGATGGCCGGTCACTGACGACCGGAAGGCGGAGCTTCTCGCCGTCGCGCAGCCGGCGTCCCGCCTCGCCGACCGGCTCCCGGGTCTCCTCGACCGGGGGACGGTCGCCGCGCGTCCGGCGCCGTTCTCACAGCGGCGCGGCGCCACCCTCCTGAGCGGCGAGGATGGCGTCGCCGTTGTGTTCGGCCCAGCGGCTGAGCACGCCGACCGGTTCCAGCGCCGACTCCCCCAGGCCGGTGAGTGCGTACTCGACGCGAGGTGGCACCTCGGCGAACGCCTGGCGCCGCACCAGGCCGTGATGCTGGAGCCGGCGCAACGTCTGGGTGAGCATCTTGGAACTGATGCCTCCGATGAGGGCCTTGAGTTCGCCGTGGCGGCGCGGGCCGTTGCCCAGGGCGTAGATGGTGACGACCGACCACTTGTCGCTGAGGATCTCGACGGCGAGCCTGGCGGGACAGTCGGCGAGGAACACGTCGCCGGGCCGGTTGAAGGAACTCATGGTGCCCAAGGTACCCGGCGGTTCCCATCGGTTCTCTAGCGTGGGCGGGGTCGCGGCGATCAACCCCATCCGATCAGCAATCCAGGAGCACTCTGTCATGCGCGTCCTTGCCGCCCGGCACCACGGCGGCCCCGAACAACTCCATTGGCGCGACCTGCCCGACCCCGTCCTGGGGCCGAGGCAGGTCCGCGTCGGCGTCGCCGCCATCGGGCTGAACTTCGCCGAACTCGTCCAGCTCTCCGGCGACTTCCAGATCCCCGCCCCCGACCCGCTCGTGCCGGGCTTCGAACTGGCCGGCACCATCGTCGAAGTCGGCTCCGACGTCACAACGTTCACCCTCGGACAACGGGTCATGGCGCTGGTCGGCTGGGGCGCCTACACCGACCGGCTCGTCGTCGATGCCGCGCACGTGCTGCCCGTGCCCGAGTCCATGGACGACCTGACCGCGGCCGCCTTCCCAGTGGCCTACGCAACGGCCCACCTCTCGCTGCTGCACCGCGGCGGGATGCGGGAGGGCGAGACCGTAGTGGTCACCGGGGCCACCGGAAACGTGGGGACGGCTGCACTTCAGGTCGCCCGCGCCGCCGGCGCGCGGGTCATCGCGGTCGACCGTTCCGGCGCGCTGCCGCCGACCGCGGCCGACCACGTCCTGCGACCTCCCGGCCTCGCCCGGGTGGTACGGGAACTGACCGGCGGGCGCGGCGCCGACCTCGCCCTCGATCTCGTCGGCGGCGCAGTCACCACGGAACTGCTCGACGCACTGGCCTGGGAGGGGCGACTCGTCACTACGGGCTTCGCCAGCGGCTCGGTCCCCGAGGTGAGCCTGCTCGACGTCCTCGTCAGAAACATCGCCATCGTCGGCGAGGACGTCGCGGGGTACGCCGCCCGCGACATCGCGACGGCCACGCTGGCGCTGCACCAGTGCTTGAGCTGGTACGGCGAGGGCCTCCTGGCGCCGCGCCGACCGGTCCGACACTCCGTCGCAGGCCTCGCCGCCGCGCTCGGCTCAATCGCCGACGGAACCGCACTGCACAAGCTCGCCGTGGACCTCCGCGGGGAGCACCCCATCGTGCGCGGACCTCTCGCGTAACGGTCGCCGTCCATGTCAGAGACACCATCGACGAGCTCCTTCACGCTGCCGACCGCGACCCACCATGTAGCAACGGCACTCGCTCGGCGTGCACGGAGCAAGAAAGGCATCCCATCATGCGCGTGATCAAGGTTGTCGGTGCGATCGTCACCGCGATCGCCCTGGCTGTCACCAACGGCGGTCCCGCCGGAGCAAGTCCGGACCGGCGGGCCGGGACGCCTCCGACGTCCATCCCGCTGCCCAACGGCTTCCGGCCCGAGGGCATCGCCATCGGCCCCGGCCCGTTCGCGTTCGTCGGCTCCATGGCCGACGGATCCATCTACCGCGCTGACCTGCGCACCGGGCGCGGCACGATCCTCAGCAGCGGACCAGGCACACCCTCCCTCGGGATGAAGACCGATGATCGCGGACGGCTGTTCGTGGCGGGCGGCACGGGCGGTGACGCGCGCGTCATCGACACCCGCACCGGCCGGGTGCTGGCCTCCTACCGGCTCGCCGACGGCCCGGCGTTCGTCAACGACGTCATCCTTACCGAGGACGCCGCCTGGTTCACCGACTCCACCAACCCGGTGCTCTACAAGCTGACTCTGCACGGCGGACAGCTGCCCGCCGCAGCGGTACGGATCCCGCTCAGCGGAGATATGACGTACGGCGAAGGCTTCAACGCCAACGGCATCACGCTGACTCCGGACGGCCGGGCCCTGCTCGTCGTCCAGTCCAACACCGGCGAGCTGTTCCACGTGGACCCGTCCGGCAGGAGCCACCGGGTGGACCTGCACGGAGAGTCGCTGCCCGACGGTGACGGCCTGCTGCTGCGTGGCCGGACGCTGTTCGCCGTGGAGAACGGGGTCCGGAACCGGCGCAGCGCCCTCACTGTCCTGCGCTTGAACGCAGCGGGCACCGAGGGCCGCGTCATGCGACGGGTACGTGATCACCGGTTCGACACACCGACGACCGTGGCCGCCTTCGGCGCCCGGCTGTACCTGCCCAACGCCCGCTTCACCACGAAACAGACCCCGGCAACGACGTACGACGCTGTCGCCATCCCCCGCCTGTGAAACGGCGGCACGCATGGTTCCGCCAAAGGCCGGAATCACCCTCGCGCTGCCCGCGACCGGTCTGGACGTCGCGGGCAGGCAGTTCGTCGACCGCCTGGACGCGCTCCTCCTTGCTCGGCCCCGGCTGGTTTCCGTGCTGGGTACCCATCCTTGGAGGAGCTTCCGTCAGGAACGACGCACGCGATGCTGCTGGGTGACGGCCGGCGCTCGGCCGCAGGGCGGGGAGATCTCACGGAGGAAACTGTGGGGTCGGATCTATGACCTGTTCCGCCGGTGGGAGCGGGACGGTTGCACGGAGTCGGGGCTACTCCACCTGCTGGCGAGAGGTGACGGAGCCCCGGCTGCGGGCATCATTGCGCGCGGCCGGCTGCAGGGCGTACCGAATTTCAGAAGAAGCTCCGGCATGTCCGTCACGCGGCTGCCTGGGCGCGGGAGGCGAGCTGGGGGAAGGCGTCTTCCCATAGCGTGCGCACAGTGCGGCCGACGAGGGTGCGCAGCACCGGCCACAGATGGAGGAGCAGGTCCCGGTCGAGGTAGCGGGGCAGGTCCTCGCGCAGCCCCTCGTGCAGGACGGTGCGGTACAGGCTCATACGCTGGCGCGGCTTGCCCAGGTCGTACGAGGTCATCCCGGACCAGGCCATGTGCAGCGGCAGCTCGACGACCCCCTGGGTCGGGCCGTGCAACTCGTCCAGCGACTCCGGCAGACGGCACCGGAACTTCTGCCGGTACAGCGCGAGGTCCTCGGCGTTCGCGCCCGAGAGGTTCTTCGGCGCGGGTGCGGGGTGGTGTGGGCTGGCGGGCATGCCCTCATTGTGGCGGCCGGATAGGTGGTGCGGGTCATGATGCGGGGTCGGCGTCCGGAGCGAGCGGGGGCGGATCCCTCGGGGGCGAGCTGGGTGCCGCAGTCTGCTCCGCCCTGGGCAGAACGGACTCTCGGCCACCCGTGCGCTACGACCTTGTGGAGAGCCTCCCAGGCAGTGATTCCAGGTGGTCCTGTGCCACCCGGCGGAGCCCGTGTCCGGTGGTACGGCTACGATTCGGCCGCCCGTATGCCGGATGGAGTCGGAAAGGAGGAGTGGCGGGGTGAATCTCTACGGAATACTCGGTCCCATGCTGTTCCTGGCTTCGGGGGCGGCGGGCGCTCGCGCGGCCCTGGCCCTCGATGACGCTCTCCTGCGTCGCACCTGGTCCCGGTTCCTGCGGCTGGGGCTGCAGCTGGCCTTCGCCGGTGTCACGGCGGCCACACTCGGCGGGATTGTCGTGGTTGCCATCGGGTGGCCGTACCTTCCCCTGACTGTGTTCCCGTGGCTCGTGGCCGCGCTGGCCCTGGGGATGCCGATGGCGTGCCGCGGGGCGCCGGCGAGCGGGCCGTCAAGGATGCCGTCGGCAACGTGCCTCCCCCGCAGCCGCCCGTAGCGCGAACGGCAGCAGCCGGCACCTGCTGACCCGTGACGCTCGTTTGATGCTCGGGCCTGGAAGCACCGCACTCGCAGAGCCGGTAAACCGCATCTGACCAGCAGTTTTCCTGTGATAATCCCCTGTGACGTGAAAATGATGACGCATCATGTGGAGTGCGTGGCGATTCTGGTGCTGGTGAAGGACGGTTCCTGACCGGCGGCGTGCGCCGGTAGGTCTGCGGAGCCCTTTGTCGGAGTCTGCGCGCTCGGCCGCGCATGACCGGGCAAGACGCCAGGAGGGTCCTGCGCACGGGAAGGCCCTCAAGCCCCTTGGCCTTCACGGCGCAGCGTGCAGGTGTCGTCCGCCTCGCCGGTGGGGCGCTTCGTGACGTCGACGAACTGCTGGAACTCGGTCCAGGTCGCCTCGGCGCGCACGTCGACGCCGGGCCCCGAGCCCACGTACCGGGATGTGGTGTCGTGTCGTGCAGCACTGGCTCGGGCAGGCCGCCCCGCAAATGCAGACTCCTGCATTGTGGTTCTGCTTGAGTCCGCCGTGGCCAGGGACGGCGAGCGGCCCGCCCGCCGCCAAGTGGTTGAAACCCGCCGTATCCCCAACCCTGGAGCAATGAGCCGCAACGCCTCACCCGCCCCACCACCGGAGGCGCAGTCCTCCGTCATGGCGGGCCGACCGTCACGTACATCGTCGGCAGGGCGGCTGGTCGGGGTCGATCTGGCCCGGGGGCTCGCCGTCCTCGGGATGTTCGCCGCGCACGTCGGGCCCGATCCGTCGGAGGGCGGCGCGCTGGGGTGGGGGATGGAGGTGGCGCGGGGGCGGTCCGCCGCGCTGTTCGCGTTGTTGGCCGGGTTCACGCTGGTCGTGCTGACCGGGCGGCCGCGGGCGCGGACCGGGCGGGCGGGGCGGCAGGCCATGGGCAGGGTGGTGATCCGGTCCCTCTCGCTGATCGTGCTGGGGTACGCCCTCACCGGCCTGGACACCGGGGTCGATGTGATCCTCGCCTGCTACGGGCTCCTCTTCGTCATCGCCCTGCCGCTCCACCGGCTGCGAGCCGCCACCCTGGCAGCCGTCGCCGCGGCAGGCGCGCTCGTGCTGCCGCAGGTTCTGTACCTGCTGCGGGCGGCGGTGGAGTACGGGAGCTGGGGCGATGCCGTCATCGATCGCGACCCGCTGGCGTGGGCCACCGGTTCGGACGGGGTCGTCGAGCTGTTCATCACCGGTGCGTACCCGGTGCTGACCTGGCTTCCGTTCATCGTCGCCGGGATGGCGGTGGGCAGGCTGGACCTCGGCCGGCCCGGCGTCGTCGGCAGGGTGGGCCTGCTCGGCGGGGCGCTGGCCGTGCTCGGCTACGGAGGCTCATGGCTGGCCCTGCACCTCGTCCCGGGCGCGCTGGACGGGGTGGGGGAGGCGTCGGGCAGCGGGGCGTCGGTGGCAGCGTCGGCGTGGTGGTCCGACGGTGTGGGCGAGGATCCCGTCGCGGGCGTTCCCGCCTGGCTGCTGGTGGGTTCGCCGCACAGTCAGACGACGTGGCCCATCCTGGGCAACACCGGTGTCGCCCTGGTGGTCCTGGCCGTCTGCCTGGTCGCCATGGAACGGTCGGCATGGCTGAGGCGGGCGGCCGCGCCGGTCGTCGCGGTCGGTTCGATCGCCCTGACCGCCTACGTCGCGCACATCGTCGCCATCGAGGCCCTGGAGACCGACGGGATGCCGGTCCTCCTCTGGTTCGCCGTGGCGGCCATGCTGTTCGCGCTCGCCTGGACCCGGTTCTTCCGGCGCGGGCCGTTGGAGTACGTGATGCACGCGGCCGCGAAGCCCGCCTTTCTGATCAATTGACCGGTCGGAGGCGATCGGGCGTCGGCCACTGCGGGTGCAGGGCGTCGATGCGGTACTCGTGCGTGTGGCGCCGACCCGCTTCGACAGCGCTGGTCAGATGAGGGTGGTCCGCCGGGAGCTCGGGGTGTACGTGCTCCAGCTCGGCGGGATCGACGCGTGGCCAGATCCGTACCGCCGCCACCGCGGCGGCCAACGCGACCACCGTGAGTGCGGCCGCCGCGACGGGCGGGCCGGCCTTCGCCGCCAGCCAGCCCGCGAGCGGGTAGGTCAGCAGCCAGCAGCCGTGGGAGAGCGAGAACCGCGCGGCGAAGGCGGCGGGCAGGTCCGCGCTGGTCGCCGAGCGGCGCAGCAGTCGGCCGCTGGGCGTGAGGATCACCGACGTCGTGGCGCCGAGCAGCGTCCATGCCGTGAGCAGGGCGGGCCAGGACCAGCCCGCGGTGGCCGGGACGAGCCCGACGGACAGTGCCGCCAGCACCCCGGTCATGACGAACGCGGCCGGCAGCATCAGGGTCCGGTCGCCCACCCGGTCCAGCGCGCGGGGCAGCAGCAGCGCGACCGCCATGGAACCCGCGCCGTACGCCCCCAGCGCGAGCGAGACGTCTCCCGCCGACCGGCCGAGGCCGGCGCGCACCAGCACCACCGTGTTCACGATGACCATCGCGCCGCCCGCGGCGACCACCAGGTCGAGCGCGAGCAGGGCGCGCAGTCGGGGCGTACGCAGGAACAGACGGGTGCCGAACGCCGCCTTGGCGTAGACGCCCCCGGCGCGCTCCACCGGTTCGGGTTTCGGCAGCAGTACGGAGACCACCAGGGCGGCCGAGGCGACGAAGCCGGCCGAGGTGCCGGCGAACAGCCAGTCGTACGAGGCCAGGGACAGCAGGGCGGTGGCCAGCGCCGGGCTGAAGAGGGTCTCCAGGTCGTAGGCCAGCCGTGAGAGGGAGAGCGCGCGGGTGTAGTCGCGCTCCTCGGGCAGTACGTCGGGAAGGGCGGCCTGGAACGCCGGGGTGAAGGCGGCCGACGCGGCCTGGAGCAGGAAGATCAGGACGTAGACCTGCCACACCTCGGTGACGAGCGGGAGCGCGAGGGCGACGACGGCGCGGACCAGGTCCATGGAGACGAGGAGCGCCCGTCGCGGTATTCGGTCGGCGAAGGCGCTGATGACCGGTGCGATGCCCACGTAGGCGAGCATCTTGATCGCCAGGGCCGTACCCAGCACGGCGGAGGCGTTCGCGCCCGCGATGTCATAGGCGAGCAGGCTCAGCGCTACGGTCGCGAGCCCGGTTCCGGTCAGGGCGATGACCTGGGCGGTGAACAGATGCCGGTAGGTGCGATGGCGCAACACGGACAGCATGCGGCGAGTCCTCGGGCGGGAGGGTGCGGCAAGGTCGGACTTCTACCAGCGTAACCTAAGCGTGCATGGTTGCGCACGTGTTGAATTGTTTCCGGCGGCCCGCGCGGCGGTTCAGTCGTGCCAGGGCTCGCCCGTGACCTGATGGTCGGCGTGGCTGATCGCTTCGACGACCAGGCGCCGCATGTGTCCGTCCGTCAGCGCGTAGAGCACCCGCCGGCCGTCCTTGCGGGACCGGACCAGCCCGCCCAGCCGCAACTTGGCCAGATGCTGGCTCACCGCGGGCCGGGCCGCGCCGCACGCGGTCGCGAGTGCCGTCACGTCCGACTCGCCGCGGGTGAGCAGCCATACGAGGTGCAGCCGCGTGGGATCGGCCAGCAGGGAGAAGACGCCTGCGGCG
This sequence comes from Streptomyces sp. NPDC000410, assembly GCF_040300305.1. Lineage (NCBI taxonomy): Bacteria > Bacillati > Actinomycetota > Actinomycetes > Kitasatosporales > Streptomycetaceae > Streptomyces > Streptomyces sp. NPDC000410. The sequence continues at coordinate 18,350 of NZ_JBEPDM010000050.1, forward strand.
GCGGCGAGCTCGGGGGCGCCCGGTGTGCGCTGATGCGCATCAGTCGCTGTTGGGGAGCCTGCGCGTTCGGACATGGGGCCATCGTAGGCGCGTCGGCCCGAGGTGGACCCAGGTGGACCCGGGCGGCGCCCCACATCACGCCAGGAACGAGCTCGCCTTCCCGTGCCACGACACCCGCAACGCCTCCCGCGCCCGCGTGCAGGCCACGAAGAGCAGACTCAACTCGCCCAGCAGGTCCTCCCGGTGCTGTTGCGCGTCCACCTCCCTGGGCGTCACCGCGCCCGGCATCGGCAGCACACCCTCGCTCACGCCGGAGACGGCCATGTACCGGAACTCCAGCCCCTTCATGCGGTGCATGGTCCCGATCCGGACGCCGTCCGCGTCGCGGTCGCCGTCGCCGCGCCCGGCCCGTGTGCCGAGCACGACCGCCGGTACCCCCGCCCCCTCCATGGCCCGCGCGATGTCCTTGCCGAGCTGGAGGTAGCGCACGGCCACCCCGATCTCGTTCGGCTCGACGCCGTCGTCCACCCACTGAGCGACCTGCGCGGTGAGCGCCGAGATCTCCTCGGACCTGCCCGTCGCGCCGTGGGTCACCGGCCGGGGGCCGCGGAACACGGAACGGTAGCCGGTCAGGGAATCGTTGCCGCCGTCCATGTCGTCCACCTCCTCGTCCCTCAGCAGAGCGGTGGACCAGGCCAGGATCTCGCGCGTGGTTCGGTAGTTGATCCGCAGGCGATGGGACCGCCCCGTCACCGCGATGCCGAGTCCGCGCAGCGACACCCTGTTGCCGTAGATGCGCTGATGCGTGTCTCCGGCGAGGAAGAGGTCGTCCGGCCCGGGGGCCACCAGTGCCCGCAGCACGCGCCACTGTGCCGGGTGCAGATCCTGGGCCTCGTCGACCACCACGTGACGGAACGGCCGCTCCGTACGCGGCTCCAGCAGCCGGGCGGCTTCCGCGCACACCTGGAGGAAGGTCAACTCGTCGGCCTTGCGCAGCTCCTGGGTGAAGGCCTCCACCGCCCGCCACACCTGCGCGCGCTTGAGCGGGCCGACGGCGGTGCCCCGGCCGCTGCGCGACGCCTTCAGGTACGCCTCGGGCGAGCGGAGGTCCTGCGCGAGGACGACCTGCCGCCACTCCTGGTCGAGGAAGGTTCCGGTGAAGTCCAGACCGAGTCGCTCCGCGATCCGGGACCAGCGCGCGGTGATCTCCTTCTGGTCGGTGAGGATGTTCAGCGGACCGCCGCGGTCGTCCCGTACGACCTGATGGGCCAGCGCGTCCACGTTGACCACGCGGATCCTCGCCCGGAGCCGTTCCTCGGGGATGAGCAGTTCAAGGCTCCGCCGCAGGTCGGAGGCGAGGTCCCGGGTGAACGTGGTCAGCAGGACCGACTCGTCGGGAGCGTCCGCGGGCAGCCGCCGCGCCAGGTGCAGGGCGCGGTGCAGCGCGACCACGGTCTTGCCGGTGCCGGGGCCGCCGGTCACCCGCGCGGGGCCCTTGTAGGAGGACTGGTACGCCACCCGCCGCTGACTCGGGTGGAGGAACACCCGCCAGGCGTCGAAGGGCCGGGACAGGACGTCCATCAGTTCGTCCGGGCCGGAGAGCAGGGCGATCCTTCCCTGCGACCGGGCCATGGCGGCCGTCAGCTGATCCTCCGTGTCCATCTCCCCAGCGTCCACGGGGCCGGTCCCGGCGGCCGGTCCGGTCAGCCCGGCCCGTCCGGTCCCGGAGGTCCGTTCGGCCCGTTCCGCCGAGTCGGCCCGTCCGACCTGCACCGCCTGCACTGCCTGCGCCGTCTGCGAAGCGATCGACTCGCGCCAGACCTCCTCCGGTTCCAGCCCGGCCGCGAGGCCCGCGAGCACGTCGTACTGCTGCTCGGGGAGGATCTTGTGCAGCGCGTCGAGATGGGTCTCGTCGCTGAGGTGCCTGACCAGCGGCAGCAGGTCGCGGTCGATACCGAGCCGGATCAGGTCCTTGTCGCCGACATGGGAGAACAGCCCCGCGGTTTCCGGCGCGGTCCGCGGGACCGACGCGGTGGCACGTTCGAGAGCGACGTCGTCGCGCAACTCGATGCCCTGGGTCGCGGAGTTCACCGTCGCCCGGTGCTTCAGCGCCCAGGTGATGGCGTCGTCGTGCGCCATCACCTTGAGCAGCAGGAAGCTGTCCCCGGCGTCGGGTGCGAGGACGACCCCTCGCATGAACTTGCTGATACGGATGGTACGGATACGGGAGTCGCGGGGGTTCTCCAGCTTCTCGAGGTGGAGCCCGGCGTGCCGGTGCGCACGGAACTTGTCGAACACCTCGTGGACCCGCTTCTGGACGGGCTTCTCCAGCTTGGCGAATTCCATCAGGAAGTCCTTGTGGATTCCCAGCGTCGCCATCCGTGCCCCCGTGTCGCGCCGTCCTCGTTTCCTCCGATCACCGTACCGGCATGGGGAACAATGCGTGACGGGCGCCGTACAACTTGGGAAGGGACGCGCGTGCAGGCTCGGGAGATCACGTTCAGCAAGCTGGTGCAGCAGGGGGAGATGCAGCTCCAAGTCCCGCTCTACCAGCGGACCTACAGCTGGCAGCGGGACGAGCTGCGGCAACTGTGGGACGACGTGCAGGAGCTGGTCGACGACCAGCTCGCGGGCCGCCCGCCGGCCGCGCACTTCCTGGGCTCGGTGGTCCTCGCGCCCGAGCGCGTCGCCGCCGGCGGGATGGCCCGCTGGCTCGTCGTCGACGGCCAGCAGCGGCTCACCACGCTGATGCTCGCGTTCACCGCCCTGCGGGACCACCACCGGGCGCGTGGCGCCGACAAGAAGGCGGCCCGCATCCACGACCTCGTCCTCGTCAACGGCTACCAGGACGGGCACGACCACTACCGCCTGCTGCCGACCCAGGCCGACCGGGAGGCGTTCATCGCCTGCGTGGACTCCCTCCCGAAGGCGGGCGGAGCCGGAAACGTCGGTGCCGCCTACCGCTTCTTCGTCGCCGCCCTCAGCGAGGGCGAGGAGAGCGGCGGTGAGCCGTGGGTGGAGGCGGTGGAGTCCGTCCTGCGCGACTTCCTCTCCATCGTCGCCATCACCGCGGCCGAGGGCGACAACGTCTACCGGATCTTCGAGTCCATCAACAACACGGGCGTCGGCCTGAGCCAGAGCGACCTGCTGCGCAATTACCTCTTCATGTGCCTGCCCACGCGGGGCGAATCCGTCTACCGCAACCTGTGGCTGCCCATGCAGGAATTGCTGGGCCCGGCCAATCTGGAACTGCTGGTCTGGCTCGATCTGGTCGTCGGCGGCAACAGCCGGGCCAAGCAGAGCGAGATCTACCGCGACCAGAAGAAGCGGCTGGAACCGCTGAGCACGGACGAGGCGGCACTCGAGGCGGAGATCAGCCGGCTCTCGCTGCGCGCGGACCGCCTCATGCGCATCCTCGAACCGGAGCGGGAGAGCCACCCCGAGCTGCGCGACGTGCTGGAGCGCCTGGCGCGATGGGGCGGTCAGACGCACTATCCGCTGGCGCTGCACGCCCTCGACCTGGTGGACGGCGGGCAGGCCGAGCCCGCCGAGGCCGCGCAGGCCCTGGCGTACGCCGAGAGCTACATGGTGCGACGGCTGTTCGCCGGATACTCCACCACCGGCAACAACCGCGTCTTCATGGAACTCCCCAAGGACCTGGGCCAGGACGGTTCGCTCGCCGAAGAGGTACGCCGCCATCTGTCGCGGAGCAAGACGGGCGCCCGCGTCTGGCCCGGCGACGAGGCCGTACGCGATGCCATCCGCACCCGCCCCTTCTACAAGGCGGGTCGCAGCAACCAGCGGTTCCAGGTGCTGCGCCGACTGGAGGAGAGCTACAGCGCGAGCGAGCCCGTCGACTACGCCAAGGCACAGCTGACCGTCGAGCACGTACTGCCGCAGCAGCCCGCCCAGCAGTGGTACGACCTGCTGGCCGAGGAGGCCGGCGACGACGGGAGCCCCGACGAACTGCACACCATGCTGGTCCACACCCTGGGCAACCTGACCCTCTCCGGCGACAACGCACGCCTGTCGAACCACCCCTTCCGCCGCAAGCAGGAGATCCTCGACTCCAGCGCCCTGCGGATGAACCAGCGCATCGCCGCCGAGGAGCGCTGGGGCAGGGCGGAGATCCTCGCCCGCGCCGACGAACTGGCCGAGCGGGCCGTCCGGCTGTGGCCGGGGCCCATCGACGGCATCGTCCACGCCGACGACGAATGGGCCGGGTGGAAGGAGCTGCGGGCGGCCCTCCTCGCCATGCCGGCCGGCACCTGGACGACGTACGGCGACCTCGCGGCGCTCATCGGCACGCACGCGGTGGCGGTCGGCAACCACGTGGCGACCCGGACGGGCCTGCACTGCGCCTACCGGGTCCTGACCGCCGACGGACGGATCTCGGACGGATTCCGCTGGACCGACGACCGCCACTCCGGCGACCCCAGGGCCCTCCTCGAAGCCGAGGGAGTGCCCTTCGACGAGGCGGGCAGGGCCCGCCGCACCCACCGGCTGACCACGGCGGACCTCGCCGCGCTGATGGGCAAGGAGGTCGCCGAGGACAGCGCGCCCATGGCGTCCTCGCCGACCGGCGACGACACCGCGGCCGGCCGCTTCGAGACCCTGCTCCGCGACAACCAGACGGCCGAGACCGTCCAAGGAGTGCTGTCCGCCCTGGAGTTCTGGGAACTGCAGGGCGGCTACCGGGCCTACGGCCGGGCGAACGAGACCAGCTGCTTCCCCTCGCTGGACGCGGGCAGCGCGCTCGCCTCGCGCACGCTCTGGCCGATCGCCATCTACCCGGTGATCGGCACGGCCGAAGTCGTCTTCCAGCACCTCAAGCGGCGGCCGCCGTTCGACGACGAGCCGCTGCGGCGCGAGCTGATGGCACGGCTGAACCGTATCGAGGGGATCGACCTGGCCGAGGCGAAGCTGGATCTGCGCCCCTCCTTCTCCCTGGAGGTCTTCGCCGGACACAGCGAGGAGATCTGCGCCGTCCTGGAGTGGTTCATCCACGTGACCGCCCTGGCCGAGGCCCGTCGACCGATCGGGGACGAACCGGCTTTCTGACACGGGTTCAACCGGCTTTCGGACACGGGTGGTTGGTGTCGGCAGGGCGCCCACCCCACCCCCTACCCGTAGTACTTCAGGGCTACAAGGAGGGTTCACTCCCCGGCGGGACGCAGGCCACAAGGCGTGATCCGTAGCTTCGGTGCCGTAAGCACGACAGAGATCCGGCACGGAAGGAACACCGTCTGCCATGGCGCCCCGTCCCCGCAGAGGCCGCTTACGCCGCGCCCTGCTCACCGCCCTGGTCGCCGCCTCGGTGGCCGTGCCGGTATCGGGCGCGGCGAGCCCCGCGCACGTCCCGGCGCCCGCACCGACCGTCTCCGGACCACCGAGTGCCGCCACCCCGGCCGCGCTCGCCGAGCGGTACGCCGCGTCACGTCGCGACATGGGGGCGGCCGGGCGGATGGCCGCCGCCCACGGCGATCACACGCGGGCGGACGCGCTGCGCGTCATGGCGGATCCGGCACGCCAGTTCCTGTCCTTCGACGGCCGCGAGGGAGGCCGGACCGTCGAGGTCGTCGGCGACCTCGCCCGCGCCGAGCGGATCGCCGTGGTGGTGCCGGGCGCGGGAGTGCTCGTCGACAACTACTGGCGCCTACTGGGCGGCGCGACCGCGCTGCAGAAGGAGCTGGGCGACCGGTCCGCCGTCGTCGCCTGGCTCGGATACGAAACGCCGTCCACGGTCAGCCTGGCGGCGGTGACCTCGGGGCGGGCCGACGATGCCGCTCACGAACTCCACCAATTCATGGCGGAGTTGGAGGAGCTCAAGCCCGCCGCCCGGACCTCCCTCGTCTGCCACTCCTACGGCAGCGTCGTCTGCGCCCGCGCCGCGTCCGGGCTGGAGCTCGCCGATGTCGTCCTGTACGGCAGCCCCGGCACCGGCTACGACAACGCGGCCGCGCTGAAGACCCGGGCCACCGTCTGGACGGGCCGGAGCGGTGACGACTGGATCGCCAACGTGCCGCACCTGCGGGTCCCGTTGCTCGTCACCGCGATCGGGTTCGGGACCGATCCGGTCTCCGAGGAGTTCGGCGCCAAGCGGTTCCCGACGGGCGACGGCGGGCACAGCGACTATCTGAAGCCCGGCTCCGTACCGCTGAAGAACATCGCCCGGATCGTCTCCGGAAAGCACCCTGGGGACCCGTCCGAAAACACTTCGGGAGGCCGTCATGCGTGACTTCGTCCGGCGCGTCGAATCCTCGACTCCTCCCGACCGCGACCGTGCTCTCGACGCCCTGCGGGTCCTCGCCATCGTGGGCGTGGTGCTCGGCCACTGGCTCGTGACCGCCCTGATCGAGGACAGCGGCACCCTGCGCGGCGCCAGTCCGCTCACGTTCATGCCCTACCTCGCCCCCATCTCCTGGGTGTTCCAGACGCTCGCGGTGTTCTTCCTCGTGGGCGGGGTGGTGGGCGCGAAGGGGTACGCCACCGCCCGCGCCCGCGGCACGACGTACCGGCAGTGGGTCGGCGCCCGCATGAGCAGGCTGTTCCGGCCGGTCGCCGTCGTGCTGGCGGTGTGGGCCGTGGCCGCGGTCGCGATGCTCGCGGCCGGAGTGGACGAGAAGACGGTGCGCGCACTGTTCAAGCTGGTGTGGTCGCCGCTCTGGTTCCTGCTGGTCTTCGCGGCGCTGACGGCGATCACCCCGCTGGTGGCGAAGCTCCATCCGCTCTGGCCGATCGCCGTCGTGCTGCACATCGACGTGATCCGGTTCGGGCTGGACGGGCCGGCCTGGCTCTCCTCGGTCAACGTGGTGGCCGGCTGGCTGGTCCCGTACTGCCTCGGCGCGGCCTGGTCCCGGGGCGGTCTGCGCAGCCGCGCGACGCGCTGGTCGCTGCTGGTCGGCGGGGCCGCCACCACCGCCGGGCTGATCCTGTGGGCCGGCTACCCCGCCTCCATGGTCGGCGTGCCCGGGGCGGAGATCTCCAACCTCGACCCGCCCAACCTGGCGGCGGTCGCGTTCGGCACCGCCCAATGCGGCGCGGCCCTGCTGCTGCTCGGCCCGCTGCGGCGGGTGCTGGAGCGGCCCGCGGCCTGGGCGGCGGTGACGGTGGTGAACCTCTCCGCGATGACCATCTTTCTCTGGCACCAGACCGCGATGATGGCGGTGACCGCGATCGGCGTGCCGGCGAGCGAGGCCCTGCCGGGACTGCACACGATGCCGGACAGCGGCGGCTGGGTGCTCGCGAGGCTCGCCTGGCTGCCCGCGTTCGCGGTGGCGCTGTTGATCTGCTGGGCCGCGTTCCGTACGTACGAGCAAGGGCGGAAGGGCAGGCGCGGAAGCCGCGTCGTGCGCGAGCAGCGGCCTGAGCAAGCGGCCGAGGTGCGGCGTGTCTAGGGTTGACGACGTGAAGACGGGGGAGAACGGACGGCTGACCGCGGCACTGCGCTCGACGCCGCGCGGACTGTGGGCGGGACTGTGGACGGTGGCACGCGACCCGCTGCCGCGCGACGGCCGGCTGCGCTGGCTGCCGCACGCCCATGTGGTGCTGCTCGCGGTGTTGATCTGCGGCTTCAACGGCAACGCCTACGAGTCCTACTCGGAGTTGCCGCACAGGACGACGCTCGTCGTGCTCCAGTCGGCGGCCCTCGTCCTGGCCTTGTTCCGCCCGGTTCCCGCCTGGTGGCTGTCGACGATCGTGCTGTTCCTGACCGGGGAGTTGGGGGACCCCACAGTCGGCCCCGACATGCCCTGGCCCTGGAGCATCTGGGGCATCGCGCTCCACACTCTCGTGCTGTTCTTCCTCTCGCTGCGGGTCCACCCCGTGGCCGCGGTCGAAGCGCTGGGCATCACTGTCCTGTCGGGCGTGGTCAACACGCTCCTTGCCTCCCACGAGCACAACCAGGTGGTGGAGGGGGGCTCCGTGGTCTTCGTGATGGCGGTGGTGGTCGGTGCCTCGCTGCGCGTCAGCCGGGTCGCTCGGACGCGGCTGGTCGAGCAGGAGGTGCTGACCGCCGAGGAACGGTCCCGGCGCACGCTCCTGGAGGAGCGCAACCGGATCGCCCGTGAGCTCCATGACGTGGTCGCCCACCACATGTCGGTCATCTCCATCCAGGCACAGGCCGCCCCGCACCTGGTCGAGAACCCTTCGGAAGAGCTGAAGGAGAACCTCGTCGGCATCCGCGAGAACGCTGTCGAGGCCCTCACCGAACTGCGGCGTGTGCTCGGTGTCCTGCGTTCCGAGGACGCCCTGGCGGAAGGGGAACGGCATACCCCGCAGCCCGGCCTCGACCGGCTGGACGACCTGCTCGGCAATGTCCGTGCCGCCGGGCTCACTGTCACCACCCGGACCACCGGTCAGCCGCGTCCGTTGCCGCCGGGCGTCGAACTGTCGGCGTTCCGCATCGTGCAGGAGGCGCTCAGCAACGCGATGCGCCACGCGCCAGGAGCGACGGTACGACTGGAGATCGGCTACCGCCCGTCCGGGGTTACGGTCCGGGTCACCAACACCGCGCCGGACCGGCCCGCCCCGCCGTTCTCGGGCGCCGGGCACGGTCTGCTCGGCATGCGCGAGCGCACAGCGATGCTGGGGGGCGAACTCGCCACGGGAGCCACCCCCGACGGAGGATACGAAGTGACCGCGATCCTGCCCGGCGAACCTGTTGAGGAAACCACATGACGACCATCCGTGTCCTGATCGCCGACGACCAGAGGATGGTCCGTCAGGGCTTCACGGTGCTGCTCAACGCCGAGCCCGGCATCGAGGTCGTCGACCAGGCCGTGGACGGTCTCGACGCCGTCGCCAAGGTCGCCGAACTCGCCCCGGACGTCGTCCTGATGGACATTCGGATGCCCGAACTCGGCGGCATCGAAGCGACGCGGCGGGTCGTAGGGGCCGAGGGATCCACCGTCAAGGTGCTCGTCCTCACCACCTTCGACCTCGACGAGTACGTGTACGAGGCCCTGCTCGCGGGCGCGTCCGGGTTTCTGCTGAAGGACGCATCGGCCGCCGAACTCGCCCAGGCGGTCAGAGTGGTGGCCGCCGGCGACGCCCTGCTCGCCCCGAACATCACCAAGCGCCTGATCGCTGAGTTCTCCCGTATGACGGGCACCCGCCGCGCCCCGGCCAAGGGCCGCGTCGGCGACCTGACGGAACGCGAAACCGAGGTGCTGTCCCTCATCGCGCAGGGCCTGGCGAACGCGGAGATCGCCGAGCGTCTGGTGGTGGCGGAACAGACGGTGAAGACCCATGTGAGCCGGATCCTGGTCAAACTGAACCTGCGCGACCGGACGCAGGCCGCGATCCACGCGTACGAGACGGGCCTGGTGCGTCCGGCCGGTTACTGACGCCCTGGCCTATCGAATCAGCGGCGAGTCCCTAGTAAATTGACGGGCCGGGCCGCTCGGCGAAGCAGCGGGCTCCGAGTGCAGTAGCGGTGTGTGTTGGAGGCTGGCGGTCGTGCTGAAAACAGGGAAGATTCTGCGGTTCGACGAGGTTCGTGGTTACGGATTCATCCTCCCCGACGAAGGGGGTGAAGACGTTTTCATGCACGCGAATGACCTGCTCGACGAGAAGTACCTCTATAAAGAGGGAAGCAAGGTGGAGTTCTTCGCGGAGGCAGGCGAAAAGGGGCCGAAGGCGTCCGGGATCCGCCTCGTTTATCAGCCCTCCCCGCACAGGCTCGCCTCCCCGTCCTCCGCGGCCGCGGCGAACGGAGCGGCAGCCGACCGGTCTGACGGGGAGCGGACCGAGTCCGCGCAGGACCAGCTGTCCGCCGCCCGGTTCAGCCGCGAACTCACCGAGTCCCTGCTCGCGGAGGCTGCAACGCTGACAGCAACTCAGATCAAGCAGGTCCGGGCCTGTGTCCTCGACATCGCTCGATCCCGGGGATGGGTCACGGACTGACCAGCAAGGCGACGGCTGGAGTCGCCCGGGCGCGGCGTCATGGTCGGCCGGCGCCGGCATCGTCGCCGACCGCGGTGGTCAGCGCTCGTCGCCGTGCTGGTGATCGGCACAGTACAGCACCGGCATGATCCTGTGACGCATAAGGGAATCGGCCGTCATTCAGCGCGCTGTTCAACTGCCGTGCTCGCGCAGTTGAACAGCCGTCGGCTGAGCACAGTATTGATCGGCCGTGTGCCCCCGGGGCATTCTGCTGGGGCAGAGCACCCGTTGGCACCTTGATCTTCAGGCCTCTGTTTCTCTGCGGCTGCCATTTTTCTCGTAGTTTCTCTTTTGTTTTCTCCTGGAGGGAGGGGCGCGGATGACTGACGAGCAGTTGTTTCTGCGGTCGAAGGTCATAGTTGAGCCTCTGGTGGACAGGTTCTTCGCTTGGCCGCACACGGTGGCGCCGGTTCAGGCGGCGATGAACCTGGCATTCCTCCAGGTGCCGTTGCTGGAGTCGTATCTGCAGTCTCCGCAGGTGCATATCGCGGCCAGCAACAATCCGGAGCTGCGCGGCGGCTACTTCATCAATATCGCGGAGGAGCGCGCCGACGAGGTACGCGACCTGCTGGCCGCGATCAAGCGGGACCGGGCGGACATGCTGCGGTTCGCCGAGGCGATCGCCGCCGGCCAGGAGCTGCTGCGCGCGAACGCGACCGGTTTCGACCTGACGCCGCTGTATCCGAAGCTGCCGTCGGAGCTGGGCGGCCTGGTGGAGCTGGCGTACGACACGGACAACCAGGCGCAGATGCGCTTCATGGAGCCGGTCGTCTACCGCAGCAACGTCTACCAGGAGGCGCGCCAGTCGGTGCAGCTGTCCTTCGAGACCGGCATCGAGCGTCCGTTCATCCTGAGCACCCCGCGCCTGCCCTCGCCGGACGTGCTGGAGCTGGGGATCCCGTTCCGCCACGCCGGGCTGGACGAGCTGTTCAACGCCCGCGTGCGGCCCACCACACTGTCCCACCTGCGCGATGCGCTCGACCTCGACGACGCGCAGGCGGCCCAGCTGTCGGGCATGCTGAGTGAGCGCCCCAGTCTGGCCGAGGACCGGCACATCGCGGCCGGCGGCCGGATCCGGTACTTCGGGCACGCCTGTCTGGTCCTGCAGACCCCCGACGCCGCCATCGTGACCGACCCGTTCATCAGCGCGGACAGCACCGCGGGCGACCGGTACACCCTGGACGACCTGCCGGACTACATCGACCTGGTGCTGATCACCCACGGCCACCAGGACCACATCGTGCTGGAGACGCTGCTCCCGCTGCGCGGGCGCATCGGGACGGTCGTCGTGCCGCGCTCCTCGCGCGGCAACCTGTCCGACCCGTCCATGGGGCTGATGCTCAAGAGCCTGGGCTTCTCGGTGACCGAGGTCGACGACTTCGACGAGGTCGAGTTCCCGGGCGGCAAGATCACCGCCACCCCGTTCCTCGGCGAGCACTGCGACCTGGACATCCGCGCCAAGTCGACCTACTGGGCGGAGCTGGCGGGCAAGAAGGTCTTCATCGGAGCCGACTCCTCGGGCATCGACCCGTCTCTCTACCGCTACATCAAGGGGCACCTGGGCACCGCCGACCTGGCCTTCCTGGGCATGGAGTGCGACGGCGCGCCGCTGACCTGGCTCTACCAGGCCCTGCTGACCGTTCCGGTCACGAAGAAGATGAGCAACTCGCGCAAGCTCTCCGGCTCCAACGCCGAGCAGGCCGCCGCGATCATGACCGAGCTGGGCGCCACCGAGGCGTACATCTACGCCATGGGCGAGGAGCCGTGGCTGGGCCACGTCATGGCCACCACGTACACCGAGGACACCTACCAGATCAAGCAGATCGACGAGTTCCTGACCTGGTGCAAGGACCGCGACATCAAGGCCGGGCACCTCTACGGCCAGCAGGAATGGCGCTGGTAGACGCAACAGCACAGGTGCCGGTCGAGGCGGGACACCCGGGCTGCCGCCGTGTTTCGGCGGCCCGGGTGTCCCGCCTCTGGCAATCCCTGACACGCACCGACCGTCCGGTGGCCACCGGTCCTTCAGGAGGTAGCTCATGGCTGTGCAGGACATCGTGTACATCGAGATGTACACCAGGGACAAGGTGTCCACGGTCGATCACTTCGTCTCGGCCATGGGCTTCACGCGGGTCGCGGACTCCGTCGAGTTCGACCGGAGTTCCGCGCTGCTCAGGCAGGGTGAGGTGCAACTGGTCGTCACGTCGGGCCGGGGCGTCTGGAAGTTCCTGGACCAGCACGGGGACGGGATCGCCGATATCGCGGTGGCCTGTGACGACGTGACGGCGACCCTGGACGCCGCGGTGGCGGCCGGTGCCGGGCGGGCGGGCTCCGCGTACGGCACTCCTGTTGTCCCGGGGTTCGGCGATGTCTCCCACAGCCTCCTCCCACGGATCGAGAACCCCGCGAACAGTCTGCCCCCGGGCCGTAGATGGGTGGCCGCACCGGAGGCTCCGGCCCGCCCGACGGGGCGGATCCAGCGGCTGGACCACGTCGCGATCCGCCTCGAAGGCGGCAGCCTCGGGGATCACGCCGACTTCTACCGGGATGCCTTCGGATTCTCCCGCCACGCCTCCGAACACGTGGCCGTCGGCGACCGGGCGATGGACTTGATCGTCGTCCGCAGCGCGTCCGAGCGCGTCACCTTCACCCTGGCCGCGCCGGATCCGGCGAAGGAGCCGGGCCGGTTCGACGCGTTCCTGGAGCGGAACGCCGGTGAGGGGGTGCAGCACCTCGCCTTCCTGGTCGAGGACATCGTTCCCGCCGTGCGCGAATTCCGGGACCGTGGAGTGGAGTTCCTGAGCATTCCGGACACCTGCCACGACACGCTCACCGACCGGTTCCCCGAGCTGCGCGCGCGGATCGCGGGGCTGCGGGACGCACGGGTGCCGGCCGACAGCGACGAGGGGGGCCACGTGCTGCAGTCGTTCAGCCGATCTCCCTACGAGCGCAACACCCTCTTCTACGCGCTCATCCAGCGCCAGGGCGCGCGGGGATTCGGCAGCGCCGGCATCCGGGCCCTGTACGAAGCGGTGGAGCGCGAAGGGCTGGCCGCACGATGAGGGGCCCTGGCGCCGGTACCGCCGCGGCGGACATGCTGACTCTGGCCGACTACGCCGCCACGGCGCGCGAGGGCATGGACCCGGGAGTCTGGGACTCCATCGAAGGGGGCGCGGGACAGGAACGGACCCTCGCGGCCAACCTGGAGGCGTTCGACCGTGCACGGCTGCGGCCGCGCGTGCTCACCGGAGTCGACCGGCCCGACACCGGGACCCGGATCCTCGGACGGACCTGGCCGGTCCCGGTCGCCATCGCTCCGATGGCGTATCACACGCTGGTTCACCCGGAGGGTGAGGTCGCCACGGCCCGGGGAGCGGCGCCGGCCGGTGTCCCGTTCATCGTGAGCACCTTCGCGAGCCGGACCTTCGAGGAGATCGCCGCGGCCGCCGCCGGCCCGCTCTGGTTCCAGGTGAACTGCTTCCGCGAACGCGCCACGACGCGACGCCTCATCGAGCGTGCCGAACGAGCCGGCTTCGAGGCGCTCGTTCTCACGGTGGACGCCCCGCACCCGGGTAGGCGCCTGCGTGATGTGCGCAACGGCTTCCGGCTGCCGCCGGGGATCGAGCCGGTCAACCTCGCCGGCCCCGGTCTCTCCTCGTCCGGCGACGCGCTGATCGAATTCGAGACGTCCCTCGACTGGTCGGTGATCGAGTGGCTGCGCTCCGTCAGCTCACTCCCCGTGCTGGTCAAGGGCGTGCTCACCGCCTGCGACGCACAGCGGGCGATCGCCGCGGGCGTCGACGGCATCGTGGTGTCGAACCACGGCGGCCGGCAGCTGGACGGCGTCCCGGCCACGCTCGAGGTGCTGCCCGAGATCGCGGCGGCGGTCGCGGGGGCCTGCCCCGTGCTCCTCGACGGTGGGATCCGCCGCGGCGCGGACGTGCTGGCCTCCCTGGCGCTGGGCGCCTCCGCGGTGCTCCTCGGGCGCCCGGTGCTGCACGGCCTGGCAGCGGGCAAGGAAGAGGGAGTGGCACACGTCCTGGGCATCGTCAGCGACGAACTGACGGAGGCGATGGTGCTCACCGGCACCGCTTCGGTCGCGGACGCGGGCCCTGAACTCGTACAGGCGGCCACCGGGCCCAGCCGTCCGACCGGGGCGGAGCCCGCGCGGGCGGTCCCCGGGCAGCCGTCAGGCTACGGCTCCGGCCTGCCGCACGGCTCCGGGCTGCGCAAGGAGGATCTGCACGGCAGCGTCAGCGACCCGGTGCTGGACACGATGAACTTCCTCAACGAGATCACTCACCGCTACCCCGAGGCGATCTCCTTCGCGCCCGGCCGTCCGTACGACGGCTTCTTCGAGACCGAGCAGATCTTCGAGTACCTGCGTCGCTACCTGAACCATCTGGAAGCGGGCGGGGCCTCACCCGCCCGGGTCCGCGACGCGCTCTTCCAGTACGGCCCGACCAGCGGCCAGATCCGCGAGCTGATCGCCGACTGGCTGCGCCAGGACGAGGACATCGACGTCTCCCCGGAGTCCATCGTCGTCACCGTCGGCTGTCAGGAGGCGATGTTCCTCGCCGTACGGGCGCTCATCTCGTCGCCCGAGGACGTACTGCTGGTCTCCAGCCCCTGCTATGTGGGGATCACCGGCGCGGCCCGGCTGCTCGATGCCGAGGTGACCGCGGTGGAGGAGGGCGAGGGCGGCTTCAGCTGCGCCGAACTGGAGACGGCGATCCTCGCCGAACGGGCGCGCGGACGCCGGCCCCGTGCCCTCTATGTGATCCCGGACCACGCGAACCCCTCGGGCACCACCATGTCCCTGGAAACCCGCCAGGAGCTCCTCGAACTGGCGGCCCGGTTGGACATCCTGCTGCTGGAGGACAGCCCCTACCGACTGGTCAGCCCGGGAAAGCAGCTGCCGACCCTCAAGTCCCTCGACCGCGAGCGCCGGGTCGTCCACCTGGGCTCGCTCTCCAAGACGCTCTTCCCCGGCGCCCGGGTCGGCTTCGCCGTCGCGGACCAGACCGTCACCGACAGCGCGGGCGGTACCGGACTGCTGGCGGACGAACTCACCAAGATCAAGAGCATGGTCACGGTGAACACCTCCCCGGTCGCCCAGGCGGTCGTGGCGGGCATGCTCCTCGCCGCCGACGGGCGCGCCTCGGAGCTCAACACCAGGACGGCCGCGTACTACGGGGACGCGATGCGGGTCACGCTCCAGCAGCTCGAGGAGTGTTTCCCGGAGGGCGAGCGGGCAGCGCTCGGCGTGCGCTGGAACGAGCCCAGCGGGGGCTTCTTCCTGGCCGTCAGCGTTCCCTTCCGTGCGGACAACGCGGCGCTGGTGCGCTCGGCGGAGGAGTTCGGGGTCATCTGGACGCCCATGTCCTACTTCTACCCCCAGGGCGGCGGAGAGCACGGCATCCGACTGTCCGTCAGCTATCTGACGCATGCGGAGATCGTGGACGGAATCGGTCGGCTGGCCCGCTTCATCAAGGCGCAAGCGCACGCCTGAGACACCTCACTGTTCAACCGACGCCGCGCCGCAGTTGAACGGGCGAGGAGGGTCTGTGGTGCCCGAGGGGCGAATCAGTGAGGCTGTTGTGATGTCTCGACACTACTGCGGCGAACGGCGACCATGAGTACGTGTGTTCGGTGGGGCTCCCGGGGTTCATGAGGAGCAAGGGGTTCGGCTCGGGAGTTCTCGTGACATCCAGATTCTGATCTTGTATCTGATGGGGGAGATGAGCTTTGCATCGTCACAGTGCCGACGGACTCAGACCGGTGCGAGGCGGTACGGTGGTCGATCTGATCAGACCAGCTGTGCCGGTCGGCATGCGTGAACCTGAGGTTGTGGCCGTACCGATCGCATCGCTCCTGCCCGGCGAGTCGCCGCGCCTGGCGGGGCAGGATGTGGATCACGTCGCCCTGCTGGCGGAGCTCGACGGGCCGCTTCCTCCCATTCTCGTGGACCGGCGCAGCATGCGTGTGATCGACGGGATGCATCGTCTGATGGCGGCCTTTGTCAAAGGCCAGGAGACGATCGACGTCGAATTGTTCGACGGCACCGCCGAAGAGGCTTTCCTGCGTGCGGTGGAAGCCAATGTGACGCACGGCCTTCCACTGTCGCAGGAGGACCGACGGGCCGCGGCCACGCGGATCATCGCCTCACATCCGCAGATGTCGGACCGGGCGATCGCGCGCGCTTCGGGGCTGGGGGCCAAGGCCGTGGCGGCCCTCAGGCGGAGTTCGACCGACGCGGCGTCGGGGCAGCCGGAAGCACGCGTCGGCAGGGACGGCAAGGTCCGTCCCCTGAGCGGAGCGGAGGGGCGGAGGAGGGCAGCCGAGCTGTTCGCCGAGTATCCGGAGGCTTCGGTACGCGAGGTGGCGCGGCGCGCGGGCATCTCGCCCGCGACGGCGAGTGACGTCCGCAAGCGGCTCATGGCCGGAGAACCGCCGGTGACGGAGCGCGGGCCGCACGCGAGCGGTTCCGACGGTGACCACGGAAGTTCCGCCGCGCCGGTGCGCCTGGCCACGCAGCGAGCCGCGCGACAGGCGCGCATGGCGCAGCCGGACCCCGTCGCCGTGATCGAGAAGTTGCTGCGAGACCCCTCCCTGCGCCACAAGGAGGAGGGGCGGCATCTGCTTCGCGTGTTGCAGCAGAACGCGATCGGGAACGAGGGGTGGTCCAGACTGGCCGCCGCCGTGCCGTCGCACTGTGGGGACCTGGTCGTCGCCCTCGCGAGACAGTACGCGGAGACGTGGATGGAGTTCGCGCAGCAACTGGAGAGTAACTGGGTGACCGCATCGGGAGCATGAGCACCCGGGCCGGGCGGCTAATATCCGGGACCATGGTGTTCGGGCAAGGGGCCCGATGTTGCGTGAGGGTTGGCATGGTTGCTGGTCGCGTGGTGCGGTTCGACAGCGTGCGGGGTTATGGATTCATCGCCCCCGAGCACGGCGGCGAGGACGTATTTCTGCACGTGAACGATCTCCTGATTCCCGAGGCCTACGTGCGCTCCGGGACGGCGGTCGAATTCGAGGTCGAGGAAGGCGGTCGCGGGCCGAAGGCGTCCGCCGTACGACTCGCCCCGGGAGCTTCGGGCGCGCCGGCGATCCCCTCGGCCGCCGTGGCCGGAATCGCGGACGGCGAGGAGCCGATGTGCGATGTGCTCACCCTGGAGGAGTACATCGGGGAGGTGACCGAGCTTCTGCTGAAGGCGGCGCCGACATTGAATGGAAGTCAAATTCTGCAGATCCGCAGTGAGTTGCTGCGCTTCGGGAAGAGCCACGGCTGGACCGACGGCTGACCGGGCGGGGACAGGGAAACGGGAACCGGACGCCTCGACGGCGTCCGGTTTTCGCTGTCTTGGGGTCGAGCGTGCCGTCCGTCCGCTCGTGTCTGGGCATGTGCCGGGGCTACTTGCCACCATTTGCGGCCGGTTGCCGTGCTCTTCGGGGGAGCGCGGGGTTGGCCGGTTCCGTCCTGTACACCGAAGCGGACGATTTCCTTGAGTGCCCGTCAGCTATGGCTGGTCGCAAGATCCAGAATGGCATGACGCCAACCTGAGCAAGGTTGCGGACGCGGCGGCTCGACAGCGCTGCGGCGAAAGGTGACCATGGTCACGGATCCCCACAGACCCAGCAGTGGAGCCACGGTTCAACAAAAAGTGTAAATCCGCGAGAACCAGATCTGAGCGTCTTCCTTTCCAGTAGGGGGTAATAGAAATGGATCAGCCAGATACTGCCGCACCTGATTCTCTGCGTGGCGGGAAGACCGCCAGTCTGATACACGGGTCCATGTCTCTTGAAAGCGGCCGCGGGCAGGAGTTCGCGTCCGTGGCGATATCGGCACTGCGACCCGGTGAGTCTCCGCGTACAGAGGGGCACAGTAGAGAGCACATAGCCAGATTGGCGGGAATTGATGCGCCGCTTCCGCCGATTCTCGTGAACCGGCGAAACATGCAGGTGATCGACGGCACACATCGATTGCTGGCGGCCCTGCTAAGAGGCGATGAGACGATACGTGTCACCTTCTTCGACGGTACCGCCGAAGAGGCCTTTCTCTGTTCCGTCCAAGCGAATGTGGAGCATGGGCTTCCGCTGTCGCTGGCCGATCGTCAGGCCGCCGCCACCCGGATCGTCGCGTCGCATCCGCACATGTCCGACCGCGCGATCGCGCGGGCTTCCGGTTTGGGGGCCAAGGCCGTGGCGGCCATCCGGCGGCGTTCAACCGACGCCGGGCAGCGGTTGAACACGCGCATGGGCAGGGACGGCAAAGTCCGCCCGCTGAACGGTGCGGAAGGCCGGCGCCGGGCCGCCGAGGTGATGGCCCAGAACCCGAATGCGTCTTTACGAGAGGTGGCACGGCTCGCGGGGATCTCGCCGGCGACGGCGAGTGACGTCCGCAAGCGGCTTCAGTCCGGGGAGCCGCCCGCGCCGGTGGAATCCGGTGCGTCCGACGGCGGTGGTGACGCCGCGGCGGCGGACCGGTCCTCGAGACCGAGACGGGAGCGGCTGGCGCGGCTGATCGAGCCGGATCCGGGCTATGTGCTCGAGAAGTTGCTCCGGGATCCGTCGCTTCGGCACCGGGAGGAGGGGCGGCAACTCCTGCGTCTGCTGCAGCACAACGCGATCGCCAGACACGAGTGGTCGGAGCTGACCGCCGCGGTGCCGCCGCACTGCGGGACCCTGGTCGTGGATCTCGCGCGGCAGTACGCCGAGACGTGGATGGGGTTCGCACGGGAACTGGACGAGCGGGTGCAGTCCATGACCGGATCCGCGGTCAGCGGATAGCAGGCCGCGCTTGAGGATTTTGCGCGGGGTCACCCGAGGAGTGAACGGTTGGCTCGGGTGACCCCGTTGTTTCAGTACTTGGCGAGGAATTCGATAACCGCAGAATTGACTTCATCCGGGCGTTCGAGGTGCCCGAGGTGCCCGCAGTCGGGTATCTCCACGAAGTCGCAGTCCGGGATCGCTTCGGCCACCTCGGCGGCCAAGTGCGGCGGGGTGATGAGGTCGTCGGTGAAGGCGACGACACGACACGGCGCGCTGATGCCCCGCAGGGCCTCGCGGCGGTCCTCACAGGTATCGACCCAGGACTGACCGTTGCTCTTCTCACTGCTGCCGCCGGACAGTTCGAAGATCTCCAGCCAGGTGGCAGCGGCTGAATCGTCGTTGAGGGTCTTCGGTGACAGCATTTCGAGCACCGACTTGATGGCCGCATAGCTGGCGGGCAACTGGATACCGCTCTCCAACAGCGCGTGGTCCGCCGCCCACTGTGCCTTCCGGACGGCGTCCGCCCTTGACCTGGTGGCGATCAGGACCGCACACCGGACGAGGTGCGGGGCGGTGATCGCCAGCTCCTGGGCGATCATCGCGCCCATGGAGGCCCCGACGATGCGGCACGGGCCGAGGTCGAGCGCCTCGATCAGTCCCTTGGTGTCGGCGACCATGTCCGCGAGTGAGTACTTCCCGGGAGGCGCGTCCGAGCCTGCTACGCCCCGGTTGTCGAACGTGATCGTCTCGTATCCGGCATTGTTCAGCGCGGGTGTCTGATGCATGGTCCAGACATGTCCGCCGGCCGACGAGCCCATGATGAGGAGGACCGGTTCCCCCTGGCCCGAGCGTTCGTAAGCCAGCCGGATACCGTTGCTTTTCACATAAGGCATAATGCGCCCGAGTTTCTCGTCGTCGTGAATTGGGGCGTTTTCGGATTTCAAAATACGCGCAGTGAAGGCCGCGCCGCAATTAATCTCGGCCCGCTCGTTGAACTGAGCCACCGCGCCCGTCTGACCTGCGAATTTATGCGGAACGCGGGACGGTCTGAGAGGGTGGAGCCGTGTGGGTATCCGAAACAGGGTGGCTCGTCGGCGCTTTGACGGCGGCATGTGCTGTCATCTGCTGGCTGGGCGTGGCGCTCATGCGGGCCCGGCGCATGTACCGCAAGGCCGTGGAGGACCGGCGCCGGCTCCTCGAACGAGAACGCGAAAGCGCCGCCCGGACCGCGGTCGACGCCGAACGGGACCGTATCGCACAGGAATTGCACGACATCGTCAGTCATAACGTGAGCTTGATGGTGGTCCAGGCCGGGGCGGCCCGAGAGGTGCTCGCCACGATGCCGGACGAGGCCGCGGCGGCGCTGCGGGCCGTCGAGACAGCCGGGCGCGATGCGATGACCGAACTGCGGCACCTTCTCGGACTGCTGGCACCGTCGCAGAGCGGCGACGACGACAGCGAGGCGGAGCTGGCGCCGCAGCCGAGTCTGAGCAGGCTCAGTGCCCTGATCGACCGAATCGCCTTTGCCGGTCTGCCTGTTGAGCTACGCATCCACGGAGAGCCACGCCCGCTCCCCGCCGGGATCGACACGACCGCGTATCGGATCGTGCAGGAGGCGCTGACCAATGCGCTCAAGTACGGCGATGGCGAGAAGGCCGAGGTGACGGTGCGCTACGCGGACCAATCCCTGCGGGTGGAAGTGCTGAACGGCGGGCCGAGCATACTGACCGACTCCGGCGGCGGATCCGCACGGGAAGCACCGGCCGCGGCGTGGCAGGACGGAGCGGGGCGCGGCTTGCTGGGGCTCCGGGAGCGAGTCGCCGTCTACGGCGGTGACCTGGACGCGAGGCGCCGCCTCGGCGGCGGATACCGGGTCCGCGCCCGTATCCCTCTGGACCGGCCATGAGCGCATCCGAGCCCGGCCCGCGCGTCCTCATCGCCGACGACCAGGCCCTCGTCCGCTCAGGCTTCCGCCTGATCCTGACCACACGCGGCATCGACGTGGTCGGTGAAGCCGCCGACGGAGCCGAAGCGGTCGAGGCCGCGCTGCTGCTGCGGCCGGACGTGGTGCTCATGGACATCCGCATGCCGAACATGGACGGCCTGGAGGCCGCACGCCGTGTCCTGGACCAGGCTCCGCACTGCCGGGTGCTCATGCTGACCACCTTCGACCTCGACCGGTACGTGTATGCGGCCCTGGCCGTCGGGGCGAGCGGCTTCCTCCTGAAGGACGTCACCCCCGAGTACCTCGCCACCGCCGTGCGCCTCGTCAACACCGGTGACGCCCTCCTCGCCCCCTCGATCACGCGGCGGCTCGTCGAGCGCTTCGCCTGCGACGACCGCGGGGCCGGCCGGGCACCCGAGTCCCCGGGCGTCCACCGCGACCTCGAGGCGTTGACCACCCGGGAGCTGGAGGTCCTGACGCTCATGGGGCGGGGGCTCTCCAACACCGAGCTCGCCCGCGAACTGACCCTCAGTGAAGCCACAGTGAAGACCCACGTCGCCCGCATCTTCGCCAAGCTCACCCTGCGCGACCGCGCACAGGCAGTCGTCCTCGCCTACGAGACGGGGCTGGTCACCCCGGGCGGAGCCACCGACGAGAATCAGGCCTGACCCGTGGTGTGGACCGGGGAGTCGATGCCCTCGTCGCTGCCGTTCGCCTGGATGGCGAACTGGGTGCGGTACAGCTCCGCGTAGAGCCCGTTCATGGCCAGCAACTCGTCGTGGGTTCCGCGTTCCCGGATCCGGCCCTCTTCGATGACGAGAATCTGGTCCGCTTCACGGATGGTGGAGAGCCGGTGAGCGATCACGAGCGAGGTCCGGTTGGCCAGCGCGGTCTTCAGCGCCCGCTGAATCGCCGCTTCGGACTCCGAGTCCAGATGCGCGGTCGCCTCGTCGAGGACGACCACCGGCGGAGACTTGAGCAGCAGCCTGGCCAGGGCGATGCGCTGCTTCTCGCCGCCGGAGAGGCGGTAGCCCCGGTCGCCGACCACCGTGTCGAGGCCGTCGGAGAGGGACGAGATCGTGTCCCAGATCCGCGCGGCCAGACACGCCTCGACCAAGTCCTGCTCGGTGGCGTCGGGACGCGCGTACATGAGGTTGGCCCGGATGGTGTCGTGGAACAGATGCGCGTCCTGGGTGACCACGCCGACCGTGTCCCGCAGGGACTTCAGGGTCAGATCCTGGATGTCGTGGCCGCCGATGCGTACGGATCCGGCACCGGGGTCGTACATCCGGGGAACCAGCTGGGTGATCGTGGTCTTGCCGGCACCGGACGGGCCGACGAGCGCCGTCAGCTTGCCGGCCGGAGCGACGAAGCTCAGCTCCTGCAGCACCTGTGCGTTGCTGGTCCGCTCCGGTCTGCGCAACCCGATCGATTCCAGCGATTCGAGCGAGACCTCGTCGGCGGTCGGATAGCGGAACGAGACGCCTGCGAACTCGATCTCGGGGGCCGTGCCCTTGTCGGATCCGCCGGGCGGCAGTGCCTTGGCCCCGGGCCGCTCCGCGATGAGGGGCTTGAGGTCGAGCACCTCGAAGACCCGGTCGAAGCTGACCAGCGCCGTCATGACCTCGACCTGCATGGAGGCCAGCTGGTTGACCGGGCCGTACAGCCGGAACAGCAGGGTGACCATGGCTACGAGGGTGCCGAGTTCGAGCGCGCCGTCGATGGTGAGAGCGCCGCCGAGGCCGTACACGAGCGCGGTGGTCATGGCCGTCAGCAGGGTGATGACGATGAGGAACATCCGTGCGAGGATGCCCTCGGTGATGGTGATGTCGCGTCGACGGCCCGCCTTCTTCGCGAAGTCGTCCGCCTCGTCGTCCGGCCGCCCGTACAGCTTCACGAGCATCGCGCCGGCCACGTTGAACCGCTCGCTCGACATCGTGCTCATCTCGGCGTCGAGGTGCATTCCTTCTCTCGTGATCCGCTGAAGCTTCCTCCCGATCACCCTGCCGGGGAGAAAGAGGAGCGGCATCAGCAGCAGAGACGCGACGGTTATCTGCCAGGACAGATAGAGCATCGCACCGACCACCAGGACCAGGGTCAGTGCGGCCGAAACCGCCTGGGTCAGCAACGTCGTGACGGCCTGCCGGGCGCCGTTGATATCGGTACTGAGCCTGCTGACGAGAGAACCGGTCTGCGCACGGGTGAAGAACGCCAGAGGCTGCCGCTGCAGATGACCGAACAGCGCGGTCCGCAGATCGTAGACAAGCCCTTCGCCCACTCGGCCGGAGCTCCATGCCTGGACATAGATCGCCAGCGCATTCACCAGGGCCAGCCCCGCGATGCTCGCGGAGAGCCAGACCACGACTGCGAGTTTCCCGGGCAGGATCCCGTCATCGATGATCATCTTGAGGATCAGGGGATTCGCTGCGGCGATGGCGGCGTCCACGACGGTGGTCAGCGTGAGCAGCAGCAGGGACCAGCGATATCGTAGAGCGTACGGGATGATGCGCCGCGCCGTGCCGGCCTTGATTTTCGGCTGCGCCTTCGATTTGTCGTCGAGACGGGGACGCATGAGACCCAGTCCTGGGCCGCCCATCATTGACACGGAATCTTCCTCGCTGTCGGGTTTCCCGGTGTCGTCGCTAGGCGGCAGCGGTCGCTGTCAGCCTGACCGGGAGATACTCGGGCCCGTTGACCACGATCGAGGTCAATCGAGTGGGTGTGCCGTCGAGTTCGATGCGAATGGACCTGCGCAGCAGCTCGTTGTAGAGAATTCGCAATTCAGCGCGGGCGAGTACGCTGCCGAGGCAGAAGTGCTCCCCGAATCCAAGGGCGAGATGCCGGTTCGGCTTTCTCTGGATGTCGAACTGGTCAGGTTCTTCGAATACAGACTCATCGCGATTCGCGGAGGGCAGCCAGAAGGTGACACGATCGCCCACCTCGATGCTGTGCCCGTGTATGTCGATCGGCCGCACCGCGGTGCGCATGATATGTGTGGCCGTGGATGTCCAGCGAAGTATTTCTTCGACTGCGGAGGGCAGCAGGCCCGGATCCTCCGACAGCATGCGCCACTGATCGGGATGCTCGAGAAGCGCGAGCATCCCGCCGGCGGCTGCTATGCGTGTGTTCTCGGTGCCGCCGACCAACAGATTGTCGCAGTTGAGAATGATGTCTTCCGGCGAGAGGGGAGTTCCGTCGATACTGGCAGTCGCCAGTATGCTCACCAAGTCGTCCGACGGATTCGCCGCCTTGGCCGCCTGGAGATCCTCGAAGTACCCCATGATGTCCAGATGCGCGAACCGCTGGGTCATGGGGTCGCCGGCGCCGAAGGCCTGGCTGGTCAGCTTGAACAGGTGCTCCCAGTCGGAACTCGGAACGCCCATCATGTTGCAGATCACGTACAGGGGCACGCGGGCCGCGATGTCCGCCACGAAGTCACAGGTACCGCGAGCGAGCGCGTCGTCGATCACACGGTTGGCGACCTCGGTCATTTCCGGTTCGAAACCGCGTACCGACCGAAGGGCGAACCATTCGTCGACCAGACCCCTGAGCTGACGATGCCTCGGCGGGTCGGTGAGTGCTAGCGTGCGCCCGCCGCCCGGGTCCTCGCCATGTTCGGCGGGGCGCAGAAGAATGCCCTGAGCCGAGCTGAAAGTCTCCGAGTCGCGGTATGCCGTACGTACGTCCTCGTACCTGGTGAGCGCCCAGAAGCCGGGCAGGTCCGTCGGCGGGTGCCAGTACACGGGTTCATTGGCCCGAAGCCAACGCCATTGTTCAAAAGGGTCGCCGTGCGAGTACAGCTCCGGATCCACGAGGTTGATCTGCGGACGGGGCTGGGCCGGCTCGCTGTGCATGCGGGGATACCTCGCTAGTTCGCTCGATTTCGAGACCAGGTACTCGGCGGCCACGCGGCAGGCAATAGATTATTGCGGACCCTGAATATGGCTGGCACGGTGGCACGATGCGCTGTTGACCGTCAAGGTTCGACAGGAGCCACGCGCGTGTGCATCGAGGTGTTCGCGCAGGTATTGACGGGGTTTTCTCGCAGGTGTTCACGTGGGTGTTCACGTGGGTGTTCAACCGGCGCCGGCGCGCAGTTGAACACCCGGACCGCCGTGCGTCGTGGGTGATCGCTGACTGTTGATCGCATGAAGAACGCTGATGCATAGTGATCCACGGCAACCAGGCACTTGTTGGGCTGGCGCGAATGGTGCCGGCAACCCCCGTAGCGTTGCGATCCACATCATTCACTCGAGAGGGGACGGTCCCGTGACGAATCCGTTCGACGATCCCGACGCCAGCTATCTGGTCCTGGTCAACGAGGAAGGCCAGCACTCGCTCTGGCCGGTCTTCGTGGATGTGCCCGACGGCTGGAAGACCGTATTCGGTGAGGCCGCACGCCAGGAATGCCTCGACTACATCGAGAAGTCCTGGACCGACATGCGGCCCAAGAGCCTCATAGAGGCCATGGAGAAGAAGTAGACCGCATCGTACGGTCAGCGCGGCGCGACATCCTGCGCCGTCTCCGGGGGGCGCCGGCCTGGCCGGCGCCCTTCAGGTGTTATCGGGGCCTCTTCCGGGCGAGGAGGCATCGTCAACTGCCGTGAAACGCCGGGTCGCAACATCGAATGATTGGGGTGGGCGGGAATGGGCGCGTCCGAGGGCGATCTCCTGGAACTGATGTCAGGCCAGCTCGGCATCTGGAACGCTCAGAAGCTGGCGCCCGACAACCCCATCTACAACATTGCCGAATGCATCGAGATTCGGGGCGACTTGAAGGTCGACCTGTTTGTCGAGGCACTGCGGCGTACGATTGACGAGGCCGATGCGTATCATCTCCGCTTCCGTGAGAAGGCGGGGATTCCGTTTCTGTTCATCGACCGCTCGTACGAATTCCCGATCGACGTTGTCGATCTGACTGGCGCGGCGGACCCGCGTTCGGACGCCGAGCAGTGGATGCAGCGGGACGCGCGCCGCCCGGTGGACCTCTTCAACGAGCCGCTCTACGTCCAGGTGGTGTTCAAGCTTGGACAGAGCCACTTCATCTGGTACCAGCGAACGCACCACCTCGCCATCGACGGATACAGCGGCGTGGTCATGGCCGGCCGCGTGGCGCAGATCTACGCCGCTCTCCTGGAAGGCCGTCAGGACGACGACGCAGCCCTGGAGCCGCTGTCCGTACTGATGGAATCGGACATTGCCTACAGGGAGTCGGAGGACTTCGACCGGGATCGGGAGTTCTGGCTCGAGACCCTTTCGGACCTGCTGGAGGACGCCGGTCCTGGCGCGCATCGGTTCAGGGATCTGCCGGACGCGCCGATCCGGCACACCGAAGAAGTCGGCGCGGATGAGGCCAAGGGCCTCAAGGCGTCCGCACGGCGGCTGAAGACCAGCCTCGCCGGCCTGTTGATCACTGCCGCCGGCGTGTACCAGCACCGCGTCACCGGGGCGCGTGACGTCGTCGTCGCCGTCCCCGTCCTCGGCCGCGTGGGGAAGAGGGAACTCGGCATACCCGGTTTGACGGCCAACCTTCTGCCGATCCGGCTCACGATCGATCCGGGAACCTCCGTCGCCGATCTCGTACGGCAAGCCTCGAAGAGGATCCGTGAGGGGCTCCGGCATCAGCGGTACCGCTATGAGGACATACACCGTGACTTGAACCGGATCGACAGTGCTCCGCTCTGCGGCCTCTACATCAACGTCATGTCCTTCGCCTACCCGCTGGCGTTCGGCGACTGCGTCACCACCGTGCGCAACATCGTCCCCGGCCCTATCGACGACCTGGGCATCGACGTGTACGACAGGTCGGCCGACGGCGCGATTCAGATCGCGGTCGGCGCGAATCGGGACCTGCATGACTCGGACGCGGTAAGGGACATCTCTCGACGCTTCAAGAAGGTTGTGGACTGGATCGCGGCAGCATCCCCGGCGGACGTGGTCGGCCAGGTTGAGCTGCTGGGTGCGGGTGAGCGGCGTCGGGTGTTGGTGGAGTGGAACGACACGGCGGGTGGGGTGCCGGCTGGGACGTTGGCGGGGTTGTTCGAGGTGCAGGTGGGGCGGTCTCCGGGTGCGGTGGCGGTGGTGTTTGAGGGTGTGGAGGTGTCGTACGCGGAGCTGGATGTTCGGGCGAATCGTCTGGCCAGGTTGTTGATGGGTCGGGGTGTTGGTCCGGAGTCGGTGGTGGGGGTGGCGCTGGAGCGTGGGGTGGATCTGTTGGTGGCGCTGTTGGGTGTGTTGAAGGCGGGGGGTGCGTATCTGCCGGTCGATCCGGGGCTGCCGCGGGAGCGGGTTGAGTTCATGTTGGCGGATGCGGGTGCGGTGTGTGTGGTGACGCCTGAGGTGGTGGGGGAGTCGGCGGGCTTTGAGGGTGGTCCGGTGGGTGAGCGGTCTGTGTTGCCTTCGCATCCGGCGTATGTGATCTATACGTCGGGGTCGACGGGTGTGCCGAAGGGTGTGGTGGTGTCGCATGAGGGTGTGGTGAACCGTCTTGTGTGGATGCAGGAGCGGTTCGGGTTGGTGGCGGGGGAGCGGGTTCTTCAGAAGACGCCGTTTGGGTTCGATGTGTCGGTGTGGGAGTTGTTCTGGCCGCTGCTGACGGGTGGGGTGTTGGTGGTGGCCCGGCCGGGTGGGCATCGGGATCCGGGTTATGTGGCTGAGCTGATGGCCGAGCAGCGGGTGTCGACGGTGCATTTTGTGCCGTCGATGCTGGAGGTGTTCCTGCGGGAGCGGGATGTCGCGGTGGGGTGTGGGGGGCTGCGGCGGGTGGTGTGCAGTGGTGAGGCGTTGCCTGCCGTGGTGGTGGAGCGGTTCTTCGAGGTTTTCGAGGGTGTGGAGCTGCACAACTTGTATGGGCCGACGGAGGCTTCCGTCGACGTGACCGCTTGGCAGTGCGCGCCCGGCGAGGGTTCGGTGCCGATCGGTCGGCCGATCACGAACACCAAGACGTTTGTGCTGGACGGCGCGCTTCGGCCGGTGCCGGTGGGTGTGGTGGGTGAGCTGTATCTGGCGGGTGTGCAGTTGGCGCGTGGCTATGTGGGGCGCCCGGGGTTGACGGCGGAGCGGTTCGTGGCGAATCCGTACACGGGCACCGGTGAGCGGATGTATCGCACCGGGGATCTGGTGCGGTGGAGTGCGGATGGTGCGCTGGAGTATCTGGGGCGGGCGGATGATCAGGTGAAGATCCGGGGGTTCCGGATCGAGCCGGGTGAGGTTCAGGCCGTGGTCGCCGGTCATCCGCAGGTTGCGCAGGCGGCGGTCGTGGTCCGTGAGGACGCCCAGGGCGACACCCGCCTCGTCGCCTACGTCGTACCGGAAGCCGACAGTGACAACGGTGAACTTCCGGATGCTGTGCGGCAATTCGCATCGGGCCGAGTCCCGGAGTACATGGTTCCGTCTGCCGTGGTCGTGCTCGATGCGCTGCCGTTGACGGTGAACGGGAAGCTGGACCGCAAGGCGCTGCCCGCCCCGGAGTACGTGTCCGGTGGGGGTCGGGGCCCGGCGAACGCGCGCGAGGAGATCCTGTGCGCCGCGTTCGCCGAGGTGCTCGGCCTGGAGCAGGTCGGGGTCGAGGACAACTTCTTCCGGCTCGGCGGTAATTCGCTGCTGGCCGTGACGCTCATTGAGCGGCTGCGCACTCAAGGCGTCTCGCTGGAGGTGCGTGCGTTCTTCCAGTCGCCGACTCCGGCGGGTCTTGCCGCTGCGGCGGGTGCGGAGACGCTTGTGGTGCCGGCGAATCTGATCCCTGCGGACGCCGTGGAGATCACGCCGGAGATGCTGCCGCTGGTGGAGCTGTCCGCCGAGGAGATCGAACGCATTGTCGCGGGCGTGGACGGTGGGGCTGCCAACATCGCCGACATCTACCCGCTCGTACCGCTGCAGGAAGGCCTGCTGTTCCACCACTTGCTCGTGGGCGAGGGCGAGGACGACGCGTATGTGACGCCCACGGTGCTGAAGTTCGACGCGCGGGCGCGGCTCGATGCGTTCGTGGATGCGTTGCAGCGGGTGATCGACCGGCATGACGTGTTCCGCACCGGTGTGGTGTGGGAGGGGCTCCGCGAACCGGTACAGGTGGTGCGGCGCCACGCCGCGCTGCCGGTGAAGCACGTGGAGCTGGACCCGAAGGCCACGGACCCGGTGGCCGAGCTGATGGCGATCGGCGGCCGGTCCATGGATCTGCGAGAGGCGCCGCTGGTCGACGTACATGTGGCGGTCGAGCCTGGCACGGGCCGTTGGCTGGCGGCACTGCGCATGCATCACATCGTTCGGGACCAGACGACGCTGGCAGTGGTACTGGAGGAAGTCGAGGCCTTCATCGACGGTCGGGGCGGCGACCTGGCGGAGCCGTTGCCGTTCCGGGATTTCGTGGCGCAGACACGGGGCGGGGAGGATCGCTCCGAGCATGAGCGGTTCTTCGCGGAACTCCTGGGTGACGTGAGTGAGCCGACCATGCCGTTCGGCCTGGCGGATACGCACGGCGACGGGGCTGACGCGACCCACGTGCGTGTCGGGTTGGAAGCACCTCTGGTGGAGCGGGTACGGGAGGTGTCGCGGCGGCTGGGTGCGAGTCCGGCGACGGTGCTGCATGTGGCGTGGGCACGGACGCTGGCGGCGGTCAGTGGTCGTGATGATGTGGTGTTCGGGACGGTTCTGTTCGGCCGTATGAATGCGGGAGCCGGAGCGGACCGGGCGCCGGGTCCGTTCATGAATACGTTGCCGGTTCGCACGCGGGTGGACGAGGTGGGTGTGTTGGCGGCGGTTGCTGCCATGCGCGCGCAGTTGGCGGGTCTCCTTCAGCATGAACACGCGCCGCTGGCGGTCGCCCAGCAGGCCAGCAGCGTGCCGGCGGACATGCCGTTGTTCACGTCCCTGTTCAACTACCGGCACAGCGGCGGCACAGGCGTCGTGACTGGCGTGGGCTTGGACGACGTCGAGATGGTGTTCGCGCGGGAGCGCACCAACTTTCCCCTCTGGGTTGCGGTCGATGACGACGGGGAGGGGATCGGGCTCGCGGTGGACGCCGTGCCACCGGTGGACCCAGAGGCCGTGACAGTGCTGCTGCGTACGGCGCTGGAGAACCTGGTCACCGCGTTGGAAGAGGCCATGGACGCCGATAGCGACCGACCACTGAGCTCGGTGGATGTGCTGGGTGCGGGTGAGCGTCGTCGGGTGTTGGTGGAGTGGAATGACACGGTGGGTGAGGTGCCGGCTGGGACGTTGGCGGGGTTGTTCGAGGTGCAGGTGGGGCGGTCTCCGGGTGCGGTGGCGGTGGTGTTTGAGGGTGTGGAGGTGTCGTACGCGGAGCTGGATGTTCGGGCGAATCGTCTGGCCAGGTTGTTGATGGGTCGGGGTGTTGGTCCGGAGTCGGTGGTCGCGGTCGCGCTGGAGCGCGGGGTGGATCTGTTGGTGGCGCTGCTGGGCGTGTTGAAGGCCGGAGGGGCCTATCTGCCGGTCGACCCGGAACTTCCCCAAGAACGG
>NZ_JBEPDM010000051.1:0-46867 GCF_040300305.1 Streptomyces sp. NPDC000410
GCCACCACTGGGCTGGAACCCCACAGCCACACCCGGCATCCCTGGGTCTCCCGATCCTACGAGTGACCGGAAACAACCCACCAACAACGTAAGGATCCCCACGATGACGACTTCCGTCGCCGTATCCGGCACGACGGACGACAGTCCGCGGCTGTGGACGCTCGCCGCGTCGCGGCCGTTCGGAATCCGGCTCACCGCGGCCGGGGCCGGCACCCCGCTCGACGCCGTGCCGGTCCCGTACCTGCGCGACCTGGTCCGTGAACACCGCATCGCGGTGCTGCGCGGCTTCACCCCGCCCGCCGGGGCGTCCGGGCTCGAAGGCTACGCCCGCTCCTGGGGCTCCCTGCTGAGCTGGCCGTTCGGCAACGTCTTCGACGTCCTGGCGCACGAGGAGCCGGCGGACCATGTCTTCGACACCGGCTTCATGCCCTTCCACTGGGACGGGATGTACCGGGAGTTCATCCCCGAGTTCCAGATATTCCACTGCGTCGAGGCCCCGGACGGCGCGGAGGGCGGCCGCACGCTGTTCTGCGACACCACGCGGGTCCTCGCCGCGGCCGGACCGGACACCGTGGACCGGTGGCGGTCCGTCACCCTCGGCTACCGCAACCGCAAGATGTCGCACTACGGTGGTGTGGTCGTCTCACCGCTGATCGAACCCCACCCGGTCCTGGGTCATCCGGTGCTGCGCTACCTCGAACCCGTCCCCGAGGGCGAACACGTCATCAACCCGCCCGAGGTCAATGTGGAAGGCCTCGACGACCCGGCGGCGGAGGCGGCGCTGCTGGCCGCCCTCAGCGCGGTCGTACGCGATCCGGCGCATCTCCTCGCGCACCGCTGGCAGTCGGACGACATCGTCGTCGCCGACAACTACACGCTGCTGCACACCCGGGAGCCGTACCGCCGTGGAGTGCCGCGCCATCTGCGACGCGTGCATGTTCTCGGCGACCCGGCCCAACCCGGCCGGCTCCGGCCGGCGGAGGCCGTCGCATGAGCGCCGACACCGAACGTACGTGCCACGCGCTGCTGCGGCTCCTGCTGCCGCACCGCCGTCCGGTGGGGTCCCCCGGGCCGACGGCGGAGGTCTACGGACACACCCCGGAAGCGTGCTTCCCCGAGCAACTGGATGTGCTGCGCGCGTTCGTACGTGCCGACGCGCCGATCCTCCTCACCCTCCCCGCCTTCCCCTGCAAATCCCCCAACCCCGCCAAGGTCACCGGCGCCCTGCCCGACCTCGGTGAGCTGCTGTCCCTGCGCTTCCTCGACGATCTGTGCGCGAGGATCGCCGATCTGCATCCGCCCGGCGCCCGGCTGCTGATCTGCTCCGACGGCCACGTCTTCGGCGACCTCGTAGGGGTGTCCGACCAGCGGGTCGACGCGTACGCCGTCGCGCTGCGGAGGATGATCGCCGACAACGGGCTGCGCCATCTGGACACCTTCGGCCTCGACGCGGTCTGGGGAAGCCTCGGCTACGACCGCAAACGCGCCCTGCTGGAACGGGAGTTCGCGGAGCCGATGGAGATCCTCCGCGAGGAGGTCCGCTCGGGCGGCCCCGCCCTGGCGCACTACCGCGGCATGATCCGCTTCCTGGTCGAGGACACGTACGACTGGACCGGCTCCAAGGCCCAGCTCCAGCAGGACTGCCGGCGCCGTGCGTACGGGGTGCTGCGGCGCAGCCGCGCCTGGGCGAACCTGATCGCGCAGCACCACCCGGGCTCGCTGCGGCTGTCGATCCACCCGCAGCCGTGCGGCTCGCCGAAGTTCGGCATCTCCCTGCTGGAGGCGGAGGACAACTGGCTCACCCCCTGGCACTCGGTGGTCGTCCAGACCGGCACGAACCGCTTCCGCCTGATGAAGCGCCGGGAGGCGGAACGCGTCGCGATCCCGGCGGGTCCGAGCGCGAACCCGAGCCACTACATCGCGGCGGAGGCTCCGGACACGATGCCGGCCCCCCGCGCCGACCTCCGCCTCGCACCCGGCAGGGCGTAGGGGAACCGGCCCACCGGCCCGGCCGGGGCCCGGGCCCCGGCCCGCTCGGGGCGGTAACCCCAGCCCAGCACTGGGGTCTGGCCTGGCCCCGGCCGGGGCGGCAACCGAGGCCCGGCACGGGGCCCTGCCTCTGCCCCGGCCTGCCCCCTCGGCCTCGGCCGGGCCGGCCTGCCCCCCCGCCTCAGCTCGGGCCTCAGCTCCGATCCCGGCTCCGGTCTCGGCCCCGGTCTCGGTCTCGGTCCCGGTCTCGGTCTCGGCTCCGGTCTTGGCCCCGGTCTTGGTCTCGGTCTCGGTCTCGGTCTCGGCTCCGGTCTTGGCCCCGGTCTTGGTCTCGGTCTCGGTCTCGGTCCCGGTCCCGGCCTCAGCTCCGGTCCCGGCCGGGGTCCCGTTCCGGCCGGCGCTCGGCCAAGCCGTGGCCAGGGCCTGGTCGGGTTCGGGTCAGGGGTCCGGTGCCGTGCCGGTCGGCACTCGGCCAGTGCCAGGGCCCCATCCCGTTCCGGCCGGAGGCCCTACGCGGCCCGCAGACCTCCCAGCAGCACCGCGGTGAACCTCCGTACCCAGTCCTCGTCCACCGGCTCCGCGCTGACCAGCGCCCGGTGGACCACCGCGCCCGCGATCACGTCGAAGATCAGGTCCGCCGTCCGGGCCGCCGCCTGCGGGTCGGATTGCGTCGGGAGCTCGCCGCGCGTCTGGGCGCGCTCGCGGCCCTCCAGGACCAGCCGCTTCTGCCGGCTCACGATCGAGACCCGGATCCGCTCGCGCAGCGGCTCGTCGCGCGTGGACTCGGCGACCACCGCCATCAGCGCGGTCCTGGCCTCGGGCCGCTCCAGCAGCGTGGCGAACTGCAGCACCACGCCCTCGATGTCCGCGGCGAGCGAGCCGCGGTCGGGAAGTTCCAGCTCGTCGAAGAGGACCGCGACGGCGTCCACGACGAGCTCGTTCTTGCCCGCCCAGCGCCGGTAGAGGGTGGTTTTGGCCACCCCGGCCCGGTGCGCCACGTCGCCCATCGTCAGCTTCGACCAGCCCAGCTCGACCAGCGCGGCTCTCGTCGCGTCGAGGATGGCGACGTCCGCCTCCGCGCTGCGGGGGCGGCCGGTACGAATCGTTTTCGGACGGGCACGGCTGGTGCGGCTACACATGACGGCGACCATACCGGTGGGTAGGTAGAACCTTCGCTGTGAGCGAGTTCACCGGCGGAACCGTCGGGGAAACCCTCCCTGTGGCGGGTCGAGGGAGTTACGCTACGACCCGTAGCGAAAGCGACAACCACAGGCGCCCGGTGGGGACCAGGCGCCACAGCACGTACGTCCGCGTACGTAACCAGCCGGTCGGCTTTTCATTCGCGCGCACGGAAGGGGGAGGATGTACTCATGCAGCCTAGGAACATGTCCATGAGCGGCGTCGTCGACCTCGCCGCTGTGAAGGCGGCCGGTGAGGCCAAGGCCAAGGCGGAACAGGCCCGCGCGGAGACCGCCCGGCAGGGCGGCGGCGGTGCCGTGCCCCCCTCCAGCCTGGTGATCGACGTCGACGAGGCGGGCTTCGAGCGCGATGTCATCCAGCGCTCCGCCGAGGTCCCGGTCGTCATCGACTTCTGGGCCGAGTGGTGTGAGCCGTGCAAGCAGCTCAGCCCGGTGCTGGAGCGTCTGGCGCAGGAGTACAACGGCCGCTTCGTGCTCGCCAAGATCGATGTCGAAGCCAATCAGATGCTGATGCAGCAGTTCGGGATCCAGGGCATCCCGGCTGTCTTCGCGGTGGTCGCCGGCCAGGCGCTCCCGCTCTTCCAGGGCCTCGCCCCCGAGCCCCAGATCCGCCAGACCATCGACCAGCTGATCCAGGTCGGCGAGGAGCGCTTCGGGCTCACCGGCCTGACCGTCGACGCCGGCGCCGAAGGGCCCGCCGCGGGCCCCGCCCAGACGCCGGTGGGCCCCTATGACGCGCTGCTCGAAGCGGCCGTCCAAGCCCTGGACGCGGGTGACCTCGGCGGTGCCGTCCAGGCGTACAAGAACGTCCTCGCCGACGACCCGGGCAACATGGAGGCCAAGCTCGGCCTCGCCCAGGCCGAACTGCTCGCCCGGGTCCAGGACATGGACCCCTCGGCCGTGCGCAAGAACGCCGCCGACAACCCCGCCGACGTGCAGGCGCAGATCGCCGCCGCCGATCTCGACCTGGTCGGCGGCCACGTCGACGACGCCTTCGGCCGCCTGGTCGAGACCGTGCGGCGCACGGCGGGCGAGGACCGGGACGCCGCCCGGCTGCGGCTGCTGGAGCTGTTCGAGGTGATCGGCCCGGACGATCCGCGCGTGACGGCCGCGCGTACGGCGCTGGCGCGCGTGCTGTTCTGACGAACGCCGTCCACCGGCGCCGCGCGGTCGCCGATTTGGCGACAGAGTGACAAAGGGCGGCTGCGTTTTACCAAAACTTGGTAAACGCGGCCGCTGTTACTCGCAGTAAATCAACCCCCTTGATCTGTCCCCTTTTTCGGGACAATCACCCCTCTGTCGGACGGGCCTGGGGCACCCTCTGTGGCCGCCCGACATCATGCCGTCGCGGCGTGGTTATGCGTCCGTTACTAGTCAGTAACGAGCCCCTTGTGCGGCGGCGCGGAATGCACCACGATCGGCGACGCTCGGTCCAATACCGCACCAGCCCGGCAGCCAGTCGCGCTCACCGACTTTGGGTCCCCACCGAGTGGGCCGGCGGCAGAGGCGCCGGCTGTGGACAGGGGGGTTCCTGCCCGATCGGCAG
The DNA here is from genome assembly GCF_040300305.1 of Streptomyces sp. NPDC000410. NCBI lineage: Bacteria > Bacillati > Actinomycetota > Actinomycetes > Kitasatosporales > Streptomycetaceae > Streptomyces > Streptomyces sp. NPDC000410. Next base: position 4,735 of record NZ_JBEPDM010000051.1, read on the forward strand.
GGCCTGTCCGTTGCGGTTACGCGAAGGCGTGGCCAGTGGTTGTCGCTCGGGGGTGATCGCCGGTGAAGCGGACGCGGCTCGCGCCTGTGCTCACGGCGCTCTCCTTCCCGAGGACGTAGCACTTCTCCCATCCCAGGACGGACCCGTGTGGTTCGTACCGGAGATGTACGTCCGAGAAGGAGGAATACATATGTCCCAGGTTCGTGGTGGGACCAGATGGAAGCGCTTCGCGCTCGTCATGGTGCCGAGTGTGGCCGCCACGGCGGCGGTCGGCGTCGGCCTGGCGCAGGGCGCGCTCGCGGCGTCGTTCAGCGTCTCCGGCCAGGAGTTCAAGGTCAAGGCCCAGCACCTCGAAGGTACTGGGTTCGCCCAGTACGGCGGCGTGGACATGGGCTACGCCAACATCAAGGAAGGCAACCAGGTCGTTCCGCGGCCCGTCGCCATCTCGGCGTTCAAGCACGCCGAGATCACCAAGATGTGCCAGTCGGTCGTCACGCCGGACGTGCCGATCTTCGGCAAGGTCACGATGAGGCTCGAGGCCGGTCCGGACGCAGACCACAAGGTCATCGCGGACAACCTCTACCTTGACGTCACCGAGCTCAAGGCCGACGCGACGTTCAAGAACATCGACATCGGCGTCGCGGCCAAGGACACGGACAAGCCCGGCCTCGGCAAGGGTCCCGCGGTCAAGGACACGAACATCAACCAGAACGGGTTCGCGCAGCAGGCCGAGAGCGCCACGCTCGAGAACGTCGAGCAGAAGGCCTGGGCGACCACCGCCGGCACCTTCAAGCTCAGCGGACTCAAGATGAGCCTGCACAAGGGCGACGGTCCCAAGGTTGAGTGCTACTGACCGGTGAAACCGTGCGGGCGGGCGTGGATGCTCACGGCAGCCGTGCCCGCCCGTCTCCCTCTTCACAAAGCAATGCCAGTTCCAGGGAGCTTTCCATGAGCGCCGAGTCACCGGGGCAGAACGAGCACTACATCCGCGTCCTGAAGCGGCGGTTCCGCGACTGGCGGGGCACCCGGCCGTTCTGGGCGGGGCTGTTGACCCTGCTGGGCGGCATTCCCATCGCGTACTTCCCGTACGCGAGCCTCCAGCTCGGGCAGATGACGCTGTCGATGGCGACAACCGCGGGCGCCGGCTCGCTGATCATCGGCGTACTGCTCGTCACGCTCGGCTTGACGATGTGGTTCCACCAGATCGTGCGGGTGTTCGCGGGTGTCGCCGCGATTCTGCTGGCGCTGATCTCCATCCCGGTCGCCAACTTCGGCGGCTTCGTCATGGGCTTCCTGCTGGCCATGATCGGTGGTGCGCTCTCCATCGCATGGGCGCCCGGGAAGCCGGCCAAGCCCACCGAGACCGATACCGAGGCGCCGGATGCCGACGCCGCAGGCCCCACCCTCCCCGAGCCGCGCGCGGGGGAGGACCTGACGATGACCGATACGACTGCCCACGCCAACGGCGGGAGGAACAGTGCGGGGTGACGAAACACCGCTGAACGCGGCTGACGGCGACGAGCCCCGCCTGAGAAGGGGGCCGCGCCACGCGGCCCCGAGGAAGTCGCTGCTGACCAAGCTCCAGATGCCCGCGGGCAAGGCGATGGCTCTCGCCGCGATGCCCACGGCGGTCCTGGTCGGCATGGGTCTCACGCCCAAGCTGGCGCTGGCCGACGACAAGGACATCCCGTTCGCCCCCGGGCCGTGCGTGACACGCTCGGACGAGCCCGCGGAGCCGGAGGAGTCGCCGTCCGCGTCGGAGTCCACGAAGCCCTCGGACGAGGCGTCGGACAAGCCGGCCGACGAGCAGTCGGCCGATGCTTCGGAAGGCGCGGACCAGCCGAAGCCGGGCGCGTCCCCGTCGGCGTCCGAGTCGGCCGACAAGCCGGCCGGCCAGTCCGCACCGGCCGCGGCGCCGACCGCGACCCCGACGCCCACAAAGACGACGAACCCGCTCGACCCGCTGGGTGTCGGCGAGAAGATCAAGGACTTCTTCGACGGACCGGACGAGGAGCCCGCTCCGACTCCGACCACCCCGACCCCGACCGACACGGCGAAGCCGTCCACGGAGGAGTCCTCCTCCCAGCCGAAGACCCCGGTCACGGATACGGCGGACAGCACCAAGGACGCCATCAAGGACGCGGCCGACAAGGCCGGCGCCGAGGTCAAGGAGCTCGACGAGAAGGTCAAGGGCCTCGACCCGGTCAAGGACGAGGACATCCCCGAGGGTGCCGACGGCAAGCCGCGCTTCCCGTGCCCGGAGGCCGACCCGGAGGCGTTGGCGAACGCGAAGCTGGAGCCGGGCATCCCGCTCCTGCCGGACGATCCCTGGCGGCTGGAGACCTCGAAGCTCACCCTCAACGGCCTCAAGTACCACGGCATCGTCGAGGTGCAGACCGGCAGCGGCAAGATCAAGAAGGCGCTGAAGTTCACCGCGAGCGGGGTGGACATCAAGGACCTTCACCAGCTGGTGGTGGGACCGAACGGGAAGACCATCCACGTCGAGGCGGAGAAGGGCTCCACGTCCACCATCCGCAACGGCACGGTGACCATGTACACGGAGGAGCTGAAGGGCAACCTCTTCGGCATCATCCCGGTCACCTTCAGCCCGGACACCCCGCCCCCGCTGGACGTCCCCTTCGCCATCTTCACCAACGTGAAGATCAAGCAGGCCGGCCAGTTCGGCGGCACGCTCACCGTGCCGGGGCTGCACAACTACTTCACCGGCGGGGCCTGACAGACCTCCGGGAACCGTAATGAGAGGTGACCCCCATCTCCGATGGGGGTCACCTCTCATTGTCGTCATCGCGGCGTCGTCGTCGGCTTGGGCTTCGTGGACTGCGGCGCGGCCGGCAGGCTGAAGACGTTGTCCGGCGTGACGACGGACGTGACGGCCTTGCCGATCAGCGTACTGAGCGCGTTGCCCCGGTAGTCGATATCGGAGTTGATCAGGATCACCAACGTGGCCTTCACGGACGGCAGATACACGGCCAGGGTCTCGTACCCCGGCAGCTCCCCGTTGTGCCCGATCCAGCCGTTCACCTCCATGATGCCCAGCCCGTATCCGGTGCCCGGGAGGCCGGTCGGGCCGAACTTCAGGCGTTGCTTCTGGGTTTCCGGGGTGAGAAGACGGCCCGTGACCAGGGCCGGGACCCAGGTGTGGAGGTCCTCCAGGTCGGAGATCATGGCTCCGGCCGCCCAGGCCCAGGAGGGATCCCAGTTGGTGGAGGTGGTCGTGGCGCCGGACGGTGTGAAGTCCGTATAGCCCTGGGCGTGCGGATCCCCGATCGCACCGCTGGTCGGGAACGAGGTCTGGTCCAGGCCCAGCGGGGCGTACACGTGCTGTTCGAGATAGCGGCCCACAGGCTCGCCCGTGACCTTCTCGATCACCAGGCCGAGCAGCACCAGGTTGGTGTTGCTGTACTGCCAGTCGGTGCCCGGCGGGAAGTCCGGGGGATGGGCGAAGGCGCGGTCGAGCAGCTGCCGGGGGGTGAAGACCCGCTGGGGGTCGGCGGCCAGGAGCTTCTGGAGCTCGTCGTCCTCGGTGTAGTTGAACAGACCGCTGCGCATCCCGGCCAGCTGGCGCAGGGTGATGCGGTCGCCCCCGGGGACGCCCTGGACGTAGCGGGAGACGGGGTCGTCGATCCGGATCCTGCCCTGGTCGACCAGCTGAAGCAGGCCCGTGACGGTGAACGTCTTGGTCACACTGCCGATGCGCATGTACATATCGGACTTCATCGGGGTGCCGGCCGACTTGTCGGAGACCCCGAACGACTTCACGTACGTGCCACGGCCGGGGATCCAGAGGCCGACGTTCACGCCGGGGACCCCGGCCTGCTTCATGGTGGCGGTGATCTCTTTGTCGAGCCGTTCCACCAGGGCGGGATCGAAGTCCTGCCGGACGGTGGTGCTCTGACCAGCGGGAGTGGGACCCACCAGCAGCAGAAGGGCGGCGATGCTCGCCAGAAGCATTCTGATGCGGATCATTCGCAATCACCTCTGACTTCGGTCAGTGGCCGAGCGAGCCGAGCCGAGCCGTGGGCAGGGCGGACTCACCAGCGTAGGTCACCCATCCGCCCCGCACCTCCCGGGGCGATCGGCGCAGCCCGCGTACGGCGAAGGGGCCGCACCCCGGCGAGGAGTGCGGCCCCAGCGGCCCTAAAGCCGACGATCAGAGGCGTCGGGCGTCGGGCGTCGGGCGTCGGGCGTCGGGCGTCGGCCGTCAGGCGCTCTTCGTGCCGTCGCCCAGGTGGTGCACCCGAACCATGTTGGTCGTGCCCGGGACGCCGGGCGGGGAGCCGGCGGTGATGACCATCGTGTCGCCCGCGTTGAACCGCTGGAGCTTCGACAGCTCCGCGTCCACCAGGTCGACCATCGCGTCCGTCGTCTCCACGAACGGGGCGAGGAAGGGCTCGACGCCCCAGCTCAGGGTCAGCTGGTTGCGCGTGGACTCGTCCGTCGTGAAGGCCAGGATCGGCTGCTGCGCGCGGTAGCGCGAGAGCCGGCGGGCCGTGTCGCCGGACTGGGTGAAGGCGACCAGGGCCCTGCCGTCGAGGAAGTCGGCGATCTCGCAGGCCGCGCGGGCGACGGAGCCGCCCTGGGTACGGGGCTTCTTGCCCTGGACGAGGGGCTGGAGGCCCTTGGCGAGGAGCTCCTCCTCCGCCGCCGAGACGATCTTGGACATCGTCTTGACGGTCTCGATGGGATACGCGCCCACCGAGGACTCCGCGGACAGCATGACTGCGTCCGCGCCGTCCAGGATCGCGTTGGCGACGTCGCTCGCCTCGGCGCGGGTCGGACGGGAGTTGGTGATCATGGATTCCATCATCTGGGTCGCCACGATGACCGGCTTGGCGTTGCGGCGACACAGCTCGATGAGGCGCTTCTGCACCATCGGGACCCGCTCCAGCGGGTACTCGACGGCCAGGTCGCCACGCGCCACCATCACCGCGTCGAAGGCGGCGACGACGTCGGCCATGTTCTCGACGGCCTGGGGCTTCTCGACCTTGGCGATGACGGGGACCCGGCGGCCCTCCTCGTCCATCACCTTGTGGACGTCCTTGACGTCGTTGGCGTCGCGGACGAAGGAGAGGGCGACCATGTCGCAGCCCATCCGCAGGGCGAAACGCAGGTCCTCGACGTCCTTCTCGGACAGGGCCGGGACGTTGACCGCCGCGCCGGGCAGGTTGATGCCCTTGTGGTCGGAGATCACACCGCCCTCGATGACGATGGACTTGACCCGCGTGCCGTCGACCTCGGTGACACGCAGCTCGACGTTGCCGTCGTTGATCAGGATCTGGTCGCCCTTGGCGACGTCTCCGGGCAGGCCCTTGTACGTGGTCCCGCAGATGGATTTGTCACCGGGGACGTCCTCGGTGGTGATGGTGAACTCGTCACCGCGGACCAGCTCGACCGGCCCCTCGGCGAAGGTCTCCAGGCGGATCTTCGGACCCTGGAGGTCGGCGAGGACACCGACGGGGCGGCCGGTGTCCTCCACCGCCCTGCGGAGACGGTCGTACCGCTCCTGGTGCTCTGCCTGGGTCCCGTGGCTCATGTTGAAACGGGCCACGTTCATGCCGGCCTCGATGAGAGCTTTCAGCTGCTCGTAGGAGTCGACGGCGGGGCCCAGTGTGCAGACGATTTTGGAACGGCGCATAAGGCGGATCCTATCGGTTTGTTTCTAGGCGGAATATTCCGTCTGGTGGAAAGTACAAATGGGCGGGCGGCTGCTCAGGAGAGCCCTTGGAAGAGCCCTTGGAAGGAATCTCCGGAAGCCCGGAGAAAGCCCTCAGGAGAGAGCATTTCCCACCAGAGCGAAGGTCTGCTGCGCGATCTCCAGCTCCTCGTCCGTCGGCACCACCGCGACCGCCACCCGTGCGTGGTCGGGCGAGACGAACCGCGGCTCGTCCGACCGTACGGCGTTCAGGTCCGCGTCCACCACAAGCCCCAGCTCCTCCATTCCGGCGATGGCGGCTTCCCGCACCGGAGCCGCGTTCTCCCCGACGCCCGCAGTGAACACGACCGCGTCGACCCGGCCGAGAACCGCGTAATACGCGCCGATGTACTTCTTCAGGCGATGGATGTAAATGTCGAAGGCGAGCCGCGCCCGCTCGTCGCCCTCCTCGATACGGCGGCGGATCTCCCGCATGTCGTTGTCGCCGCAGAGCCCCACAAGGCCGCTCTTCTTGTTGAGGAGTACGTCGACCTCGTCCTCGTCCATGCCCGCCACCCGCTTCAGATGGAAGGTGACCGCCGGGTCGATGTCGCCGGAGCGGGTGCCCATGACCAGACCCTCCAGCGGGGTCAGGCCCATCGACGTGTCCACGCACCGGCCGCCCGCGACCGCCGACGCCGAGGCGCCGTTGCCCAGGTGGAGGACGATGACGTTGACCTCCGCGAGGGGCCTGCCCAGCAACTCGGCCGTACGGCGCGAGACGTACGCGTGTGACGTGCCGTGGAAGCCGTAGCGGCGGATGCGGTGCGCGTCCGCCGTTTCCACGTCGATCGCGTACCGCGCCGCGTGCTCCGGCATCGTCGTGTGGAACGCCGTGTCGAAGACCGCGACCTGGGGAAGGTCGGGGCGCAGGGCCTGGGCGGTACGGATGCCCGTCAGGTTCGCCGGGTTGTGCAGGGGCGCCACCGGGACCAGGCGCTCGATCTCCGCCAGCACCTCGTCCGTGATGACCGTCGGGGCGGTGAAGCGGAGCCCGCCGTGCACCACCCGGTGGCCGATCGCCGCCAGTTCGGGGGAGTCGAGGCCGAGACCGTCCTGCGTCAGCTCCTCCGCGACCGCCTTCAGGGCGGCGTCGTGGTCCGCGATCGGGCCCGTACGCTCACGCTTCTCCGCGCCGCCGCCGGTGAGCGGGGTGTGCACCAGCCGGGACGTCTCCTCACCGATCCGCTCGACGAGGCCGACCGCCAGGCGGGAGCCGTCGCGCATGTCGAGCAGCTGGTACTTCACCGACGAGGAGCCGGAGTTGAGGACGAGGACACGCGAGGCAGGGGCCGAGCGAAGCTCGTCAGGCAGGGCGGTGGTGGGAGACGGGTGGGCGGTCATGCGGGGAGCTCCTGGGACTGGGGCGTGGCCGATGTGGCCGGGGTCTGGGACTGGATCGCGGTGATCGCGACCGTGTTGACGATGTCGCTGACCAGCGCGCCGCGCGAGAGGTCGTTGACCGGCTTGCGCAGACCCTGCAGCACCGGTCCCACGGCCACCGCGCCGGCCGAACGCTGCACGGCCTTGTAGGTGTTGTTGCCCGTGTTGAGGTCGGGGAAGATCAGCACGGTCGCCTGGCCCGCCACCTCGGACTCCGGCAGCTTGGTCGCCGCGACGGACGGTTCGACCGCCGCGTCGTACTGGATCGGCCCCTCGATCCGCAGTTCCGGGTGACGTTCGCGCACCAGCTTGGTGGCCTCGCGCACCTTGTCGACATCCGCGCCGCTGCCCGACGTACCGGTCGAGTACGACAGCATCGCGATCCGCGGCTCGACGCCGAACCGGGCCGCCGTGGCCGCCGACTGCACCGCGATGTCCGCGAGTTGCTCGGCGTCGGGGTCCGGGTTGACCGCGCAGTCCCCGTACACGAGGACCTTGTCGGCGAGGCACATGAAGAAGACGGACGAGACGATGGAGGCGCCCGGCTTGGTCTTGATGATCTCGAAGGCCGGGCGGATCGTCGCGGCCGTGGAGTGGACCGAGCCCGACACCATGCCGTCGGCCATGCCCTGCTCGACCATCAGGGTGCCGAAGTAGTTGACGTCCGAAACCACATCGTGGGCGAGCTCCACCGTCACGCCCTTGTGGGCGCGCAGTCCCGCGTACAGCTCGGCGAACTCCTGGCGCAGCTCGGAGGTCGCCGGGTCGATGAGCTGGACCGAGGACAGGTCGATGCCGAGGTCGGCCGCCTTCTTGCGGATGACGTCCGTGTCACCGAGCAGCGTCAGATCGCAGACGTCCCGGCGTACGAGTACGTCGGCGGCGCGCAGCACCCGCTCCTCCGTACCCTCGGGCAGCACGACGCGGCGGCGGTCGGCGCGGGCCTGCTCCAGCAGGTCGTGCTCGAACATCATCGGGGTGACCCGGCCGCTGCGGGCCACCTCGACCCGGGCGAGCAGACCGGCGCGGTCCACATGGCGCTCGAAGAGACCGAGGGCGGTCTCCGCCTTGCGCGGTGTGGCGGCGTTCAACTTCCCTTCCATCGCGGAGAGTTCGGTCGCGGTCGGGAAGGATCCGCCGGGCACCGACAGCACCGGGGTGCCGGGCGCCAGCCGGGAGGCCAGGGTCAGGATGGAGTCGACGGGGCGCTCGTCGAGGGTGAGCAGCAGGCCCGCGATGGGCGGGGTGCCGGCGGAGTGCGCCGCCAGGGCGCCCACCACCAGGTCGGCGCGGTCACCGGGGGTGACCACCATGCAGCCGGGCGTCAGGGCGTTCAGGAAGTTCGGCAGCATCGCGCCGCCGAAGACGAAGTCGAGGGCGTCCCGGGCGAGCCCGGAGCCGTCCCCGAGCAGCACGGTGGCCCCCAGGGCGTGGCGGATCTGGCCGACCGTGGGTGCGGCGAGCGCCGGCTCGTCCGGCAGGACGTAACAGGGGACGGGGAGGCGGGCCGCCAGCCGTTCGGCGATCACCTCGCGGTCCTCCGGCGCCACCCGGTTGACGACCATCGCGATGATGTCGCAGCCCAGGACCTCGTAGGCGCGGTGGGCGTTACGGGCCTCCGCGCGCACGGACTCGGCCGTCTGGCCCTTGCCGCCCACCACGGGTATCACCGAGGCGCCGAACTCGTTGGCCAGCCGGGCGTTCAGCGCCAGCTCGTCGGGGAGCTGGGTGGCCGCGAAGTCCGTGCCGAGCACGAGGACCACCTCGTACTCGCGCGCCACCGCGTGGAAGCGGGCGACGAGGCGGGAGACCAGCTCGTCGGTGCCCCGTTCGGCCTGGAGCGCGGCGGCCTCGTGGTAGTCCATGCCGTATACGGACGCCGGGTCCTGGGAGAGCCGGTAGCGGACGCGCAGCAGATCGAACAGACGATCGGGCCCGTCGTGGACCAGGGGCCGGAACACCCCCACCCGGTCCACTTGACGGGTCAGGAGCTCCATGACTCCCAGCTCGACCACCTGGCGACCGTCTCCGCGATCGATCCCGGTCACGTACACGCTGCGCGTCACGCGTGCTCTCCTGTCCTGTGTCGGTTGCCCCGTGTCGGTTGCCCTGCGTCACTTCGCCGTCAAGGCTGTGTGGGGGAAAATACTCGATAGGGTGGCATTGCCCTCTTGACAGTACCTCCGGGGGTGGATAGGACGCCCGCCGTGCTGGTGGAGGTCCAGACCACTCGTACGCCACCACCGACAGCGAGCAGGAGGCACGGCACGATGCGCATCGGAATCCTCACCGCGGGCGGCGACTGCCCGGGCCTGAACGCAGTGATCCGCTCGGTCGTGCACCGTGCCGTCGTCGGCCACGGCGACGAAGTCATCGGCTTCGAGGACGGATTCAGGGGACTGCTCGACGGCCACTACCGCCCGCTCGACATCGACGCCGTCAGCGGCATCCTGGCCCGGGGCGGCACCATCCTCGGCTCCTCCCGGCTGGAGCGCTCCCGGCTGCGCGAAGCCGCCGAGAAGCGCGGGGAGTTGGCCCGCCGGTACGAACTCGACGCGCTCATCCCGATCGGCGGCGAGGGCACGCTGACCGCCGCCCGGATGCTCGCGGACGCCGGGATGCCCGTCGTCGGCGTACCGAAGACCATCGACAACGACATCTCCGCGACCGACCGCACCTTCGGCTTCGACACGGCCGTCACGGTCGCCACCGAGGCGATGGACCGGCTCAAGACCACCGCCGAGTCGCACCAGCGCGTCATGGTCGTCGAGGTCATGGGCCGGCACGCGGGCTGGATCGCCCTGGAGTCGGGCATGGCGGCCGGTGCCCACGGCATCTGCCTGCCCGAGCGGCCCTTCGACCCCGGCGACCTGGTGAAGATGGTCGAGGAGCGCTTCGACCGGGGGAAGAGGTTCGCGGTCGTCTGTGTGGCCGAAGGCGCCCATCCGGCCGACGGCACCATGGACTACAAGAAGGGCGAGATCGACCCGTTCGGCCACGAGCGCTTCGCCGGCATCGGCAACCGGCTCGCCTCCGAACTGGAGCGCCGCCTCGGCAAGGAGGCCCGGCCGGTCATTCTCGGCCACATCCAGCGCGGCGGTACGCCGACCGCGTACGACCGCGTCCTCGCGACCCGCTTCGGCTGGCACGCGGTGGAGGCCGCGCACCGGGGCGATTTCGGCAGGATGACGGCACTGCGCGGCACACAGATCGCCCTGGTGCCGCTGGCCGAGGCGGTCGCACGGCTGAAGACCGTGCCGGAGGACCGGATGCACGAGGCCGAGTCGGTCTTCTGACGGGCCCGGCCAGGAACGCGGAGCGGCCCCGATCGTCTCCCCCGTGGACGATCAAGGCCGCTTTTCTTGCCGGATCCCACTCTTGAGTTGAACGGCCGGATCTACAAGGCTTGCACGTGTCCCGGACATGTCCCAACCCTGTCCGAGCCCGTGTTTTCCGCCGAGTCGGTCCGACGGGGAGGCTGTGCATGACCGGCGTTGCCGTCGATGGCGAGAACCCGCCAGATCCACAGGGGGCGCGCACCCCTGCCGAATTCATCGAGCGCCTCCAGGCGCTCAAGGACTGGTCCGGGCTGACCTACCGGGAACTCTCCCAGCGCGCCGAAGCGGTCGGCGACGTACTGCCCCGCTCGACCGTCGCGAACATGCTGGCGCGTACGACGGTGCCGCGCGAGGAGCTGCTCACGGCGTTCGTACGGGCCTGCGGCTGCGGGCCGGGCGTGGTCGACGCATGGCAGCGGGTCCGCAAGGACCTGGTGCGACAGGAGCGGCGGGCGGAGTCGCTGGTGTTCGAGCAGAGCCCGTCCGCGGCGGAACGGGATGGTGCGGCGCTCGGCGAAGTGGAGGCGGGCGACGGGACGGCCGCTCTGCCCGAGCCGGAGCCGAGGGCCCGCCCCTGGGGGGCGCGCCGGGTGCGCATCGCCGTGGCCGTCGCCGTGGCCGGCGTCCTCGCGGCCGCCGTGTCGGTCACGTACGCCCTGAGCGACGGCGACGACAGGAAGCCCGACGCGGGCCCGACGCCCGACGCGAGCCCGACGTCCGATGAGATCTTCGTACCCCCGAAGTACCCCAAGACCGGCCCCGTCCGGATCAGGGCCGTCCACTCCGGACTGTGCCTCGCCGAACGCCCCGGGCAGAAGAGCGGTGAGCTGTTCCAGGTGCGGTGCTCACCGGACAGCGTCCCGCGGTTCGTCCTGGAGGCACATGAGGCGTATGAGGCGCTCTGGCAGCTCACGACCAAGCACCCCGACTACGGTCCGGGCTGTACCGGCATCCACGACAAGTCGACGCTCCCCGGGGCCGCGTTCATCGACCAGGAGTGCGGGAAGCGTGGCGTCGCCGAGGCGTTCCGGCTGGAACCGGTCGGCGATCCGGTGCGGGGCTACCGGCTGCGTGTCGGATGGTCCGATCTGTGCATGACGGTCAAGCAGGGCGACGCGGCGGAGTGGGCGGAGATCATCCAGATGCCGTGCGCGACCGAGGACGGGCCGGTGACGAAGGAGTCGCAGGGGCAGCTGTTCGCGTTCGACCCGGATACCAAGGGGCGTTCCACGAGCCCGCCACCGTGAGGATCTAGCCCGGGGCCAGCTCCCAGAAGTGGTCCACGATCCCGTCCAGGAACTCCTTGCCCTCCTCGCCCGAGCCGCCCGAAGCGCCCCAGCTGGAGGTCGTCACCATGCGGGCCTGGTAGTCCGTGTGCAGCTGCCGCAGCGCGTCCTCGAGATGCCGCTTGGGGATCGCCAGCAGCTTCGACACCGGGCGCACGTACGCCTGCCAGCGGGTCGTCGCCGCACTGCGCAGCAGCTCGGCCAGCTCCTCGTTCCGGCCGGTCGCGGTCAGCAGCTCGCGCGGCGACAGGCCCAGGGTCTCGGCGAGCGCGGCGGTCTGCCGCTCGCTGCCGCGCCAGCGGCCCGTGTCCTCCATCTTCTGGTACGCGGACGCGTCCATGCTCAGCCTGCGGGCCAGGTCGTCGGCGGCCAGCCCCCGGGAGATCCGGTGCTCACGCAGGGTCCGGGCGGCGCCCAGCAGATCGCCCGGCGCGCACCACAGCACTCCCGCCAGCGCCGTCAGCTCCTGCGAGGACGGCCCGAGCATCCCGCGCTCCCAGGCGACCACGGTCTCCGGGGTGATCTGGAGTCCGTACTGTGCGCGCAGACCATAGGCGACATGGCCGGGAGCCATCCCCAGCGCCTCGCGAAGTCGGCGGGCGGCAGGGGCGTTGAAGGGCGGGGTGGAGTGCACTGGCACACGGTAGGCCCCATTTGGCTGAATTGACTACGGTGTGTTCAGCCAAGGTCACGACTCGTAGGATCGTCCAGAAATGGACATACGCCGGTTTCGTGCCGCGCACCGACCGGTCAACCCGCGTAGCGTACCAGGGGGTAATTTTCAGCGGAACGCCGGAATCCATCGATACTGCAGCTCAGGGCGCCCTATCTGGCCGTACTGGGGGCTCCGCGCGGCCCGCCCCTCGTCGACCAGGTGCTCCAGATAGCGGCGGGCGGTGATCCGCGAGATCCCGACGGCGGCGCCGGCCTCGGCCGCGGTGAGACCGCCGGGGCTGTCGCGGAGCGTGCGGCTCACCGCCTCCAGCGTCGGCGCGCTCAGACCCTTGCGGAGCGCGGCGGGGCCGGGGGTGCGCAGGGTCGCGAGCGCCCGGTCCACCTCGTCCTGCCCGGACGCCTCGCCCGCGGTCGCGCGGAACTCCGCGTACCGGGTGAGCCGGTCGCGAAGGGTCGCGAACGTGAAGGGCTTCAGGACATACTGAACGACACCCAGGGACACTCCTTCTCGGACGATCGCCAGATCGCGGGCGGACGTGACGGCGATGACGTCGGCGCAGTGCCCGGCGGCGCGCAGCGAGCGCAGCAGCTGGAGCCCGTGCCCGTCGGGCAGATACAGATCCAGCAGGATCAGCTCCACGGGCGTCCGCTCCAGCACCCGCGACGCCTCCCCGCGCGAATGCGCCACCCCGACCACGGCGAACCCGGGCACACGCCCGACGTAGAGGGCGTGCGCGTCGGCGGCGACGGGGTCGTCCTCGACGACGAGTACGCGGATGTCGCGCGGCGGGGGGCTCGCGCCGTCACCCGCGTGGGGGTCGTGCCCCTGGTTCGACGGGCCGTGCGTCATACGGTCACCTCCGCGATGCGCGGGCGGAGCCCGCATCGGCGCCCCCGGGGGTGTCTGCTCATGCGGTCACCTCCGCCGGGCGCAGCGGCAGCCGTACGGTGAACTCGGCGCCGCCGCCGGGGACTTGGGTCATCTCCACCGTTCCGCGGTTGCGATGGGCAGCCTGCCGCACGAGGGCGAGCCCCAGCCCGCGCCCCGGTCCCCGGGTCGACCATCCGCGCTCGAACACGGCCTCGGCGTCACCCGGCCGGACGCCGGGCCCGTTGTCGGTGACGCGCAGCACGAGCTCGTCGCCGCGGGTCCGGGCGGTGACGGTGACCCGGGACCGGCCGCCGGCGGGGCCGCGGGGCGCGCCCGGGGTGCCCTGAGCCGCCTCGACCGCGTTGTCGATCAGGTTGCCGAGGATCGTGACGAGGTCCCGCTGCGGGAGCCACGGCGGCAGGACACCGTCGTCGATGCGGCTGTCGTCCGCGAGCACGAGCTCCACCCCGCTCTCGTTGGCCTGGGCGGCCTTGCCCAGCAGCAGGGCCGCGAGGACCGGCTCGGCGACGGCGGTGACCACGCGGTCCGTGAGGGCCTGGGCCAGTTCCAGCTCGGCCGTGGCGAACTCGACGGCCTCGTCCGCGCGGCCCAGTTCGATGAGGGACACCACGGTGTGCAGCCGGTTCGCGGCCTCGTGGGCCTGGGCGCGCAGCGCCTCGGTGAAGCCGCGCTCGGAGTCGAGTTCACCGGTGAGCGCCTGGAGCTCGGTGTGGTCCCGCAGCGTCACGACCGTACCCCTGCGCTCACCGCCCACCACCGGCCGCGTCGAGACGACGAGCACCCGGTCGGCCGTCAGGTGCAGCTCGTCGACGCGCGGTTCGCTCGCCAGCAGAGCGCCGGTGAGCCCCGGGGGCAGGCCCAGCTCGTCCACCGGCCGCCCCACCACCTTCGGGTCCAGGCCCAGCAGCTCGCACGCACCGTCGTTGACCAGCGCGATCCGCCGCCGCCCGTCCAGCATCAACAGCCCCTCGCGCACCGCGTGCAACGTCGCCTGGTGGTAGTCGTGCATCCGGCTCAGCTCCGCCGCGTTCATCCCGTGCGTGTGCCGCCGCAGCCGCGCGTTGATCACGTACGTACCCGCCCCGCCGAGCGCCAGCGCCGCGCCCGCCATCCCCAGCAGGGCCGTGACCTGCTTGCGCATCTGCTCGCTGATCCGGTCGATGGTGATGCCCGCGCTGACGAGGGCCGTGATCCGGCCGCCGTCGTAGACCGGGGTCACCGTCCGCACGGACGGCCCGAGCACGCCCATGTGCGTCTCGGAGAAGGTCTCGCCGGCTTGCGCCCGGTCGATGTGCCCCAGATACGTACGCCCGATCTCGCCCGGCTCCGGGTGCGTCCAGCGCGTCCCGTCCGGGGCCATCACCACGACGAACGTGACGCCCGTCGTCCTGCGCAGCTGCTCGGCGTACGGCTGGAGCCGCGCCGACGGGTTCGTACCCCGGGCCGCCTCGATGACCGACGGCGACTTCGCGACGGCGATCGCGGTCGCCGTCGACTGCCTGCGCGCGGTCTCCTCCGCCTGCGCGCGGTCGGTGACGTACGAGAACAGCGCGAACCCCGCCACGATCGCGGCCACCAGAACGACCTGCATGGCGAACAGCTGACCGGCGAGACTCCGGGGGCGCCGTAGCCGTGGGTGCATGCTCCAAGTCTGCCTGGCCGGTTTCGCGTGAACGAAACGCACGTAAGCGTGACCGTGGTCACACGGTGCTGAATAGTCGCGGGCATCGAGGACATCCACCGGGACGTGGATGCTCATCAGGCCGAGGAGGAATTCCCGTGGCGACCACACCAGAACCCGCAGCCGCACGGCGGGACCGGGACCCGGTCCGGAAGCGGGACCGGACCCACTATCTCTACATCGCCGTCATCGGCGCCGTCGTCCTCGGCATCATCGTCGGCTTCGCCGCCCCCGACGTCGCCAAGGAGCTGAAACCGCTCGGCACCGGCTTCGTCAACCTGATCAAGATGATGATCTCGCCGGTCATCTTCTGCACGATCGTGCTCGGTGTCGGTTCGGTCCGCAAGGCCGCCAAGGTCGGCGCGGTCGGCGGTCTCGCACTCGGCTACTTCATGGTGATGTCGACCGTCGCGCTCGCCATCGGCCTCGTCGTGGGCAACCTCCTGGAGCCGGGCTCCGGGCTGCATCTGACGGAGGCGGCGCGCGAGGCGGGGTCCAAGCAGGCGGAGGGCGCGAGCGAGAGCACCGCGGACTTCCTGCTCGGGATCATCCCGAAGACGCTGGTGTCCGCCTTCACCGAGGGCGAGGTGCTCCAGACGCTGCTGGTCGCGCTGCTCGTGGGCTTCGCCCTGCAGGCCATGGGCCGCACCGGCGAGCCGATCCTCAGGGGCGTCGGGCACATCCAGCGCCTCGTCTTCCGCGTCCTCGCGATGATCATGTGGGCGGCCCCGGTCGGCGCGTTCGGCGCGATCGCGGCCGTGGTCGGCGAGACCGGTCTCGACGCCCTGAAGTCCCTCGCGGTCATCATGATCGGCTTCTACGTCACCTGCGCGCTGTTCGTCTTCGTCGTCCTCGGCACGCTGCTGAGGCTGGTCGCCGGAGTGAACCTGTTCGCGCTGCTGAAGTACCTCGGCCGGGAGTTCCTGCTGATCCTGTCCACCTCCTCGTCGGAGTCGGCCCTGCCGCGGCTGATCGCCAAGATGGAGCACCTCGGCGTCTCCAAGCCGGTCGTCGGCATCACGGTGCCGACCGGCTACTCCTTCAACCTCGACGGCACCGCGATCTATCTGACGATGGCCTCGCTCTTCGTCGCCGAGGCGATGGGCAACCCGCTCTCGGTCGGCGAGCAGATCTCGCTGCTCGTCTTCATGATCATCGCCTCGAAGGGGGCGGCGGGTGTCACCGGCGCGGGCCTGGCCACGCTGGCCGGCGGGCTCCAGTCGCACCGCCCCGAGCTGGTCGACGGCGTCGGCCTGATCGTCGGCATCGACCGCTTCATGAGCGAGGCCCGCGCCCTCACCAACTTCGCGGGCAACGCCGTCGCGACCGTCCTCGTCGGCACCTGGACCAAGGAGATCGACAGGGCGCGGGTGTCCGAAGTCCTCGCCGGACGGGTGCCGTTCGACGAGGAGACCCTGCTCGACGAGCACGGCGGCGACCACGGCGACGTCACCCCCGCCGACGTACCGGAGCAGCGCGAGGAAGTGCCGTCGCTGGCCAAGTGACGCCCGTACGTCTGTACGCCCGTACGCCCGGCCCCGCGGTCTCACGCAGGGCCGGGCGTACCGACACACCCGCCCGGCGGTCCCCGGATGGCCGGAGCGCGTCCCGTGCCCGAGGGTGAAGGAACGGAACGCGAATCGGGAGGCGTCGCACATGCCGAAATACCTGGTCCAGGCCAGCTACACCGCCGACGGCACCAAGGGTCTGCTCGCCGAGGGCGGTACGGGCCGCAGGGAGGCCGTCGAGAAGGTCCTCCGATCGTGCGGAGGCACCCTCGAATGGATGTACTTCGCCTTCGGCGACAACGACGTGTACATCGTCGCCGACATGCCCGACGACGTCTCGATGGCCGCCACCGCCATCGCGGTCCGCGCCACCGGAGCCGTGCAGTCCAAGGCCACCCCGCTGATCAGCCCCGAGGACATCGACGCGGCCACGAAGAAGTCGGTCGAGTTCAGGGCGCCGGGCGAGTGAGTGCGTCGAGGGGGCCGTGGCCCCCTCGGCGCCCGACCCGGGCTGCCGCTCATCCGAACGGGATACGGACGAGGGACTGGTTGCCGACGCCGAGCGTGCTGCCGCCGTTGCCGATCGCGCTCCACACCTCGATCCGCACCTTCCCGCCCGTCAGGTCGCCGTGCGTCCCGGTCGCCGACTTCAGGCCCCTCGCCTGGGTGTAGTGCTCGTAACCGGCCACGGGATCGGTGGCGAAGTACTGGTAGGTCTCCGTCCGGTCCCAGGCGCCGTCGCCCGTACGGTCGTAACTCACCCGCACCTGCTGGCCGCCCGCGACCGTCGTCCCCGCGTCCACCAGCAGGTCGAACTGGGTGGAGCCGCCGTTGTACGCCCGGGTGAGCGGGCCTGAGGTGAACACCTGCGGGTTGTGCGGGGTGCCGTCGTGGTTGCCGCCGGCCGCCGGGGCGAGCGTGACGGTGGCCGCCGGGGCGGTCGCGTCGCCCGCGCCTCCGTCCGTACGCAGATACAGCTGCGAGGAACCGGACGGCGGCGGGGTCGTGCCGCCACCGCCGCCCCGCGTCCAGACCGCGACGTAGTCGACGAGCATCGGACGGCCGGGGACGGTCGCGGCGGTCGGGGTCCGGCCGGCCAGGGCGTCGGGGAAGGCACCGCCGACGGCGACGTTGAGGAGGATGAAGTAGCCGGCGTGCTCGGTCATGTTCGCCCAGGTGGCGGCGTCGAACCTGCTCTGGCTGAGGCTGTGGAAGAGCTGGTCGTCCACGTACCAGCGCAGCTCGTTGGGGGAGACGGAACGGTCCCACTCGAAGCGGTAGGTGTGGAAGGCGGACTGGCAGCTCGCGCCGGGGCAGGCGCGACTGGCGCCGAGGCCGGAGGTCTCGTTGCAGGGGCCACCCGGGTTGACCCCGCAGTGGAGCACGCCCCAGACGGAGTTGATGCCGTTGACGTTCTCCATGATGTCGAACTCGCCGATACCGGGCCAGTTCCAGTAGTTGCCCCGGTACGGCGCGCCGAGTGCCCAGAACGCGGGCCAGTAGCCGAGGGCGGCGTCGCCGGTGACGTCCGGCATCCGGATACGGCCCTCGATGCGCAGGGTGCCGCCCGCCGGGGCCTTGAAGTCGGCGCGGTGGGTCTCGATCCGGGCGGAGGTCCAGTTGCCCGCGCCGTCCCGCAGCGGGGTGATGCGGAGGTTGCCGTTGCCGTCGAGGCTGAGGTTGTCCGGGCTGGACGTGTAGTTCTGGATCTCGCCGGTGCCCCAGTTGCCGGGGCCGCCGGGATAGCCGTGGCCGGTGTCGATCTGCCAGTGGGCGGCGGAGGGCAGGGACCGGTCCGGCCCGGTGAAGTCGTCGCTCCACCGCAGGTTCCAGCCGGGAGCGGGGGGTACGTCCCCGCGCGCCGTGCCCGCGCCGCCGGTGAGGGCGAGGAGGCCGGCGAGGGCGACAGTCATGGCGAGCAGTGCGGTGAGGAGGGGGGTGCGCGTGATGTGGCGCGTGCGCGTGCTCGTACTCAAGGAACACCTCCGGGAGGGGGGTGGTGCCGGAGTGGGCTGAGAGCGCTCTCAGACTGTTTTGTAGATGGAGACACCGGGTCCGTCAATGATTTGGACTCCTTGACTTCCTGAAGGAGCGCGAGGGGTGTTCCGGCGCGTAGGCGGCTGACCTGGACCATTACCTCCAGGTAGGTATCCGACTTTATTGTCGGTACTTGTAGGCATGACGGTGCCGCACCAGGATGATCCACATGCCTACCGAAAACGCATCCGTCACCGTCATCGGCCTCGGCGCCATGGGCCAGGCCCTCGCCGGAGCCTTCCTGGACGCCGGCCACCCCACCACCCTCTGGAACCGCTCCCCAGGCAAGGGCGACGACCTCGTCGCGCGCGGTGCCCTACGCGCCGCGAGTTCCGAAGAAGCCGTGAAAGCAAGCGAGTTGATCGTCGTCTCCGTGGTCGACCACGACGCCGTCCAGGCGATCGTCGACCCGCTGGCCGACGCGCTCCAGGGCCGGGTCCTCGTCAACCTCACCTCGGACACGCCCGAGCGCTCACGGGAGGTCGCGGCCTGGGCCGCGGAGCGGTCCATCGCCTACCTCGACGGCGCGGTGATGGTGCCCACGCCCGTCGTCGGCACGCCCGACGCGCTGCTGTTCCACTCGGGCTCGCAGGACGCGTTCGAGCGCCACGAGTCCACCCTGAAGGCGCTGGGCGGCAACACCGTCTTCGTGGGTACGGACCCCGGTCTCGCGGCCGTCTACGACCTGTCCCTGCTGGACTTCTTCTACGGCAGCATCTCGGGCCTGGTGCACGCCTTCGCGCTGGCCAAGGCGGACGGCGTCAAGGCCGTCGACATCGCCCCGTACATGAACACCATCGCCCAGATCATGCCGCCCATCGCGGAAGGCACGGCGGCGAACATCGACGCCGGAAGCTACCCGGGGGCCGAGGCCAACCTCGGCATGATGGCCGCGGGCGTCAGGCACATCCTGCACGCGGCACGCACTCGCGGCCTCGACGTGTCCCACCTGGAATCGATCACGTCCGTGGCGGACAGGGCGATCGCGAAGGGCCACGCGACCGGCGACTGGGCGGCCACCTACGAGGCAATCGTCAATCAGGATTGACAAACGGATCATCCGTCGGCTCCCATGAGGGAACTCGAATCGCGTGTCGGTCCGCGCCGGAAAGCGGAGACATGGAGGCTCGAGGACCGAGGGACGGCTCTTGCCTCTCCAGTTCAACGAACAGATCATCAACGAATTCCGCACCAACGCCGGAGTGCTCGGCGGCCCCTTCGAGGGATGGGTGCTTCTTCTTCTCACCACCACCGGGGCCCGCAGCGGCGCCACCCACACCACCCCGCTCGGCTTCGTCGAGGACGGCGACCGGCTGCTGGTGGTCGGCTCCGCGGGCGGCTCCGACCGGCACCCCGACTGGTATCGCAACATCCTGCTGAACCCGCAGGTCACCGTCGAGCTCGGGGCCGAATCCTGGCAGGCCACGGCCGTCGCGGCGAGCGGCGCGGAGCGCGACGAGCTCTTCGCCCGCGTGGTCGCGGTGGCGCCCGGCTACGCCGACTACCAGAAGCAGACCGAGCGGGTCATCCCGGTCGTCGCGCTCTACCGGATCCCGGTGGACGACTACCGGCCGCCGACCCGGCTCGACGCCCTCGCCGACGAGATCGTCAAGATCCACGACTGGCTCCGGGGCGAGCTGACGGCACTGCGCGAGCGGCTCGACGCGCACCTCACGACCGGGGGCGGGGACGGGGGCGGGGCGGGTGCCCGGCCCGCCGCCGGGCTGACCGTCGAGCTGCGCAAGCACTGCCTGACCTTCTGCTCGGCGATGGCGGTCCACCACGGGGGCGAGGACACCGGTCTCTTCCCGTACCTCGCCCGCGAGTTCACCGCCCCGGAGGTCCAGGAGGCCCTCGACCGGCTGCGCCGCGAGCACACCACGGTCGCCCGGATCCTGGACGACCTCCAGGCCCTCCTGGCACGTCTCGACGAGGGCGATCCCGACGAGCTCCGCGCGGAACTCGCCAGGCTCCAGTCCGAGCTGGAGACGCACTTCGCGTACGAGGAGGAGCAGATCATCCCGCTCCTGCGCGCCTGACCGGCCGGCGGGTCGGCCCCTCGCGCCTGTCCCGCCCCGGTCGGCGGTCCACCGTCGGCCGGGGCGTCGTGGCGCGCCTGAACTTCCGTAAGTGGTCCGCCGTGTTCTCCATCGAGGCGGTGGACATCCAAGCATTCGTCCAGGAATATCCCGATCTCCGCATGAGCGGCGTGGCGCCTCGTCACTCGTCACCCGCTCGTGGAGGAGACCGTCGTGAAGATCCGTCGCCGCGCCACCGCACTGGCCGGAGCCGCCGTGGCCACGCTCGCCCTGGTGCCCGGCCCCGCCCACGGCGACGCGCGGGTTCCGGCGCCACCGGTGTCCACCGCGGTTCGGCCACTGGCCGCGGACACCGCGCTCCGGCTCGCCGCGGCGGTGCGCGCCCAGGCCGACGCCCAGCGCACGGCGGCCACAGCGGCCATGGCGGCCGAGGCCCGGCACGCGGCCGCCGGGGCCCGGCGGGCCCAAGAGGCGGCGAAGCGCCACGCCGCGCGGAAGGCGGCCGCCGAACGCAAGGCGCGTGCGTCGCGTGCCGCGGAGCGGCTGCGCAGGGCGTGGGTGAGACCCGTGGACGGCCACGTCCTCGGGGCGCCCTTCGGTATCGGTGGCCGCCTCTGGTCCCATCGGCACAGCGGCCAGGACTTCGTCGTCCCGACGGGCACTCCGGTCAGGGCGGTCCATTCCGGCACCGTGGTGGAGGCGGGCTGGGGCGGGGCGTACGGCTACCACGTCGTGATCAAGCACGGTCCGGGTACGTACACCCAGTACGGCCATCTCTCGGCCCTCGCCGTCCACACGGGCCAGCGTGTCGGCACGGGTCAGCGGATCGGCAGGTCGGGCAGCACCGGCAACTCCACCGGCCCGCACCTGCACTTCGAGGCCCGGACCCGACCGGTGTACGGCTTCGCGGTCCCACCGCTCGCCTTCCTGCGGGCGCGTGGCGTCGCCCTTTGACCCGGGTCCCGAAAGGCGCTTTGCCTTGACGCCGACGTCAAGGCTTACCGTCGTGGACATGCGAATCGGCGAGCTGGCGGAGCGGGCGGGCACGACCACGCGGACTCTGCGCTACTACGAGTCCCGCGGGCTGCTGCCCGCCCGGCGCTCGGTGAACGGGTACCGCACGTACGACGAGGAGGACCTGCGGCTGCTCCAGCAGATCCGGACCCTTCAGGACTTCGGGTTCGAGCTGGAGGAGACCAGGCCCTTCGTGGAGTGCCTGCGGGCCGGTCACCCGGCGGGGGACGCGTGTCCCGCGTCGCTGGACGTGTACCGGCGCAAGCTGGCCGAGCTCGACGAGCTGATCGGTCGGCTGCAGACGGTACGCGACCAGGTCGGTGCGCAGCTTCTCCGGGCCGAGGCCGAGCTGCCGGGAGGCCCGGATCCGCAGTGTGAATGGGGAGGTTGACGGATGATGCAGACAGAGGGCGTCGCGTCGGTGACGGACGCGGACTTCGACCACGAGGTGCTGGGCGCGGACCGCCCGGTCCTGGTGAAGTTCACCGCGGACTGGTGCGGGCCGTGCCGCCAGCTCGATCCGGTGCTCAGCGCCATAGCGGGGGAGGAGGCGGACCGGCTCAAGGTCGTGCAGCTCGACGTCGACACGAACCCGGAGGTCACGGCCCGGTACGCGGTGCTGGCGACGCCCACGCTGATGGTCTTCAAGGCGGGGGAGCCGCTGAGGTCGATGGTGGGCGCGCGGCCGAAGCGGAAGCTGTTGCAGGAGCTCGAGGACGTGCTCTGACACGGCCACGGCCTCGGGAACGACGCAACCGTCATGAGTACGGAGCGGGCCCCGGCGGGATGGCGGGACCCGCTCCGCGTCCGCGGGTCACGTGAAGGTGTGTAACGCCTGCTACATTCACGGCCGTGACTGAGGCAGAGCAGGCAACGTCGTGGCTGGTCCTGGTGATCAAGCTGCCCGCGGAGCCGTCGCGGCACCGGGTGGCGGTGTGGCGGGAGCTGCGCAAGATCGGGGCCCTGTCGCTGGGGCAGGGCATCTGGGCGGTCCCGGACGTGCCGGTCTTCGCCGAGGGCGTCCGGCGTGCCCTGGCCCTGGCCGACAGCGCGGGCGGACAGGGCGTGACGCTCCAGGCGTCCGGCCGCACCCCCGAGGACGCCGCCAGGTTCAGGGGGATGTTCAACGCGGCCCGCTCGGCGGACTGGGCGGAGTTCCTGGCGGACTGCGGCAAGTTCGAGGAAGAGATCGCCAAGGAGATCCGCAACGCCAAGTTCACGCTGGCCGAGCTGGAGGAAGAGGAGCAGAGCCTGGAACGGCTGCGCCGCTGGCACCGCGACCTGACCGCGCGCGACGTCTTCGGCGCCCCGGAAGCGGCCGAGGCCGCGACGCGGCTCAGGCGGTGCGCCACCGCGTGCGAGGACTACGCCGAACGCGTCTTCGCCGCCCTGCACACCACCGGTGAGGACGCCTGATGACCCAGCAGCCCATATCCGCGGCCCCGCGTCGGGCCATGTGGCCGCTGTACGCGGCCGGATTCACCACCGCCTTCGGCGCGCACGGCATCGCCGCCAACCTCGGCGGCTTCTCCGAGGACGCCGTCACCTCCCTGCTCGTCCTGGGCGGACTGCTCGCCCTGTACGACGGCGCCGAGGTCGTTCTCAAGCCGGTCTTCGGCTCGCTGGCCGACCGCATCGGCGGCAAGCCGGTCCTCCTGGGCGGCCTGATCGCCTTCGCCGCCGCCTCCGCGCTCTACGCGGTCGCGGACAGCCCCGGCTGGCTGTGGGCGGCCCGCCTCGGTCAGGGCGCCGCCGCCTCCGCGTTCTCCCCCTCCGCCTCCGCCATGGTGGCCCGGCTCAACCCGGCCGCCAAGCGCGGCCGCGCGTTCGGCAGTTACGGCTTCTACAAGTCCATCGGCTACACCCTCGGCCCGCTCCTGGGCGGCGTTCTGGTCTGGGCCGGTGGCCTGCGCCTGCTGTTCACGGTGATGGCGCTGTGCGCGGCCGGCGTGGCGCTGTGGGCCGCGCTCGCCGTGCCCGTCGTTCCGCCGCTGCCCCGCAAGCGGCAGACCGTCGCCGACCTCGCCCGGCGCCTGGCCGACCGCTCCTTCCTCGCGCCCACCGCCTGCCTTGCCGCCGCCACCGCCGCGCTCTCCGTCGGCGTGGGCTTCCTGCCCGTCTCCGGCGCCGCGGCCGGGCTCGGCACCATCGCGACCGGTGCCGCCGTCTCCGTCCTGGCCGCGACCGCCGCCGTGGTGCAGCCCAAGGCGGGCCACGCCCTGGACACCGGGCGCCTGACCACCCGCGTCGGCCTGCTCGCCGGACTGGGGCTGACCGCGGCGGGTCTCGCCGCCGCGATGCTGCCCGGCCTGACCGGCGTGCTGGCCGCCGCCGCTCTCATCGGCACCGGCACCGGACTGATCACCCCGCTCGGCTTCGCGGCTCTGGCGGCCGCGACGCCGGAAGAGCGCATGGGCCAGACCATGGGCTCCGCCGAACTCGGCCGTGAACTCGGCGACGCGGGCGGCCCCCTGCTCGTCGCCGGCGTCGCCGCCGCTTCCACCCTCACCTACGGCTACGCGACCCTCGCCGCGCTGCTGGCGGCGGGCGCGCTTCTCTCCCTCGCCCGCCGCGGCTGAGCTGTCCCACCGCACCCCGGGGCCACCGTTCCCGGACGTGGACGGCAGCCATGGCCGCCCCCGAACCGGGCGGCGGACCGGACCCTCCCCGTCGCCGGCAAGAGGTCCGGCGCTCCGGCCGCCGAAGACGTGCCACGCCTTGAGGCGTGGCACGTCTCCCCGGCACCGGTCCGGCAGAGGGACGCCGCATGACGCCATCCGCTGCCACGTGGCACCGAATGGCGCCATCTGGCGCCGCGTGGCGCGCCATGGCGCCAAAGATTTTCCGCCGTGGCGCCACGGGTCGACGCTAACGCTTCTGACCTGCACGTTTCTCCGGTTACTGTTGCCGAGTCAAGTGGTGTTCGCCCCCGCCCCGCCCCCCTCCTCGCCTCGACGCGCACCATCTGGGCTACCCATGACGCCATACGTGTGCCATGATGGCGTCATGGACCTCACCCCGTACGTCGACCGCCTCCGTCAGGAGCTCGCCGTCGCCGCCGAAACCGGCGGCGAGGAAGCCCGGGCCCTGGCCGAGCGCCTCACCGCACCGCTGGACTCGGCCGCCCGGCTCACCCTCCTCACCGCCCTCTCCGCGGCGATGAGCGAGGTGACCCGCGAGCTGGCTCCCGGATCGGTCGACGTACGGCTGCGCGGCGCCGACCCCGAGTTCGTGGTCACGCTGCCCCCGGCCCCGGTGCAGGAGGAGGCCCCGCCGCGCGCCGAGGTGGCCGCGCCGCTCGCCCCGCCCCCGGTCCCGGAGGGCGACGACGGCGCCTCGGCCCGTATCAACTTCCGCCTGCCGGCCCATCTCAAGGCCCGCCTGGAGGAGGCCGCGGGCCGCGAGGGCCTCTCGGTCAACGCCTGGCTGGTCCGTGCCACGGCCGCCGCGCTGGACCCGGCGGCCCGCCCGGCCGCAGCTCCCGCCGCCGCGGCGGACCGCGCCCGCGGCGGCCGGGGCTTCACCGGCTGGGTTCGCTGACGCCCACAGGCCCACAGGCCCACAGGCCCACACGCCCGCCCCGCACCACTTCCCCCTCTTCTTGGTCACCCATTCCGACAGGACGGGAACATCGCCATGCCTTCCTTCGACACCCCCAAGCCGATCACCGCCGTCATCGACCTCCAGGTCGGCACCGCGCGGATCGTCGCCACCGACCGCACCGACACCGAGGTCGAGGTGCTCCCCGCCAACGCGGCCTCCGACAACGATGTGCGTGACGCGGAGCAGACCACGGTGACCTGCTCGGGCGGGGTCCTCACGGTCAAGGCCCCGCGCAGGCGCTCCCCGTTCAACAAGCCGGGCGCCGTGGACGTCCTCATCGGCCTGCCGGCCGGCTCCGAGCTCCAGGGCACCGTCGGGGTCGGTGACTTCCACTGCACCGGCCGGTTCGGTGACACCCGTCTGAGGTCCTCCGTCGGCGACATCCGCGTCGAGGAGGCCGCCGGCGTCCGGCTCCGGAACGACCTGGGCGCGATCCGCCTCGAACGCGCCACCGCGGCCGGCGAGATCACCGCCGCGGGCCCGGTCACCGTCGGCCGCGTCGACGGCACCCTCACTGTCAAGAACGGCAACGGCGACACCGAGCTCGACGAGGTCACCGGCGCGCTGGAGATCTCCGCCGCCAACGGCCGGATCGAGGTGGGCACCGCTCACGCCGACGTCGAGGCCAAGTCCTCCAACGGGCCCATCCGCATCGACCGGATCACCCGCGGCAAGGTCACCCTGCGCGGCTCCGTGGGCAACATCGAGGTCGGCATCCCCGCCACGACCGCCGCGTGGGTCGACGTCCACACCGGCGTCGGCGCCCTGCGCAACTCCCTCACGGACGCCGTCGGCCCCGGCGACGCCATCGACACCGTCGAACTCCGCGCCCGCACCACGGTCGGTGACATCCACATCCGCCGCGCCTGACCCGTAAGGGCGGCCCACGCCCGTAACCTCACCGCCTCACCGCCTCACCGCCTCCTGCCTTCCACTCCGCCAAGGAGCTATCTGTCATGCCCACATCACAACTCAAGCGCCACGCGACCGCCACCCAGGCGCCCGCCTCCCTCCGCGCCACCAACCTCACCAAGTCCTACGGCGACAAGCAGGTCCTGCGCGGCATCGACCTGGACATCCCGGCCGGCAGCGTCTTCGCCCTGCTCGGCCCCAACGGCGCCGGCAAGACCACCACCGTCCAGATCCTCTCCACACTGATCACCGCCGACGGCGGAACCGCCCAGCTCGCCGGGTACGACGTGGGCCGCGAGCCCGATGCCGTACGGAAGATCATCGGCGTCACCGGCCAGTTCGCCGCCGTCGACAACCTCCTCAACGCCGAGGAGAACCTGATGCTCATGGCGGACCTGCATCATCTGCCCC
Source organism: Streptomyces sp. NPDC000410 (assembly GCF_040300305.1). Taxonomy (NCBI): domain Bacteria; kingdom Bacillati; phylum Actinomycetota; class Actinomycetes; order Kitasatosporales; family Streptomycetaceae; genus Streptomyces; species Streptomyces sp. NPDC000410. The sequence goes on from NZ_JBEPDM010000051.1 coordinate 31,227, forward strand.
GCGCCGAGGGCCGCCGCCGCTCCGCCGAACTGCTGCGCCGCTTCGACCTCACCGAGGCCGCGAAGAAGCCGGTCACCACCTACTCCGGCGGTATGCGCCGCAAGCTCGACCTCGCCATGACCCTGGTCGGCGACCCGCGCATCATCTTCCTCGACGAGCCCACCACCGGCCTGGACCCGCGTTCCCGCCGCACCATGTGGGACATCATCCGCTCCCTGGTCGCCGACGACGGCGTGACGATCTTCCTCACCACCCAGTACCTGGAGGAGGCCGACCAACTGGCCGACCGTATCGCCGTACTGGACGGCGGAAAGCTGATCGCCGAAGGCACCGCCGACGAGCTCAAGCGCCTGATCCCCGGCGGCCACATCTCCCTGAAGTTCGCCGACGCGGCGACCCTGGACCTGGCCGCCACCCACCTCGCCGCCACCGGCCGCAACGACGAGGAACTCACCCTCCAGATCCCCTCCGACGGCACCGTGCCCACCCTCCGCGCCGTGCTGGACATCCTCGACGGCGCCGGCATCACCCCCGAGGCCCTCTCCCAGCACACTCCGGACCTCGACGACGTCTTCCTCACCCTGACCGGCTCCGAGAAGCAGGAGATCTCCCGATGAGCAGCCTCGCCTACGCCGCCCGTGACTCCGTCACCATGTTCCGCCGGAACATCAAGCGCGCCGTGCGCTACCCGTCCGTGGTCATGACCATCATCATGATGCCGGTCCTCTTTCTCCTGCTCTTCACCTACGCCTTCGGCGGTGCGCTCGGGGCGGGAATCCAGGGGCCCCAGCTCGAGGGCGACTACATCGACTACATCGCTCCGGGGATCATCCTGATGACCGTCGCCACCGGCTCCATCGGTGCCGCGCTCGGCGTCTGCATGGACAAGACGGAAGGCATCGTCAACCGCTTCCGGACCATGCCGATGTCCCACGCCTCCTTCCTCACCGGACACGTCCTCTCCAACCTCGTCCAGACCGCCCTCGGCACGGCCGTGGTCACCGCCGTCGCCCTCGCCATCGGGTTCCGTCCCGACGCCACCGCCGTGGAGTGGCTGGCGGCCACCGGTCTCCTCGCCTTCCTCGCCTTCGCCCTGACCTGGATCTCGGCGGCCATGGGGCTGGTCGCCAAGACCGTCGAGTCCGCCTCGAACCTGCCTATGCCGATCACCCTCCTCCCGTTCCTGGGCAGCGCCATCGTCCCCACCGACACCATGCCGTCCTGGATGCGCGTGTTCGCCGACCACCAGCCCTTCACCCCGACCAACGAGACCGTCCGGGGCCTGCTGATGGGCACCGAGATCGGCAACAGCGGCTGGATCTCGCTGGTCTGGTGCACCGGGCTGGCCCTGCTCGGCTACGTCTGGGCGAAGTCGGCCTTCAAGCGGGGCGTCGCCAACTGAACCGCCGGGCGTCCACAACTGAACCGCCGAGACCACGGAGACGTCCCGCGGCCCGTCCGAGGCCCGCGGGACGTCTCCGTGCGCGCCGTCAGCGCAGCGCGAGCGTGATCTGGCGGCGGTTGATGTTCACGCCGACGACCTCGACGCTCACCTCGTCGCCGACCTGCGGCTCCCGTTCCGCCAGGTCGGCCACGGGGACGAGACCCACCATCCCGTCCCGCATGCGCACGAAGGTCCCGATCGGCGCGCGCTTGGTGATGACCACCCCGGGCACGATCCGGCCCAGCTGGCTGCGGGCGAACTCCCGCATCGGGTCCGGTTCCAGGTCCTTGAGGGACAGCTCGGCCTCGACGCGCGTCCAGTTGATCTCGAGCACGGTGGCGGTGACCTCCTGGCCGACGCTCAGCAGCTCGGACGTATGGGCGAAGTACTCGGACGACCAGGTCAGTTCGGCGCAGTTGATGAAGCCGTCCTTCCCGCCGCCCAGCTCCACGAACACGCCGAAGCTCTCCGTGCCGGACACGACCCCGCGCCGGACCTCACCCGGCTCCAGCCCCTGGAGGAAGGCGGTGCGGGCCTCGATGCCGGGGTCGAGACCGGTACGGAGGTCCTTGCGCGCCGACTCGCTCAGCAGGGGTGCGAAGCGGGCGAAGAGCATGAGGAGCCGGCCGCCCCACTCGGTCCGGAACGCGTCGTTGACCTCCGCGAGGTCGAGCTCGTTCGCGGCGGTCAGTTCGGCGAATTCCTGCCGTTGCCGCAGGGTAGGCGTGAACGTCTCGCCCGTGAACCGGTCGCGGAAGACGGCGTCGTCCTGGGCCAGCGTGGCGTACGAGAGCTCGCGGTCGCAGCTCGCGTAGAAGTACACGAGTGCTTCCGCCTCCTCCCCGATGGCGGCGGCCAGTTCGCCGCGCCGCTCCAGCGGCAGCAGCGAGGTGCTGAAACCGTCGGTCCCGTAGAAGGCGTGGCACAGCCCGGCAAGCTGGAGCTCGGGCCGCGCTCCCCACCAGGCGAGCCGCTCCCGCACCCGCTCCAGATGGGCGAGCAGGGTCCCACCGGGGTGTTCCAACCCCGCCGCGCCACAGGCCCGCAGCAACTCCGCCGCCCGACCCGCCATGAGTCCCTCCGTGATCACGCCCGCATGCCCGGCATGCCCTACGCAAACAAAAACCCCCGACCGAATTGACGGTCGGGGTATTTATTCGCGTATATTTGATAGTTGCTATCCGCGCGCAGGTGAAGCCTGCAGTAAAGCGCGGAGAAATTCAATAAACGCACTGTATCGCGTCAGGAGCTGAATTGTCAACCGAGGAATTGCGGCAGGAACAACAATTCGTCTCCCTCGTCCATGAGCGGCTCGACCAGCTCAGGGCCGAGGCCGAGGCCGCGGTACAGGGCGCCGTCGGGCAGAACGGCACCGGCCGCCAGGCACGCGTCGAGCGCGATGTCGCCGTCATCGAGCACTCCGCGACGCTCGCCGCGCTGAATGCCGCCGACAGCGGACTGGTCTTCGGGCGGATCGACCGGCGCGACGGCACGACGCACCACATCGGGCGCACCGGAATCCGGCGGGACGACGCCGAACGCACCCCGCTGCTCATCGACTGGCGGGCCCGGGTCGCGCGGCCGTTCTATCTCGCGACCGGTTACGAACCGATGGGGCTGCGGCGCCGGCGGCACATCACCACCGAGGGCCGCACGGTCACCGGGCTGCACGACGAGATCATGGATCTCAACGACCCCACCCGCACCGGATACGAGTCCCACGACGCCGACGAGGTGCTCCTCGCCGCGCTGAACAGCGCGCGCACCGGCCGGATGGGGGACATCGTCTCGACCATCCAGGCCGAGCAGGACCGCATCATCCGCGCCCCGCAGCGCGGAGTGCTCGTCGTCGAGGGCGGGCCGGGGACCGGGAAGACGGCCGTCGCGCTGCACCGGGCCGCCTATCTGCTGTACGCGCACCGCGAGCAGCTCGCCAAGCGGGCCGTCCTGATCGTCGGCCCCAACCCCACCTTCCTCGGGTACATCGGCGAGGTGCTGCCCTCGCTCGGTGAGACGGGAGTGCTCCTGGCGACCGTCGGCGAGCTGTTCCCCGGCGTCCACGCCACCGGCACCGACACGCCCGCCGCCGCCGAGGTCAAGGGAAGGGCGGAGATGGCCGGTGCCCTCGCCGAAGCCGTACGCGACCGGCAGCGGGTGCCCGAGAAGGACGAGCCGCTCGTCATCGCGCACGACGACGGGGACCTGGTCCTCGACTGGGACATGGCCGTCGAGGCGCGGCACAAGGCCCGCGAGACCGGGCTGCCGCACAACCTCGCCCTGCCCACCTTCGCCTTCCGGATCATCGACGATCTGACGACCCAGCTCGCCGACCGCATCGGCGCCGACCCGTACGGCGGACCGAACTTCCTCGGGCCCGACGACATCGCCCAGCTCGGCAAGGCCATCGCCGCCAGCCCTGACGTCCACGCCGCCATCACCTCGCTCTGGCCCCCGCTCGCCCCCCAGGAGTTCCTCGCGGACTACCTGGAGGACCCGACCCATCTGGCGGACCTGGACGCGGAGCTGATCCGGCGTCGCGCGGGCGGACCGTGGACGCCCGCCGACGTACCCCTCCTCGACGAGACCGCCGAACTCCTCGGCCACGACGACTCCGCCGCCCTCGCCGCCGCCGAGGCCGAGCGGGCGCGGCAGATCGCCTACGCGCAGGGCGTACTGGACGTCTCGTACGCGTCCCGGACCTACGAGTTCGAGGACAAGCACGACGAGGATTCCGAGGTCCTCGCCGCGCACGACATCATCGACGCCGAACGCTTCGCCGAGCGTCAGGAGGAGGCCGATCACCGCAGCGCCGCCGAACGCGCCGCCGCCGACCGGACCTGGGCGTTCGGCCACATCATCGTCGACGAGGCGCAGGAGCTGTCGGCGATGGCCTGGCGGCTGCTGATGCGCCGCGCCCCGACCCGCTCCATGACCCTCGTCGGCGACCCGGCCCAGACCGCCGACCCGGCGGGATGCGCCTCCTGGAAGGAGATCCTGGAGCCGTACGTCGGCGACCGCTGGGAGCTCGCCCGGCTCGGCGTCAACTACCGTACGCCCGCGGAGATCATGGACTACGCGTCCGAGCGCCGCCGAGCCACCGACCCGGCGTTCACCCCGCCGCGCTCCATCCGTTCGACGGGCGTACGGCCCTGGGAGAGCACGCTCCCGCTGGCCGAGGTGGCCCGGCTCGCGCGCGCCGAGGCCCCGGCCGAGGGGCGGCTCGCGGTCATCGCGCCCCGCGAGCTGCACCCCGCCCTCTGGGACGACGGGCCACTGGATCTGTCCCGGCCCGTCGTCCTGCTCGACCCGCGCCAGGCCAAGGGCCTGGAGTTCGACACGGTCCTCGTCGTCGACCCGGACCGGATGAGCGCCAACGACCTCTATGTGGCGCTGACCCGGGCCACCCAGCGGCTCGGCGTGATCACGCCGGCTTCAGCCACACCGTCGCCAGCGGCGGCAGAGTGAGCTCGACGCTCGTGCGGTGACCGTGGGCGGCGACCGACTCCGGCTTCAGCGGGTCGGGGTTGCCCACGTCACCGCCGCCGAACCGGGCCGCGTCCGTGTTGAGCACCTCCGCCCAGACGGGGACGGTGGAGGGGACCCCCAGCCGGTACTCCTCCCGGACGACGGGGGAGAAGTTCGACACCGCCAGCAGCGGGGCACCCTGGGCGTCGAACCGGAGGAAGGCGAAGACGTTGTCCTCGGCGGCCCCGCCGTCGACCCACGCGAAGCCCTCGGGAACGGTGTCCCGCTGCCACAGCGCGGGCGTCACGGCGTAGACCCGGTTCAGCTCGCGCACCAGGTCACGCACGCCCCGGTGGTCCCCCGCCGAGTGGTACGTCTCGTCCATCAGCCACCACTCGGGGCCGTGCTCGTGCGACCACTCGGCACCCTGCGCGAACTCCTGCCCCATGAAGAGCAGTTGCTTGCCGGGGTGCGCCCACATGAAACCGAGGTACGCCCGGTGGTTGGCGCGCCGCTGCCACCAGTCGCCGGGCATCTTCGACACCAGGGCCTGCTTGCCGTGCACCACCTCGTCGTGCGAGATCGGCAGGACGTAGTTCTCGCTGTACGCGTACACCATCGAGAAGGTCATCTCGTTGTGGTGGTACTTGCGGTGCACCGGCTCCTTCGACACGTAGACCAGCGAGTCGTGCATCCAGCCCATGTTCCACTTCAGGCCGAAGCCGAGACCGCCGAAGCCGCCGGGCCCGACATGGTGGGTGGCCCGGGTGACCCCGTCCCAGGCGGTGGACTCCTCGGCGATGGTGACCACGCCGGGGCAGCGCCGGTAGACCGTGGCGTTCATCTCCTGGAGGAAGGCGACCGCGTCCAGGTTCTCCCGGCCGCCGTGCTCGTTCGGGGACCATGCGCCGTGCTCGCGCGAGTAGTCGAGATACAGCATCGAGGCGACCGCGTCCACCCGCAGCCCGTCGATGTGGAACTCCTCGCACCAGTAGACGGCGTTGGCGACCAGGAAGTTGCGGACCTCCTTGCGGCCGTAGTCGAACTCCAGCGTCCCCCAGTCGGGGTGCGCCGCCCTGGCCGGGTCGGAGTGCTCGTACAGCGGACGCCCGTCGAACTCCGCCAGCGCCCAGTCGTCGCGGGGGAAGTGCGCCGGCACCCAGTCCATGATCACGCCGATGCCGGCCCGGTGCAGCGCGTCGACCAGGTGCCGGAAGTCGTCGGGGGTGCCCATCCGGGACGTCGGCGCGTAGAAGCCGGTGACCTGATACCCCCACGAGCCCCCGAACGGGTGCTCGGCGACCGGCATCAGCTCGACGTGCGTGAACCCGAGCTCCCGGACGTAGGCCGGGAGTTGGACCGCCAGCTCGCGGTACGTCAGGCCAGGCCGCCAGGACGGCAGGTGCACCTCGTAGACCGAGACCGGCGACTCGTGGACGGGACGGTCGGCGCGGTGCGCCATCCACTCCTCGTCGTGCCACTCGTGGTGCGCCTCCGTCACGACCGACGCCGTGGCCGGCGGCACCTCGGTGCGGCGGGCCATCGGGTCCGCGCGCACGGTGTGGGAGCCGTCGGGCCGGGTGATGTCGAACTTGTAGAGCGCGCCCTCGCCCACACCCGGCACGAACAGCTCCCACACCCCGCTCCCGCCGAGCGAGCGCAGCGCGTGGGCCGTGCCGTCCCAGTAGTTGAAGTCCCCGACGAGCCGCACCCCCCGGGCGTTGGGCGCCCAGACCGTGAAGCGGGTGCCGGTCACTCCCTGGTGCGTCATCGGCCGGGCGCCGAGCGCCTGCCACAGCTCCTCGTGGCGGCCCTCGCCGACCAGGTGCAGATCGAGATCGCCGAGCGCGGGCAGGAACCGGTACGGGTCCGCGAACTCGAGCGTCGCGTCCTCGTACGCCACCTGCAACGCGTACTCGGGGACCTTGCGCAGCGGCAGTACGGCGGCGAAGAAGCCGTCCCCCTCGTCGTGCAGCTCCGCGCGCAGCCCCTTGGCGATGACCGTCACCGACAGCGCGTACGGGCGCAGCACCCGGAACAGCAGTCCGCCGCGCACCGAGTGCGCGCCGAGCAGTGCGTGCGGGTCGTGGTGCGCGCCGCTGAGCAGCCGCTCCCGGTCGGCGCCGTCGAGGGGCTCGGCCGGTCGTACGCCATGACGGGTGTCCTTGGCGGCGGCGTCCTTGGTACGGGCGGAGGGGGTGGGGGGTTTGGCGGCAGGCTTGCGGGCGGTCACGGGGGCGGCCTCCTTGGCGGGGTGTCGGGGGTGCGGTCACGGGGTCCGGGGCGCGTCAGCCCCCCGGAAGGGCAAGCCTCTGGATCGCCGACATCGGGACCGGCAGCCAGTCCGGCCGGTGCCGGGCCTCGTACACGACCTCGTAGACCGCCTTGTCCGTCTCGTAGGCGCGCAGCAGTTCCGGCTCGGCCCGTGGATCGGTGCCCGAGGCATCCGCGTACCCCTCGCAGTACGCCGCCCGGCAGCGCGCCGCCCAGGCGGGGTTCCAGGGGCGGTGCGAGTGGGCCGCGTAGTCGAAGGAGCGCAGCATGCCCGCGATGTCCCGGACGGGCGGCTGCACCCGGCGGCGCTCGGCGAGCGGACGGGCCGGCTCGCCCTCGAAGTCGATGACCGACCAGCTGCCGTCCGGGGTGCGCAGGGCCTGGCCGAGGTGCAGATCGCCGTGGATGCGCTGGCTGTGCTGGCCGCGCTGTGCGCGCCCGGCGCCGCCCGGCCCCGCGTCGGCGATCGCGTCGAAGGCGGTGCGCAGTCCTCGTACGTACGGCAGCAGTGCGGGCACGGCCCGTACGGCGGCGTCCAGGCGCTCGTTCATCGCGGTCGCCAGGTGTTCGGTCTGCGGGCGGCCGAGCGAGACGGTCGGCAGGGCGGCGGCCAGCGCGGTGTGCACCTCGGCGGTGGCGCGCCCCAGCGCGCGCGCCTCGCCGGTGAAGTCCCGACCGTCGGCGAGGGCCTTCAGTGCCAGCTGCCAGCCGTCCTGCGAACCGCGCAGATACGGCTGGAGGACACCCAGGGTGCACGGTTCGGGCGCGTCGGACTCGTACCAGGCGACGGGCGCGGGCACCCGGTCGCAGCCCGCCCGCGCGAGCGCGAGCGGCAGCTCCAGATCGGGGTTGATGCCCGGATACACCCGGCGGAAGATTTTCAGAATGTACGAATCCCCGTACACCAGCGAGGAGTTGGACTGCTCGGCGTCCAGCACCCGGGCGGGCAGTCCGCCCCGCACCGGCGCCGCCCGGTCGAAGCGCAGCGGCCCGAACCGGCCGGGGGTTCGCAGCCGCTCCAGCAGCAGGGCGGCGAGCCGGGGGTCGTGCAGCCCCTCGTAGACGGCCCGGCCGGCCAGCGGTCCCGACGTGACGCGGCCGATCAGCGCGGAGGCGAGATGCGGCGGCAGGGTGGTGCGTACGCCGAGGAGCAGCTGGTAGCAGTCGGCGGTCTCCCGGGTGGTGGCTTTCGTGCTCGCGCCCTTGCCGCCCGCCGGTCCGGGCTGCTGGACACGGACGAGCAGATGCAGCAGACCGGGACCTGTCGAGTCGACCGGCAGCAGTTCGGCGGCCGAGACCAGCAGGAAGCCGGCGACCGGGCGTCCCTTGCCCGCGAACCACCGCTGCCGGGGCAGCCATTCGTGCAGCAGCGGGGTGAGCGAGGGAAGCAGAGCCACGGGGGTGCGGGTGGATGCAGCCTCCGACATGGCATCGCGTCCTTTCCCCGGGCACACCACAGGATGCGAAGAGTGTCCCGGATTGCGACAATACAGGCTGTCCGGGCTGTGCGTGGGGGTCCTCCCGCCGAAGGCAGGGGGAGTGTCGGCTGAGGATGATCCGTACGGGCTCCGTACGGAATCGGTACGGAATCTCGATATGAGGGGGAGCGTGCCCCGTGCGGGGCGGTGACAACCGCCCCGCACACGAGCTGGCATGTGCCGGATTACGCCCGCGCGACCCGCGCCCGCTCCGCCGTCCTCGCCGGCTTCGCGGATTCCTTCCGCACGGTCCCGTTCACCACGGTCTCCTTGGGCGCGGCCTCCTTGCGCAGCCGGAACCAGTAGAAACCGTGCCCCGCCAGCGTCAGCAGGTACGGCCACTCACCGATCGCCGGGAACCGCACCCCGCCGATCAGCTCCACCGGGTGACGGCCGTTGAAGGCCCGCAGATCCAGCTCCGTGGGCTGGGCGAACCGCGAGAAGTTGTTCACGCACAGGACGAGGTCGTCCTTGTACTCGCGGAGGAACGCCAGCACCGCCGGGTTGGACGACGGCAGTTCGGTGTACGAGCCCAGCCCGAAAGCGGGGTTCTGCTTACGGATCTCGATCATCCGCCGGGTCCAGTGCAGCAGCGACGACGGCGACGCCATCGCCGCCTCCACATTGGTGACCTGGTAGCCGTAGACCGGATCCATGATGGTCGGCAGATACAGCCGGCCGGGATCGCACGACGAGAAGCCCGCGTTGCGGTCCGGGGTCCATTGCATCGGGGTCCGTACGGCGTCCCGGTCGCCCAGCCAGATGTTGTCGCCCATCCCGATCTCGTCGCCGTAGTAGAGGATCGGCGAACCGGGCAGCGACAGCAGCAGCGCGGTGAACAGCTCGATCTGGTTGCGGTCGTTGTCGAGCAGCGGGGCGAGGCGCCGCCGGATGCCGATGTTGGCGCGCATCCGGGGATCCTTGGCGTACTCCGCGTACATGTAGTCGCGCTCTTCGTCGGTGACCATTTCGAGCGTCAGCTCGTCGTGGTTGCGCAGGAAGATGCCCCACTGGCAGTTCGCCGGCTTCTCCGGGGTCTTGGCCAGGATCTCGGAGACCGGATAGCGCGACTCCCTGCGCACCGCCATGAAGATCCGCGGCATCACCGGGAAGTGGAACGCCATATGGCATTCGTCGCCGCCCGCCGGGAAGTCGCCGAAGTAGTCGACGACGTCCTCCGGCCACTGGTTGGCCTCGGCCAGCAGGACCGTGTCCGGGTAGTGGGCGTCGATCTCCTTGCGGACCCGCTTCAGGAACTGGTGCGTTGCCGGAAGGTTTTCGCAGTTGGTGCCCTCCTCCTGGTAGAGGTAGGGCACGGCGTCCAGCCGGAAGCCGTCGATGCCGAGGTCCAGCCAGAAGCGCAGCGCCGAGATGATCTCCTCCTGCACGGCCGGGTTCTCGTAGTTGAGATCCGGCTGGTGGGAGAAGAAGCGGTGCCAGTAGTACTGCTTGCGGACCGGGTCGAAGGTCCAGTTCGAGGTCTCCGTGTCGACGAAGATGATCCGCGCGTCCGGATACTGCTTGTCGTCGTCGGCCCAGACGTAGTAGTCGCCGTACGGGCCGCTGGGATCCTTGCGGGACTCCTGGAACCACGGGTGCTGGTCGCTGGTGTGGTTCATGACGAAGTCGATGATGACCCGCATTCCGCGCTGGTGCGCGGAGTCCACGAATTCCACGAAGTCCGCGAGGTCGCCGAATTCGGGGAGCACGGAGGTGTAGTCGGAGACGTCGTAACCGCCGTCACGCAACGGCGACTTGAAGAAGGGGGGCAGCCACAGGCAGTCGACGCCCAGCCACTGCAGATAGTCGAGCTTGGCGGTGATGCCCCTGAGGTCGCCGACGCCGTCGCCGTTGCTGTCCTGGAAGGACCGTACGAGCACTTCGTAGAACACGGCGCGTTTGAACCAGTCGGGGTCCCGGTCCTTGGCGGGGGTGTCCTCGAAGAGGTCGTGGACGGGCTCGTTGACGATCATGATGTGGGTGACCCTCCGATCGGCGGGGACGGTCGCAGGACGACGATGTGCGCAGGCGTGACGCCAGGCTCGAGGCGCACATAGTTGGCCCTGCCCCAGTGATAGGTCTCGCCGGTGAGCTCATCGCGCACCGGTACGGTCTCGTGCCAGTCGAGGCCGAGCTCCGGCATGTCAAACGAGACCGTCGCCTCCTGGGTGTGGTGGGGGTCGAGATTGACGACCACCAGAACGATGTTCGAACCCGATCGCTTGCTGTAGGCGATGACGGAGTCGTTGTCCGCGTGGTGGAAGTGGAGATCCCGCAGCTGCTGGAGCGCGGGGTTGCGGCGCCTGATCCGGTTCAGCGCGGTGATCAGCGGGGCGATGCTGCGCCCCTCGCGCTCCGCCGACTCCCAGTCACGGGGCCGCAGTTGGTACTTCTCCGAGTCCAGGTACTCCTCGCTGCCCGGCTTCAGTGGAGTGTTCTCGCACAGCTCGTACCCGGCGTACACGCCCCAGGTGGGGGAGAGGGTCGAGGCGAGCACGGCCCGCGCCTCGAAGGCCGGACGGCCGCCCTCCTGAAGACAGGCGTGCAGGATGTCCGGCGTGTTGACGAAGAGGTTGGGCCGCATGTACGACGCGGCCTCGCCGGACAGCTCGGTCAGATAGTCGGTCAGCTCCTGCTTGGTGTTGCGCCAGGTGAAGTACGTGTACGACTGCTGGAAGCCGGCCTTGGCGAGCGTGTGCATCATCGCGGGGCGGGTGAACGCCTCCGCCAGGAAGATGACATCGGGATCGGTGCGGTTGATCTCGCCGATCACCTTCTCCCAGAAGACCACCGGCTTGGTGTGCGGATTGTCGACACGGAAGATCCGCACGCCGTGGTCCATCCAGTGCCGCAGCACCCGCAGGGTCTCCGCCACCAGGCCCTTCATGTCCTGGTCGAAGGCGATCGGGTAGATGTCCTGGTACTTCTTCGGCGGATTCTCGGCGTACGCGATCGTGCCGTCGGCGCGGTGGTGGAACCACTCGGGGTGCTTCTGCACCCACGGGTGGTCGGGGGAGCACTGGAGAGCGAAGTCCAGGGCCACCTCCAGACGCAGATCGCGGGCGCGGCGCACGAACTCGTCGAAGTCGTCGAGGGTGCCGAGCTCCGGGTGGACCGCGTCGTGGCCGCCCTCGGGCGAGCCGATCGCCCAGGGGACGCCGACATCGTGCCGGCCCGCCGTCAGGGCGTTGTTGGGGCCCTTGCGGTGGGTCGTGCCGATGGGGTGGATCGGCGGCAGGTAGACGACGTCGAAGCCCATCGCGGCGATGGCCGCGAGGCGCTGCGCGGCGGTCCTGAAGGTCCCGGAGACCGGCTTGCCGCGCTTGATTGTGGCGCCCTCGGAGCGCGGGAAGAACTCGTACCACGACCCGAACAGCGCGCGCGGGCGCTCCACCTGGAGCGGCAACGAGGGCGAGGCCGTGACCAGTTCGCGCAGCGGATAGCGGGAGAGCGCGGCCACCACCTTGGGGGCGAGGGTCGCGGCCAGTCTCTCGGCGGGCGTACGGCTCTCGTCGCGCAGCGCGTCGGCCACGGCGAGCACCGCCTCCCTGCCACCGCCCTTCTTCGGCACCCCGGCCGAGGCCCGCTCGTACAGCTCCGCGCCCTCGGCGAGCACGAGCGCGGTGTCGATCCCGGCCGGGATCTTGATCTCGGCATGGTGGCGCCAGGTGGCCAGAGGATCGCTCCAGGCCTCGACGCCGTACGTCCAGCGCCCTTCGGCGTCGGGAGTGACATCGGCGCCCCAGCGGTCGGTACCGGGGGCGAGCTCGCGCATCGGCGTCCAAGGCCCCTTGCGCCCGCCGGGGCCGCGCAGGACGACATTGGCGGCGACCGCGTCATGTCCTTCGCGGAAGACGGTGGCGGTGATCCGGAACGTCTCGCCGGCCACCGCCTTCGCGGGCCTTCGGCCGCACTCGACGAGCGGGTGTACGTCCGAAACGGGAATGCGGCCAATCAGCGGGTTCACGGCATCACCTGGGGGCTGTACGGGCATGGCGGGTCGAGCGGGCGGTTTCGCTGCACGGGGTGTGGACGTTCTTTGTAACTGCTCCGTCGACTGCTGGCGGGCTGCGGGCATGGCCGCTCCTGTCCGCGTTCACTCGAATGGACTCGAATGGAAGAGGCTCACTCTGTGGGGCTCGCTCTGTCGGCTTGCTCTGTGGGGCTCGCTCTGTCGGGCTCAACTCCAGGGGGGAGCCTTCCCAGGCTCGGACGGGGGGCAATCCGGTGGTTCTGTACCTAGTAGTGCGCGGGCGGGCGCGCAAGGACTTGGAGCGCCCCCGTACGGAAACGAGGAACCGGCCCCGCGTCGGTGGTGGCGGCGGGGCCGGTTTTGGTGGCTGGTGCAGGGGTCAGCCGGTCACCCGCAGCAGCCGGTTCGGGGAGCCCGTGCCCCAGGGCGGACAGGTCGATCCGGCTGTGGCGGTCCTCGGTCTCATGAGTCCGGTTCCCCTCCCTCTCGTCTCCCGCTCGTCATCGGCAGCCTCTCGTGCGGAACGAATCACCACAAGAGCGCATGAGGGTCCGGAATCAGTCATGTCGGTTCACGTGTCAGCTCACGTGTCGGTCCCGGTGTCAGTCCCGTGCGGCCGCCACCTCGTCCGCCCACACCTGCCACGGCATACGCGACACCCACGACTCGACCGGCTCCGGCCGCAGCGCGAGGGCGTCCGCCGAGATACCGCCGTCCCCTGCCAGCAGATCCTGGCTCGCCCCGCCACTGGCCATGTAGTGGTAGATCCCGGCCACTCCGGCCGCCGCGTCCGCGCCGACGACCCGCGCGAGGGCGTGCTCGAAGGCATCCGCGGGGAGCGGTACGTAGCGCACGTCGCGGCCCAATCCCGTCCCGAACGCCGCCGCGAGCTCGGCTCCCGTGACCGTGCGCGCCCCGCCGATGTCGTACGTACGGCCCGCCGCGTCCGGCACGGTGAGCGCCGCGCACACCGCCTCCGGGAGGTCCCGGTGCGAGAGCCAGGCGACGGGGGTGTCGGCGGGCAGCGGGTAGGCGAGCGTGCCGTCCCGCACCAGCGCCGGGCCGTTCCACGGGCTGAACAGGTTGTCCAGATAGACCGGCGGGCGCAGCACCACCAGCTCCACCGGGCTGTTCCACAGCCGCTTCCGGAGCACGGACTCCGCCAGTCGCCGCGTCTCGAACGCGGCGACGCCGGTGATCTCCGCAGGAATGCGCGTGTTGGCGTTGTGGACCAGCCGGACGATCCCCGCCGCGAGCGCCGCCTCCGCCAGGTTCCGCGCGTACCTGCGGATCCTCACCGGGTCGTACTCGAGCGGCATCACCACCGAGGCGTGCGTGGCGCCCGCCAGCAGATCGCGCACGGCGTGCGGGTCGGCCAGGTCACCGGGGACGTAGGTGAGGCGCGTGAGGTCGGGGCGGCCCTCCGGGGGCCTGCGGGTCAGCGTACGGACCTGGTGGCCGCGCTCGGTGAGCAGACGGGCGACGGCGCCGCCCTGGTAGCCGGTCGCTCCGACGACCGCCACCCGCATGGGGCTGTGACCGGACATGTGTGTAAGGGCCCTTCGTTAGGGTGTTCGTGCCACTTCCAGACTGCGGACGTGGGCGTCGGCGCATCAATTAACAAACGGGCGCGGAGGTTGAGGATTCGTCCATGGATGACCTCGTCATGGAGGACCTCGTCAGCGAGTTGCTGAAACCTCTGCGCCTCACCGGGGTCTTCGACAGCCGCTGGCACGTGAACGCCCCCTGGGCGATCGAGGGCGACGCCGAGCAGAGCTGCGCCGTGCTGCACTACGTCGTCGACGGCCACTGCTGGGTCGGAGCCGATGGCCGCACCCCGCTGGAGCTGCGCGCCGGAGACCTGGCCGTCTTCCCCACTGGCACCGCCCACCGGCTCGCCGACCGGCCCGAACGCCGGGGCGTGCCGCTCCGGGCCGTCCTGCCCGAACGCCGCCCCGGCACCTCGGGCGCGATCCGCATCGGCGGCGACGGCCCCGAGAGCCGGCTGCTCTGCGCCGGACTGCACTACGACGCCGGCGCCGCCACCGGGCTGTACGGGGCGCTGCCCTGGGCGCTCGTCCTCGACCGCCGCCAGGTCGACGACGAGCCGCTGCTGCGCGACACGCTGCGACTGCTGTCCTCGGGGCGCCCGGCCGGCCCCGGCGATCGGCTCATCACCCTGCGCGCCTTCGAGATGGCGTTCGTACTGGCCCTGCGCCCGCTGCTGCGCGAACTGGCCGACAACCCCGCCGCTCTCCCGGCCCTCCGGCACGCCGGTGTCAGCAAGGCCCTGGTGATCGTCGCGACCCGGTTCGCGGAGCCGTGGACCGTCGAATCGCTGGCCCGCGAGGCGGGCATGTCCCGCTCGGCCCTCACCGCCGCCTTCCGCACCCTGGTCGGCGAGTCCCCGGCCCGCCACCTGACCGGCCGCCGGATGCAGGAGGCGGCGCGGCTGCTGTCGGAGACATCGGTGCCGCAGGGGGCGGTGCCGGGGCGGGTGGGCTACCGGAGCGCGGTGGGCTTCCACCTCGCCTTCCGCAAGTGGTTCGGCACGACGCCGGGCGACTACCGCGCGAAGGGCCTCGCGGGGCCGGCTGGTTCTTGACGCCCGCGTCGGGCGCGGGTGTGGGGCGGCGCCTGCGGCGGGCTTCTTTCCCCACCCTGCCCTCCCCCAGAGCTTCGCCTGGGAGGTACCCCCATCCCGAATCGGGGGCTCTGCCCCCGAACCCCCGCGCCTCAAACGCCGGCGGGGCTGGAGTGTGGGGCTGAGCCCCCACTGCCAGCCCGTCCGGCGTTTGAGGACACCGCCCGAAGGGCGGTACGGGGTCTGGGGGCTTGCCCCAGTTCGGGAAGGGGTGGGGCGGGGAGAGAAGCCCGCCGCAGGCGCCCCCGGCCCGAGCCGCCCCCACCCCCCTCCCCATTACCTTCTTGGTGGTCCCGCAATGGGGCGCCCGGCCTCCGGAGTTGGCATGACTTTCTCCCCCTGTCGAACGCATGGCCTGGGGGG
>NZ_JBEPDM010000052.1:0-44629 GCF_040300305.1 Streptomyces sp. NPDC000410
AGGAACTCGTCACCCGGCTTCTGCGAGTCGGACTCGACACGGACGACGAGCCCGGAGTCGCCGAGGACGACCCGGTCCCCGGCGCGCGGGCCGTGCACGGAGGCGTACTCGTGGGGGTCGATGTGCCGGCTGGCGCCCGGCGAGCAGTGGTCGCTGTGCCTGGTCGGCCTGCTCATGCGCGTACTCCTTCCGAAGCGCCTCGGCGCGACTCCGCACCCAGGTAGCCGCAGGCCGCGGCCCGCCTCAACGCCCGGTCCTTGGCGCCGGGTGCGTCCAGCGGGCCGTCGACCAGGCCCGCGAAGCCGATGGCGATGCGCTCCCCGCCGATGGGCACGAGGCCGACCTCGGCCTCGCCACCCGGATCGAAGCGGACGGACGAGCCCGCCGGGACACACAGCCGCATGCCGTAGGACGCGGCCCGGTCGAAGTCGAGCCGCGGGTTGGCCTCGAAGAAGTGGAAGTGCGAGGTGACGCTGACCGGGACCGTCGCCGTGTTGCGCACGGTCAGGGTCACGACCGGCTCCGGCCCGACGACGGCATCCGGGCCGGGCAGTACGGCACCGGGGGCGCCGTCGTTCCGGTCCTGGGCGCCGAACGGCGCGGCGACGGCGGCGAGCCGGGTGCCGTCGTCGAAGACGGCCTCGACCTGGATCTCGGTGACCACGTCGACGACGCCGGGCAGCACGTCGTCGGGGCCCAGGACGGTGCGCCCCCGCTCGATGGCCTCGGCCAGACGCAGGCCGTCCCTGGCGGCCTCGCAGACCGTGTCCGCGATGAGCGCGGTCGCCTCGGGGACGTTGAGCCGCAGACCTCGCGCGTGGCGGGTCCGGGCGAGTTCGGCGGCGGTGAACAGCAGCAGGCGGTCCCGCTCGGTGGGGGTCAGCGGCATGCCGACCTCACGTACGTGGCGCACATGGGGGTGTTTCCTTCCTCCCCTGCGAAGAGGGCAGGGAGAGCGAGGGGGCGGGGGCTTCTCCGCGGCCCAGGCTCGGCCTCTTGGGGCGAGCGGGACCGGCGGATCCCGGCGATGCCTCACTGTCGCACTGACTGAAAAATCAGTCAAGAGATTGCGTGTGCGTGAACACCACATGGAAAGCAGAGTGGCGCGACCAGGTCCGCGCCGGGCGCCAAGGCCGGCTCTACGTCTGGCTCCAGGGCCGGCTCTACGCCGGGCTCCGAGGCCGGCTCTACATCTGCCGCAGCCGGGTCAGCTCCACCTCGATGGCTTCCCGCATGAGAGTGCGCGCGTGGTCGATCGCGAGGCCGCCGCTCAGCCAGCGCATACTCAGGCCCTCGAGGAGGGCGGTGAGCCGTTCCGCGGCGGCGGCGAGCGTGGCCGCCGGCGCCATGGGCTGTACCTGGCCCAGGAGCGCGGCCACTTCCTGCACCCAGACCAGGGTCGCGCGGGCGAGGTCCTCGCGCAGGACAGGGTCGAAGACGGCGCTCGCCCGCAGCTCACCCCAGGCGGAGCTGTTCTCCCGCACCTCCGGGGTGTCCTGGAGCTCCAGGAGGAGGACCTGGTCCAGCTCCTCGCGCGGGCCGAGCGGCTCCGCGTCGGGGTCGAGGGAGGTGGTGTACCGCTCGGCGCGGTCGTTGATGAACTCCAGCGTGTGACGCAGGATTCCGGTGCGGTCCTTGAAGTGGTAGTAGATCAGACCGGTGGAGACCCCGGCCTCGGCGGCCAGTTCCTCCACACGGAGCCCGCGGACCCCGCGCCGGGCGATGACCCGGGCGGCCGCTTCAAGGATCTGAGTACTGCGAGACGCCATGCCATGAACCCTATCCGGAGTGCCGGACGGGGTGATCGGGAGCACCGTTCCAGCTATTGACTAAAGTTTCAGTCAACAGAATGTCAGACCCCATCGGGAGATCAGAGTGAGTGAGGAGCACGGGGTGAAGGACCGGAGAAAGGCGATTCTCGAAGCCGCCGCCCGGGTGATCGCGCGCCGCGGAGTGCGCGGACTCCGGGTCGAGGAGCTGGCCGCCGAGGCGCGGGTCTCCAAAGCGCTCGTCTACTACCACTTCGAGGACCGGGCCGGCCTGCTGCGCCACACGCTGGAGTTCATCGGCGACCGTGCGGAGCGGTACACCCGCCGCGATCCCGCCGGCCGCCCGCACGAACCCGTGAGCCCGCTGCGGGAGCTGGAACGCAGGCTCCTGCTGGAGCTCCAGGACGCGCCGGAGGTTCGCGAGAACAGCACGGCATGGGGCGAGCTGCGAGCCAGCGCGGTCTTCGACCCGGAGTTGCGGGAAGAGCTGGCGCAGGCGGGCCTCGACTGGGTCCGCGAGATCGCCGACCTGCTCGGCCGGGCCGGGCCGACGGTCCCGGACGCCGCCCTCGTCGCCTCCGCGGAGCGGCTCACCGCCCTGCTGGAAGGGCTGAGCACCCGGTGGCTCATCGGGTTACTGCCGCTGCGTCACGCACGCGAGCTGATGCGGGAAGCGATCGCGGTGGAGCTGGAGCGGCTCGAGCTCCCGGACCGGCCCGCCGTGTGCACCGTGCGCTGACCTGGTGACGCGGAGCTCACCACACCACCATGCGTTTGACTGAAAATCCGGTCAGTGCCACGATGGTCTCAACGGCCACCCCCACTCGCGCCTCCGGTGCCGCCGTCTCCGCACGGCCGGCACCCGCGTGAGGCCAGGCCCGCGATTCCCGCCGCCGCGCGCGTCATCGCGCCCAGCACGCCGCGCCCCGCTCGCCGCGTCGGACAGCCTCGCCAGCCCATGATCGGAGCACACCGTGTCCCACCGTTCCCTCTCCCGCCGCACCGCCCTGCGCGCCTTCGCCGGAATCGGCGGGGCCCTCGCCCTCGGCGCCGCCGCCTGCGGCCCCGAGGAGTCCGCGCAGGGCCGTGCCACGACCGGCACGGGTCGCACCCCGGCCGCGGACGGCGAGCTCCGCTTCGGCGCCGAGTGGGAGAGCCACGCCCGTACGTTCATGTCCTGGCCCGCCCTCGCCTCCGTCTGGGAGGACGACCTCCCCTACGTACGGGAGGACATCGCCCGCATCGCACGGGCGGTCGGGGAGTACGAGGCCGTCGTGATGATGGCCCGCCCGGAGCAGCAGGCCGCGGCCCAGCGGGCGTGCGGCTCGCAGGTCGAGGTCATCCCGCTCGCTGTCGACGACCTGTGGGCGCGCGACACCGTTCCCGTCTTCGTGGAGGAGGACGGCAAGGTCATCGGCGTCGACTTCAACTTCAACGGCTGGGGCAACAAGCAGGAGCACACCAACGACGCCCGGGTGGGCAGCGCGCTGCTCCGCAAGTACGGCGTCCCCCGCGTCCAGGCGCCGCTCGTCGCCGAGGGCGGCTCCTTCGAGACCGACGGCGAGGGCACCCTCCTCATCACCGAGAGCTCGATCGTCAACAACAACCGCAACCGGGGCAGGACCCGGGACCAGATCGAGGACGAGCTCATCGACACCCTCGGTGTGGAGAAGGTGGTCTGGCTGGCGGGGGTCCGCGGCGAGGACATCACGGACGCGCATGTCGACAGCCTCGTACGGTTCACCGCGCCGGGCGTGGTCCTGCTGGACCAGGCGTTCCCCGGCATGCCCGCCGACTCCTGGTCGCGCTCGGCCGACCAGGCCCGCTCGGTGCTCAGCAAGGCCACCGACGCGCGGGGCCGGCGCTTCGAGATCATCGACCTGCCGCAGCCCGACCTCGACAGGATCACGGGCGAGGGCGACGACTTCGTGTCGACGTACGCCAACTTCTACGTCGCCAACGACTCCGTCTTCCTGCCCAAGTTCGGGGACCGGAAGGCCGACGACCGCGCCCGCGGCATCCTCCAGGAGCACTTCCCCGAGCGGGAGATGGTGCAGGTACAGATCGACACCATCGCCTCCGGCGGGGGCGGCATCCACTGCTCGACCCACGACCAGCCCGGCAAGCCCGCCGCCTGAGCCCCCGCCCCCGCCCCGCCCCGTCGGTCACATGCCCGCTTCCTCCAGGTGGTACAGCTCGGGCACGGACACCTTGATCGGCTCCTGCGTGGTCCGTGCGATCACGACGACCACGGGCTCGTCCGGGTCGGGGTTCTCCTCCCGATGCGGGACGAACGGGGGGACGAGCAGGAAGTCGCCAGGGCCGGCGGAGATCCGTACCTCCTGCACGCCGTCGTGGAAGACGAAGACGGGGTGGCCGCTGACCACGTAGATCCCCGCCTCCGACGCGCCGTGGTGGTGGTTGTCCGTCGCACTCAGCGGCGCGTTCTCGACCAGGCCCATCCAGAGCTTCTTCGAGCCGACCGTGCCGCCGCTGATGGCGGCATGGCCGGCCGGCTCACCGGCTCGAACGTGGTGGACGCGGTTGCCCAGCGGCCTGTTGCCGTCGGCGGTGGTCATCGTGTGGCCTCCTGATGGTTGTCGACATCCTTCGGTCGGCATCAGGCTGCGACCACCGCGCCCGGAACGACAACTGTTGTTGCCGTAACGGCAACACGCGTCTCAGGGAAGCACCCCCGGTCGCGCCGGAGGCCGTTCAGCCGAGCGGCTTCCGGCGACGCTCCAGCTTGCGGCGTTCGCGGAGGTTGGGGTGGCGGACGACCACTCCCCCCATCCCGCCCTGCCCGACGAAGCGGATGAGAGGGGTGCCGGGCAGCCGGTCCTCCGTGGTCTTGTCCTTGACACCGCCCACCCCGGGGTCCACCCCGTCGGTGTCCGCCACCCAGCCGTCGGGGATGACGACGGTGACCCCCGCCATCTCCCCGTGCACCTCGATCTCCACCTCGGGGAGCCGGCATTCCGTGCGGGTGAAGTCGAGCTTCACACCACCCATGCCGCCGCGCGCGCTGATCCGGGCGGGGACCTGCCAGCGCCCCACCCGGGACACGCCGTGCATGCCGCCCTTCAGCGTCAGCGGCTCCCCCGGGTCCAGGACAGCCGCCTCGGTGGGCAGATCGGCGGTGAGCGGCGCCAGATCGCCGTAGGTCTTGGCCGTCAGCGCCACGGCCAGCCTGGCGTCCAACTCGTCGAGATCGATACGGCCGTCGGCGGCCGCGTCCCGCAACTGCTCCACCACCGCGTCGCGTTCCGCGTGGGACACCCGCATCGCGCTGGGAGGGACGAGGTTCGCATCGTCTTCACCTGTCATGCCGGGAATCCTACGGATGAAGTCCCGGCCCCTGAAGGCCTGTCCGGCGCTCCTCCACGCACGGACGGTGATGGCGGTACGCGGTATCGCGTACGCGGAAGTCTCGCCGCCCACCTTTACGCCGACCCGGCCGACCTGCCGCCCGCCGCCGCCCTGGCCGCCCTCGGCGACCACCTCGCGTCCGTCCTCACCGGCGAATGCCACCTACGCGGCCGGTACCCGCCGGACACCACGTCCGGCCTGGGGCTGAGCCTCTGAGAATCCTCAAGTCCCTTGCCACACGGAGGGAATGACAGTCACGGTGATCCACATGGCAGCTATCGCAGGACTGAACAAAAAGCACAACTTCGTGCTGGTCATCCGAGACGCGGACATGGTCGCCGCGGACCTGCGTCAGGCGCTGGCCGAGGCATCGCCCGATGAGCGCCCAGGCCTGGAACGCGCCGCCGCACTCGTCGAGGCCACCGCCGCCGCCACCGAAAGTCACCTGCGCGCCCGCTGGGTGCGCTCCCGACTGGCCGCCGTCGGCTTCACCGGGGACATCGCCTCGGTCGCGGCGGTGAAGGCGCTGCGCCAGGCGGAGCCGAAGCTGAGCCTGCTGGCGGCGGTGCAACTGCAGAAGGAGGCCGTGGCCCACCCGGAGTGATCCGGATGGGCCGGCCCCGCCACGCCCCCTCGAACTCGGCCGGCTCCGCCGCGCCCGGCCGGGGATCAGCCCACGGCGTCCGGGGTGGGGCCGACGAGTTCCTCCAGGACGTCCTCCATGGTGACGAAACCGAGCACCGTGCCCTTGTTGCCGGTGACGGCCGCGAGGTGGGTGCCGGCCGCGCGCATGGCGGTCATCGTGTCGTCCAGGGGGGTGTCGAGGGCGACCTCGGTGATCGGGTGCAGTGCGGCGCGGGGGAAGGGCCGCGTGCGGTCGGCGGCGCCGAGGGCGTCCTTGATGTGGAGGTAGCCGAGGATCTCCTCGCCGGGGCCGACGACCGGGAGGCGGGAGAAGCCGTTGGCGGCCGCGGCCCGTTCCAGGCCCTGCGGGGTGATGTCGTGGCCGACGGTGACGACTCGGTCCAGCGGCACCATCACTTCGCCGACCGGCCTGGTGCCGAGTTCGAGGGCGTCCTGGAGCCGCTGGCCGTCCTCGGGGCCGAGGAGGCCGGCGGCGCTGGAGTCCTTGACCAGCCGGGCGAGTTCGTCGTCGGTGAAGACCGAGGCGACCTCGTCCTTCGGTTCGACCTTCATCAGCCGCAGCAGGACGTTGGCGAACGCGTTGATCCCGAACACGACCGGCCGCAGGGCCCTGGTCAGCGCGACCAGCGGCGGGCCGAGCAGCAGCGCGGTCGGCGCCGGGGCCGCGAGGGCGATGTTCTTCGGGACCATCTCGCCGACCAGCATGTGCAGATACGTGGCCAGCGCCAGGGCGATGACGAACGCGATCGGGTGGATCAGCGCGCCGGGCACGCCGATCGCGTGGAACGATGGTTCCAGCACGTGCGCGATGGCAGGTTCCGCGACCGCGCCGAGCACCAGCGAGGAGATGGTGATGCCGAGCTGGGCCGTGGCCATCATCGCGGACAGGTGCTCAAGTCCCCAGAGCGTGCTCCTGGCACGCCGGTCGCCCTTGAGGGCGGCAGGTTCGATCTGGCTACGGCGCACGGAGATCAGCGCGAACTCGGCGCCGACGAAGAACGCGTTGGTGAGGAGGGTGAGGGCACCGATCAGAAGCTGCACGGTGGTCATCGGGTCTCCTCCACGCTCTCCGCGGCCACGGACACGGGCGCGGGCGCGGACACGGAGCCGGTCTCGGACGCGGAACCGGTCTCGGACGCGGCGGGACCGGTGATACGGACACGGTCGGCCCGATGGTGCTCGACACGGAGCACGGCCAGTTGCCTGCCGTCGATGTCGAGGCGGTCGGCCACGGTCGGGATCCGCTCCAGATGGGTGGCTATCAGTCCGGCCAGCGTCTCGTACGGGCCCTCGGGGGCGGTGAAGCCGATCGCCTCCAGCTCGTCGAGGCGTACGCTGCCGTCGGCCTCCCACACGGCACGGCCGTCCGGCGACGGCTCGACGGCGATCAGGTCGGGGATCTCGTGGGGGTCGTGCTCGTCACGGACCTCCCCGACGACTTCCTCGACGATGTCCTCGACGGTGACCACTCCGGCGGTGCCGCCGTACTCGTCGATGATCACGGCCATCGTGCGGGCCTCGCGCAGCCGTCCGAGCAGCTTGTCCACCGGCAGGGAGTGCGGCACCAGCAGTGGCTCGGTGGCCAGGTCGAGAACGGACGTCAGCGGGCGCTCGCCCTCCTCCAGAGCGAGGACGTCACGGATGTGGACGGTGCCGACGACCTCGTCGAGAGTGGCGCGGTAGACCGGGAAGCGGGACAGACCGGTGGCGAGGGTGAGGTTCGCGGCGTCCGCGGCGGTGGCCTGTGCCTCCAGCGCCCGGACATCGACGCGGGGCGTCATCACGTTCTCCGCGGTCAGCTCACCGAGGTGCAGGGTGCGGACGAACAGCTCGGCCGAGTCCGCCTCGATCGCGCCCTCGCGGGCCGAGTGCTGCACGAGCGCGACGAGTTCCTCGGGCGTGCGGGCCGAGGCCAGCTCCTCCTGCGGTTCCAGGCCGAAGCGGCGCACCAGTCGGTTGGCGGTGTTGTTCAGGTGCCGGATCAGCGGTGCGAACGCGGCGGTGAAACCGCGCTGCGGGCCGGCGACGACCTTCGCCACGGCCAACGGCCGGGAGATCGCCCAGTTCTTGGGCACCAGCTCGCCGACGACCATCAGCACCACGGTGGAGATCGCGACACCGAGGAACGTGGCCACCGACGGGACGGCCCCCGGGGGCACACCGACGGCGTCGAGCGGGCCGCGCAGCAGGGCCGAGACGGACGGCTCGGCGAGCATGCCGATGACCAGCGAGGTCACGGTGATGCCCAGCTGGGCGCCGGACAGCTGGAACGTCAGCCGCTTGGCGGCCTTCAGCGCGCTCTCGGCGCCGCGCTCGCCGGATTCGGCGGCCCGTTCCAGCTCGCCGCGCTCGACCGTGGTCAGCGAGAACTCGGCCGCGACGAACACCGCGCACGCCAGCGTGAGCGCGAGAGCGAGGAGCAGCAACAGCACTTCGGTCACCGTGCCACCCCCGGACCCTCCATGGTGAGCGGGCGGGATGTGGCACGGCTGGGACTGGGAGGTTCACCCATTGCGGGTCTGCTGCTCCTTCGTGGCGCGGTGGGCCGCTGGGCGGGCCTGGCTGATTCTTGAGGGGGACAGTGTCTCGAATCCAGGGTAAAGGGTCGGTAAAGCGCCTGACCATCCATGTCCACGGAGTGGGCGGAAGGTCATTCAGCGAGCACAGGGCAGGTCAAGGGGGGTGCGCCGCGGCGCACCCCCCTTGACCTGCCCCGGACGCCGGGCCCGCTCCCTGCGCCCGGGGCGTCACGTGCCCGTACGTCAGGCCGTGCCCGTACGCACGCGGTCCACGTCAATCCGTGCCCGTACGCGCGCGTCCACGTCAGACCGTGGCCGTACGCGCCCGGTCGAGGATCGCGGCGGTGTCCACTCCCGGCGGCAGGGTGCCGAACGCGCGGCCGTGGTCGCCGCCGAGCCGGGAGGCGCAGAAGGCGTCGGCGACCGCGGTGGGGGCGTAGCGCTGGAGGAGCGAGCCCTGGAGGACGAGGGCCATGGTCTCGGTGATCCGGCGGGCGCGGTACTCGGCCTGGCCGGGGTCGGCCAGTTCCTTGCGGAGCCCGGCGACCGCCGCGTCCAGTCGGCGGTCGGCTCCGGCGGCCTGCTCGACCTCGGCGAGGAAGGCCTCGACGGTCTCCGGCTGCCGGGCCATGGCGCGCAGGGTGTCCAGAGCGGCCACGCTGCCGGAGCCCTCCCAGATGGAGCCCAGCGGAGCCTCCCGGTACAGGCGCGGCATGCCGGATTCCTCGACGTACCCGTTGCCGCCCAGGCATTCGAGGGCTTCGGCGGCGTGTACGGGGGCGCGCTTGCAGACCCAGTACTTGGTCACGGCCAGTCCCAGACGGCGTACGAGAGCCTCGTCCGTGCGCCCCGCGGCCACCCGGTCGGTCGCTCCCGCGAGCCGCATGGCCACCGCCGTGGCTGCCTCGGACTCCAGGGCGAGGTCCGCGAGGACGTTGCGCATCAGCGGCTGGTCGATCAGCGCGGCGCCGAACGCGCGGCGGTGGGTGGCGTGGTGGACGGCGCGGATGAGACCGAGGCGCATGCCGGACGCCGCGCCGAGGACGCAGTCCAGCCGGGTCATGTTGACCATCTCGATGATGGTCGCGACCCCACGGCCCTCCTCGCCCACGAGCAGGCCGTAGGCGTCGTCGTACTCGATCTCGGCGGAGGCGTTCGAGCGGTTGCCCAGCTTGTCCTTGAGGCGCTGCAGGTGGATGCGGTTGCGGCTGCCGTCCGGCAGCACGCGGGGCAGCAGGAAGCAGGACAGCCCACCGGGCGCCTGAGCCAGCGTCAGGAAGACGTCCGACATGGGGGCCGAGGTGAACCACTTGTGCCCGGTGAGGCGGTACGTCCCGTCCGCGGCCGGTACGGCGGCCGTCGTGTTGGTCCGTACGTCCGAGCCGCCCTGCTTCTCGGTCATCGACATACCGGCGATCAGGCCGCGCTTGGCCATCGGCTCCCTGAGCCCGAAGTCGTACTCCCGGGAGGCGAGCAGGGGCTCCAGCCAGTGCGCGATCCCGGGTGCGGCGCGCAGCGCGGGCACGGCGGCGTACGTCATCGACACCGGGCACGAGTGGCCCGCCTCGACCTGTCCCCAGACGTAGAACTTGGCGGCCCTGGCCACGTGCGCGCCGGGCCTGTCGTCCTGCCACGGCGCGGCGTGCAGTCCGTTCCCGACGGCCGTGCGCATCAGTTCGTGCCAGTACGGGTGGAACTCCACCTCGTCGACGCGGTGCCCGAAGCGATCGTGGGTGCGCAGCACCGGGGTGTTCTCGTTGACCAGGCGCCCCCATTCGGCCGCCTGCTCCGAACCGGCGAGAACGCCGAGTTCGTGGATCTCCCCGGTGGCCCATCCGGCGCCTTCGCGGGCGACCGCCTCCAGCAGGGCCGGATCGGCGGCCGCGTCGTATCCGTGGTGCGGCCGGACCTGGTTGGTGACCTCATGCGTCTGCGCCATCATGCCCTCCAAGAGCACGCAACGTGAAGGTGATCAGTCCTGGGATGACATCGTCCGGGGCCGCGTCGCCGTCGGCGAGCGGTCCGACGAGTGCTTCGGCGACCGCGCCGACGAGCGCCGCCGCGGTCAGTTCCGGGGGCTGCGGGGGCAGTTCGCCGCAGGCGACGCCCGCCGCGATCCGCTCGGCGTACACGTCCCGGAACGCCCGGCGGAAGACGAGCCGTTCGGTGTCGACCGCCGGGTCGGCCGGCTCGGCGAGCAGGGCGAACGCCCGGCGCGGTGCCTGGAGAGCCCGCACGGCGAAGGTCTCCACCGCGGCGGCCACGCGGACCGCCGCGGGCCCCGGGCGGGCCGCCGCGAGGCTCACGGCTTCCAGCTCGCGGGCCGCGAGGGTGCGGAAGAGGGCGACGGCCAGCTCCGACTTGCCGGAGAACGACTGGTAGACGCTGCCGGTCGAGATGCCCGCCTCGGCGGCGATCGCGGCGACCGAGCAGCCGGCGTAGCCCTCACGGGAGAGCAGCCGGACGGCGGCGTCGAGGACGAGGTCGCGGCGGGCGTCGAGGCGGGCCTGTACGGCGGGGGGTCTGCGGTAGGGCACGGAAGTAGTGAAGCATCGATTCAGTGCTTCAGCCAGATGTCGGCCGGGCGTATTCGGCTCGGTGTCACCCGGAGCTCGGGCGGACCGGCGCGGGTTCCCCGGTCTCCCGTCCCGTCCTGGCCCGGCCCCGTCCCGGCCGGATGGCACGACACGGCACGCTCCGTGACCGGTCCGGGGCGGGAAAGGCTCTTAGGGTGCGCCTTATGCCTCGTTGGGTGATGCCTCGTTGGGTGCGTCAGGGATGGATCTGGTGGCTGCCGCTCGTGGTGGTGGTGGCCGATGTGACCGCGGAGTTCGCCCTCGGGGGGCGCGAGCCGGTGAGCTTTCTGCTCATCGGCGTGCCGCCGCTGGTCGCCGCGACGCGCGGACCACGGGGCACCGCCGCGGCGACCGTGGTGTGTCTGGCCCTGCAGATGTGGATGGCGTGGCGGCGGCCGGGCCACTTCGGCGAGCAGCACCATGTGGCGATGTACTTCGGAACCCTGGTCATCGGGATCGCCAGTACGGCGCTGGCCCGGCAGCGGGAGCGGACCCGGGAGCATCTGATCCGCGCCAACTCGGTCGCCGAGGCGATGCAGAAGACCCTGCTGCGGCCGGTTCCGCCCCGGCTCGGGCCGGTACGGGCGGCAGGTTTCTACGCCGCCGGGGAGGGCGGCCTGCTCGTCGGCGGCGACCTGTACGACGTGTGCGGGACGCCCTTCGGGGTGCGGGCGATCATCGGGGACGTACGCGGCAAGGGGATGGACGCGGTGCAGACGGTCGCGGCCGTGCTGGGCAGCTTCCGGGTGTCCGCGCACGAATGGAAGCACCTGAGCAGTCTCGCGGACCGGCTGGAGCTGAGCATCGCCCGCAACAGCCCGGCGGGCGAGGCGGGCGACCCGGAGCTGTTCGTGACCGCGCTGGTGCTGGAGTTCCCGGCCGCGGCCGAGCCGGGCGGCGAGGCCCGGGACGGTGAGGTACGGATCGTCAACCGCGGCCACCCCGAACCGATCGTCGTCGGCGCGAAGGGTGCGCGCAGGCTGGTCACGTCGCCCTCGCTGCCGCTGGGGCTGGGCGGGCTGTCCCCCGGCGGCGCCGACACCACCGTGCACCGGCTGGCCCCGGGCGAGGTGCTCGTCGTCCACACGGACGGGGTGAACGAGGCGCGTGACGCGCGCGGCGTGTTCTACCCGGTCCTGGACCGGCTCGCGGAGCGCTTCGGGGGCCAGGAGGCGCCGGATCCGGCGGCGGTCGTGTCGTTCGTACGGGCGGACTCGGAACGGTGGTCCGCGACCGTGGACAACGACGACCGCGCGATTCTCGCCGTGACGCTGACGGGGGGCGGGGTGGCCGGGCGGTAGGGCGATAGGGCGGGGCGGGGGCCGGACGCTTCCGGGGGCGGGGGTCGAACGCCTCCCGGGGGCGGGGGCCGGACGCTGCCCCGCGGCCCGGAGCGGGGGCCGAACGCTTCCCGGGGGCGGGGGGGCCGAACGCTTCCCGACCGGGGCGGAGCCCGAATTCTGCCCCGCGGCCGGGAGCAGGGACCGAGAGATTCCCCCGTGGCCGAGGTCAGTGCCGCAGCAGCGCCCGGAGCGCCTCGCCGATCGCGGCGACCCCTTCGGCGATGGCCGACGGCGAGCTGACGGCGTATCCGAGGACGAGGCCCGGGCGCCCCGGCCGCAGCCGGTGCCAGGAGAGCGGCTGCACCTTCACCCCGCGTGCGAGCACCGCCGCGGCGAGCTCGGCGTCGGAGAACTCCGCGTCGAAGGTGATCATCAGGTGCAGTCCGGCCGCCGCGCCGTGCACCACGGCGTCCGGGAGATACGTTCCGATCGCCTCGATCATGGCGTCGCGGCGGCGTCGGTGTCGCCGGCGGATCAGCCGCAACTGGCGCTCCATGTCGCCGGATTCCATCAGCCGGGCCAGCACGAGCTGCGGCAACATGGGATTGCCGAGGTCGGCGAAGCGTTTGGCCTCGACAAGGGCTTCCCGGTAGCCGGGCGGGGCCAGGACCCAGCCGGTGCGCAGTGCCGGGGCGAGGAGCTTGGACACGCTGCCCACGTACAGGACGCGATCCGGCAGCATGGACCGCAGCGCGGGCACGGGAGGCCGGTCGTAGCGGTGCTCCGCGTCGTAGTCGTCCTCGATGATCAGCCCGCCACGGCCACCGCCGGGGCCGTCGGCGTCGTCGCCGCCGGCCCAGCGCATGAGCTCGCGGCGCCGGGCGCCCCCGAGCACCACGCCCGTCGGGAACTGGTGGGCCGGTGTCAGCAGGACGGCCGGGGCCGCGGTGGCGCGCAGCGCGTCGACGCGTACGCCCTCGGGGTCGACGGGGACCGGCGGGGTGGCGAGCCCCCAGTGGCGCAGATGCTGCCGGACCCCGAGCGAGCCGGGATCCTCCACCGCCACGCGCGTGATCCCTGCCCCATGGAACACCCGCCCGATGAGGCCGAGCGCCTGCGCGGTGCCCGCGACGATCAGCACCTCGTCCGGGTCCGTCCGGATGCCCCGGTAGCGGGCCAGCCAGTGGGCGACGGCCACCCTCAGCTCGGGCGTGCCGCGCGGATCTCCGTACCCGAACCCCGACGCCGGAAGCCCGGCCAGCACGGACCGCTCCGCCCGCAGCCAGGCCGCCCGCGGGAACGCGGCGAGCTCCGGCACGCCGGGCGACAGGTCGATCCGCGCCTCCGCCGCCCGTACGGCCTCGAACACCGTGCTCCCCGGCTCCCCGGCGAACGGTCCACCGGCGCCGGACGGCAGCGAAGGCGCGGACTGCGCGGACCCGTCGGGCATGACCGGCCCGCCCCGGGGATCGCCCCCGGGACGCACCTCCGCCGCGCCGACGGTCATCCGGCCGTGCGGCCCGGCGGCAACGGTCCCGCCGCCCGGCGACGAAGCCGCGGCGGACCCCACGGGATCGGGCGCACCGGCCGGCTCGTCCGACCCCACGCGACCGGGCCCCCCGGGCCCACGCGCATCCGGGCCGCCGGGGAACAGGGGGGCCGCCAGCACGATCGTGCCGGTACGGCCGTGGCCCGTGACGTGGCCGTCTTCCGTCAGGCGGCGGTAGGCCTCGGTGACGACGCCGCGCGAGACGCGCAGCTCCGCCGCCAGGACGCGGGTCGCGGGGAGCCGGCCGCCGACCGGGAGGCGGCCGTCCGCGATCGCGCGGCGGAGGCGGGCCGCCAGCCAGGTGGAGATTCCGCCCGCCGGGGCCTCGCTCACGTCCAGCTGGAGGAAGTCGGATCCCGCGGCGTCGGCGGCGGGCGTTATGGTCCGGTCATCCATGACCATGATGGGCACCCTTCACCGGACCATTGTCCCATCGACAGCCCACGTGATAGGGCTGAGCCGGTCGTGGGCAGATCATTTCCCTCAGCTGATGCGTTCGGAGAGGCTGTGGAGCAAGCTGGGGTCACCGCCCCGTGAGGGGAGAAGGTGATCGTGTGGCTGCCGATCGTCGGGACCGGCTCCAGGGCCGTCGCGCACTCCGCACGCCGGAGGCCGACGGCCCCGGCACGTGGAGTCTCGAAGACGCCCTGCGGGGCGCCTCGGCCGGGATAGCCGTCCTCGGCACGGACCTCCGCTACCTCTTCGCCAACTCCGCGTACTGCAGGATCACCGGTGAAGCGCCGGCGGGACTCGTGGGCCGGCCCCCGAGCGACCGGGCGGGGCAGTACATCGGTCCGGCCTCACTTCCTGGCGAGGTGCTCGACGACGGGGTCCCGCGCAGCCATGTGACCGGCCCCGGCTCCAGTAGCCGGTGCACCTGTGTCCGGCTGGAGAACCGGGGAACCGTGACCGGCGTCCTGTGCATCGTGGTCGAGACCTCCGTCCCCGAACTGTACGAAGAGCTGGAGCTGGCGCGGGCCCGCCTCGCCGCGGCGGACGAGGCCGTCGAGCGGATCGGGACCACCCTCGACGAGGGGGCCACCTGCTACGAGCTCGCGGAGTTCCTCGGCTCCCGGCTCGCGGACGCCGTGGCCGTCGACCTGCTGCCCGCCCCGCCCCCCGGCGGCTCCCCGAAGGCGCTCGCCGCACCGGCCGCGATGCGCCGCGCCGCCGTGGCCGGGCCCGTGCGCCTGCTCGGCGACGACGCGGACCGCCGCCACCCCGCGCCGTCGGCCGTGGCCAGAGCCGTCGCGACCGGGCTGCCCGCCACCGAGCACGGCGCCGGCGCCGTGGTGCTCGCCGTACCGCTGGCGCCCCCGGGCGGCCGCGGCCGCCTTCTCGGAGTGGTCCTGCTGGCCCGTACGCACTCCGCGTTCACCGCGAACGACACCCGCATCGCCCAGCACGCGGCGCGCCGCGCGGCCGTCGGCATCGCGCACGCCCGCGAGTTCGCGGCGGAGCAGCACATGGCCGTCGAGCTGCAGCGCGCGCTGCTGACGGAGCCCGGCAAGCCACACCCCAACCTGGAGCTGGCCACCCGCTATCTGCCGTCGGGCACCAGCAGTCTGGTCGGCGGCGACTGGTTCGAGACGGTACGCCTCCACTACGGGCGGACCCTGCTCGTCATGGGGGACGTCATGGGCCACGGGGTCGAGGCGGCGGTCGAGATGAACACGTACCGCGCGATGCTGCGCGATGTCGCCGCCGCCGATCTGCCCCCGCACCGGGTGCTGCGGCAGCTCGACCTCGCCATCGCCGACACCAGCGCGCGGCCCGCTACGTGTCTGCTCGTCCGCATGGACCCGGCCCGCTCGCTCGCCTCCTTCTCCAGCGCCGGGCACCTGCCACCCGTCGTCTTCGCCCGGGACGGGACCGCCGAGCTGATCGACGTGCCCGCGGGACCACCGCTCGGCACGGGCTTCGGCGGCTACGAACTCGTCACCCGCGAGCTCACCACCGACGACACGCTCCTCCTCTACACGGACGGGCTCGTCGAGCGCCGCGGCGAGGACATCGACGCCTCGCTGGCGCGGCTGACACGAGTGCGACTGCCGCCGGGTACGGCGGTGGAAGGGCTGGCCGACGAGGTCCTGCGGGTCCTCGACGCGGACGCGGCGGAGGACGACGTCGCGCTGCTGGCGGCGCGCATCCGCAGCCGTCGACGTGCGGACCACGTGGCGGAGGAACACCCGGTACCGGGGCGGCAGGACTGACGTCGCGGGACAGCTGGGGCTCGGTCCACCCTGGTCCGGGGGCGCGGAGCGTTACGGGGACGGCTGGGCTCCGTCCACCCGGGTCCGGGGGCGGAGCCCCGTTACGGGGACTCCGTCCACCCGGCACCGTCGCCGTCGCCGTCGCCGTCGCCGTCGGCAATGAAGGCGCAGGAGGGCCGGGGAGGGGCCCCGTTACGGGACGGCTGGGCTCGATTCCTCCGCCCTCGTCGGCGACGCAGGCGCAGGCGTCCCCGCCCGCAGGATCAGCAGCGCCACGTCGTCCCCCCGCGCGTGCGACCGTTCCGTGTGCCGGACCAGGCTGTCCGCCAGGTCCTCCAGCGGCAGGCCGCCGACGTCGGCGAGGTGGGCCCCGAGGTCGGCCAGGGCCTCGTCGAAGTCGGTGTCGGGGGCTTCGACGAGGCCGTCGGTGTACAGGACGAGGAGAGAGCCGGGCGGCAGGGGCACCTCGGTGGCGGGGTACTCGGAGTCGGGGTCGACGCCGAGGAGCGCGCCGCCCCGGACGTCGAGGACGTGGACGGAGCCGTCGGGTTCGCGCAGCAGCGGGTGCGGATGGCCGGCGCGGGCGACCAGGGCCCGCCCGTGCTCGGTGTCGAGCTGGACGTACACGCAGCTGACGAAGAGTTCGGCACCGAGGTCGAACAGCAGCCGGTTGGTGCTCGCCATGACCTCGCCCGGCCCCTCGCCGACCGCCGTGAACGCGCGGACGGCGGTGCGGACCTGCCCCATCAGCCCGGCGGCCGTCACATTGTGGCCCTGTACGTCCCCGACGACGGCCGCCGCCCCCGTGCCTTCGCCGCGCACGAGGTCGTAGAAGTCACCGCCGATCTCCATGCCCCGGGTGGCGGGCAGATAGCGGGCGGCCCGCTCCAGGCCCGGCAGTTGCGGCAGGGAGTGCGGCATCAGCGCGGCCTGGAGCCCGTGCGCGAGCAGGTGCTTGGCGTCGTACAGCCGGGCCCGCTCCAGGGCCTGCGCGATGAGGCTGCCGAGACTGGTGAGTACCGCGCGGTCGTCGGGCGAGAAGCGGTGGGGCTCCGCGTAGCCGAGTACGCAGGTGCCGACGGGGCGGCCGGAGGCGATCAGCGGCAGATAGGCCCAGGCCGCCATCCCGTCGCGGGTGGTCTGGCGGGCGGGATAGACCTGTTCCAGTTCGCGGAGGGACTCGAAGAACGACGGGACTCCGGTGGCCAGCGCCTGCGCTCCCGGTGTCTGCGCGGTCAGCGGCATCCCGTGGAACCGCTCCACGATCCCCGGGTCGTCGTAGCCGCGGTGGCCGAGGACGTTCAGCCGGCCTCCCTCCGCGCCGAGGATCACCAGCGTCTGGCAGCCGACGGCGGGCATGAACTCGGCCGCGACCAGCTCGATCACGTCGTCGACGCCGATGGCCTGCGTCAGGCCGCCGGCCAGGGAGAGGACGTGGGAGATGACGAAGAGCCGGGCGGGCGTGGGCTCGTCGGACCGGCGGTCGGACCGGCGGTCGGACCGGCGGTCCGTCCTGGCGGGATTGACGCGCACGGTGATGCCGGTCGTGCTCGGGTGCAGCCTGAAGGACAGCCAGTCACGGGGCGGGCGCAGCGCCACGAACGAGGTCGGCTGCTGGCTGATCAGGGCGGCGCGATAGCGGTCCTCGTACACCGGGTCGTTCAGCCACGGCAGCACGCCCCACAGCTGTCTGCCGACCAGTCGGCGCCGGTCCAGGCCGAGCAGCCCGGCGGCGGCCTGGTTGGCGAAGGTGATCCGGCCGTTGAGGTCGAGGGCGCACAGGCCCTCCGGGACACGGCTCACCATCTCCACCGCCTCGACCGCGCTCAACGAGCCCGTGAGGGTGGAGTCGCCCAGCACATCGGGCTCGGCGCGGGCGGGGCGGCCCAGTTCGGCCGCCCGCTCCAGTCGCAGCGCGAGGCGGTCGCAGGCCGCGCCGAGGTGTTCGCGTTCCCAGTCGGAGAGTTCCGGCGGATGGGAGCCGGGCCAGAGCACGAACACCGCTCCGTGCATGGTGTCGCCGCTCGCCACGGGCAGCGCGGCGAGCGAGAACGGGTACGGCAGGACCACCGCGATGCGGGGATAGCGGGCGGCCATCTCCTCCTCGCCGCCGACCCAGACGAGCCGGCGCTCGCGCACCGCGTCGGCGACGGGGACGGGCGCGTTGATGCCGACGCGTTCCCAGGGAGCGGCGAACGCCCTCGGCAGCCCGGCCATCACGGCCATCTCCAGCGCCTTCCCGTCGGAGGCGAGCAGGTACACCCCGCCGCCGTGGGCGTGGACCTCGTCCATCATCCCGGCCAGCGCGAGTGAGAGGAGCGGCTGCTGGCCCTCGGTCATCACCGGCCCACCTCTTCCTGACTCAGGGCGCCGGGGCGGGCGAGGGGGGCTCGGGCGAAAGCGGTGCGGGCTGATCCGGATCCCGTTTCTGGTTCTCGTCCTGGTCCTGGTCCTGGTTCTGGTTCTGGTCCTGGTTCTGGTTCTGGTTCTGATCCTTCTGGGGATCCTCCTCGGGCTTCTTCTCCGGCTCGTTCTCGGGCTGCTTGTCCGGCTGGTCCTCGGGCTGCTTGTCCGGCTGCTTTTCGGGCGGCTTCTCCGGTTGCTGATCCGGCTGGTTCTCGGGCTCCGGCTTTTGTTCCGGTTGTTCCGGTTGCTCCGGCTGCGACGGCGAGTTCGTGGGCGGGGTCGTGGGCGGTCCGGTGGTCGTGCCGGCCGGGGGGTGTGCCGGCGGCGGAGCCGGTTTGTCGGCCGCGCCGGTGTCGCCGCGTTCGCGCGCGAACCACTTGTCGTTGTCGGGGTCGTACACGACGAAGGTCTTCACGGCCTTGGGCGCGGGGGCGACGACCACGACATCGGCCGGCCGGTATCCGCTCCAGGGCTCGCCGGTGTGCTTGGGGGTGCCCCGGACCGCGACGGGAGGCCGCAGCGGGTTGCCGCACGCACAGCGCACCCGTGGCACTCCGTGCTCGTCGACGAGCACGGCCGTACCGGACTGGAGGACGGCCTGGTAGGCGACCGGAGCGCCGTCGGTGTAGCGGTGGTTGGTGACACGGGTGGCCATGCGCAGCTGAACGGGGGTCAGGGAGCGCAGATAGGCGGGGACGGCGGACGCCTCGATGTCCAGCGCGGCGGCGAAGGCCCGGTTCTTCTCCGGCTCCGCGGACAGGAAGCGGACCTGTTTCTCGATGTCGCAGCTGGCCACCTTGCGGGTGCCGCCGTACAGCCCGGCGGCCGAGCCGGCCACGCTGCGTGTGACGTTGGCGCCCGTGGGGGCTGGGGTCGGCAGGGTCGCGGGCGGCCGTGCGGCGGTGTCGTTCGCGGAGGACCTGGTGAAGGGGGCCGGTCCGGCCGTGCCGGCGGGCTGGAGGAAGACCTCGCCCGCGGCGGTGGGCGTGCCGTCGGGGCGGGTGAGGACGAGGGTGAGGGTGACCGCGGCGGCGACGGCGGCGGTGATCGCGGCGACCGCCGGGACGGAGCGGTACCAGGGTCTCCCGGTCCCGCCGTCGGGCGCTCCGCCCGACGGTTCGGAAGGGGGTCCGGGAGGAGGGCCGGAGGGAGGACCCGCGGGTGGTCCGGAAGGAGGGCCTGCGGGAGGACCGGACGGCGGCGGGGGCGGCGCCGACTCCCCGCCCGCATCCGTACCCCTGTCCGGGCCCGCATTCCTCTCCCGGCCCGAGAGCGGGCCCGAGGGAGGGCCTGTGGGCCGGCCCGGCGGTGGTTGGTCACTCACGGATGCTTCCTCCTGTCCCCCTTGCCCCCAATTGTGTGCCCCGCTCGTGTACGGCCCGCAAGCCGACGCGGTCGGACCTCCCGGCGCGCGGACAGGCATCGCCGCTGCTTACCGTGGGCGCGTGAGCCGGCACCGAACGACCACCCGGGGCGATGCCGCCCACACGGTCCGCGACTGGCGCGACGCGCTGGCGGCGGTCCTCGCGGGACTCGTTTCCATGATCGTCGTGGCCGCGCTCGGACTGTGGGCGGCGGGCGCCACCGGCGTCCCCGAGAACGCCTTCCCCCGCCTCGTCGCCGCCGTCGTCGTGATGGCGGCGGGCGGCTCCGTGGAGCTGGCGGGTGACGCCGGTGTCATCGCCGAGTCGCAGGCGCAGCTCACCGTGCTGCCGTTGTCGGTGAGCCTCGTGGGTGCGCTGGTGACCGCCGGGCTGGTCCTGCGCCCGCTGCGGCACCGCGCCGTGGCCGGGACGGGCGAGCTGATCGGCCGGTTCGTGCGGCTCGCGGTGCTGTGGCTGGCGGCGCTGGCCGCTCTCGCCGGGCTCGCCCGGCACAGTTTCGAGATCCCGCTCGGTGAGGACTCCCTGGTGGGTGACATCACCGACTTCCTCGACGCGTCGCCGGAGGCCGGATTCGCGGCGGACGTGGGGCTCACGCTCGTCCTCGGCCTGCTCTGGCTGATCGGCGTCGTCGTCGTGGCGCTGCTCGTCTCCCGGCGGGCCCCGCTGCCCGCCCGTCTGGTGCGCTTCCAGGAGTCGGTACGCCCGGCCGCGTTCGCCATGGTCGCGCTGCTGCTCACGTACGTCGGCATCGGCCTCGTCGTCGGCATCGTCGTCGCCGCGACGCAGGGCCACGCCGGCCGGACGTTCGCGGTGATCCTCCTCGGCCTGCCGAACGTCGTCTGGCTCGCTCTCACGCTCGGCCTCGGCGCCACCTGGGAGGGCAGGGTGGAGGGACCGTTCGGGCTGCCGATGCCGCGGGTGCTCGACGAGGTCCTGCGTACTCCCGACGGGGCGACACCCGACGGGGCGACACCCGGCGGGGCGACACTCAACCTCTCCACACTCGCCGAGCGGGACGGGCGGGCGTGGTGGCTGCTGGTGGTGGCCGCGGTGCTGGTGCTCGGGGCCGCGTTCGCCATGGCCGTACGCTCCCCCGCGCGGGTGCGGCCGTGGCGGCATGCCCTGCACATGGGCGTCGCGCTGGCCCTGACGATGCTGGTGGTCTGCCTGCTCACCCGCCTCACGGCCCGTTACGGTCTGTCGCTCATCGGCATCGGTGACGTCGAGGCCCTGGGCGGCGAGGTGTATCTGCACCCCCATCTGTGGGGGGCGGTGGGGCTCGGGCTGGGGTGGGGGCTGGTCGCCGGGCTGATCGGATCGCTGCTCGCGACGCCGGTGCGGCGGCGGGGAGAGGTACGGGGGTAGGAGCCCGGCTGTCGTGGTCCGGGAGCGGCGCCGGGCGGAGCGCCTACGCGAACCCCCGGAACACCGGCCTCGCCCACCGCGGCGGCAGCGGCACCGGCTCCACCACCGGCAGGTCCACCAGGGTCGGCGGGTGGCCACCGGGGCGGCCCTCGCCCCCCGGTCCGCCCGCCGCCACGCGCAGCGCGGAGACGAAGCGCAGACAGCTGTCGTAGCGCTCGTCGGGCGACTTGGCGAGCGCCTTCGCCAGGACGGCGTCGAGCGCGGGCGGCAGCCCGGGGCGCACCTGCGACAGCGGGGGCGGCGGATCGTACTGGTGCGCCCAGAGCAGCGCCAGGTCGTCGTCGCGCCGGAACGGCGGCGCTCCGGCGAGGGCCTCGTACACGACACAGGCGAGGCTGTAGACGTCGCAGCGCCCGTCGACCGGACGGCCGCCGATCTGTTCCGGGGCCACGTAGTCGAGGGTGCCGACGAACTGCCCGACCGTGGTGAAGCCGGTCAGGGACAGGGACTTCTTCGTCAGGCCGAAATCGGTCAGGTAGACGTGTTCGGGGTGATCGCTGTCCGTGCCCTCGGCGACCAGGATGTTGGCGGGTTTGAC
This sequence comes from Streptomyces sp. NPDC000410, assembly GCF_040300305.1. Taxonomy (NCBI): domain Bacteria; kingdom Bacillati; phylum Actinomycetota; class Actinomycetes; order Kitasatosporales; family Streptomycetaceae; genus Streptomyces; species Streptomyces sp. NPDC000410. The sequence continues at coordinate 21,678 of NZ_JBEPDM010000052.1, forward strand.
GTCCCGGTGCACCAGGTCGTGCGCGTGCGCGGCGTCGAGCGCGGACGCGACCTGGGAGGCGATACGGGCGGTGTCCGGCACGGACAGGGGCCCGGTGCGGTCGAGGAGGGCGCGCAGGTCCTGGCCGGGGACGTACCGCATGGCGATGTAGAGGATGCCGTCGGTCTCCCCGGCCTCGAAGACCGGGACGATGTGCGGGTGGTCGATGGCGGCGGCGACCCGCGACTCATGGGTGAAGCGGCGGCGGAAGGTGTCGTTGCGGGCGAGTTCGGGAGCCAGGAGCTTGAGTGCGACCGTACGGTCCAGGCGCAGGTCACGGGCCCTGTAGACGACGGCCATGCCGCCGCGGCCGATCTCGCTCTCGACGCGGTATCCGGCGATCCGTTTCCCGATCACCGACCCGTTCACACGCCCCCGCCCCCCTCCACCGGCCCTGCTCTCGTCGCTCGCTCCGCCCGCTCCGCCCGCTCCGCTTCGGGAGGCGATCCGGCCGCGTACGTCGACAGCCGCGTGCCGTCGCAGTACAGCCACCGCTCGTGCTCGGCGTCGTACAGCCACACCGCCTCACCGTCCACGACGATGCCCATCCGCAGGCCCCGCGTACGTCCGCGGAAGGTCTCGCCGTCCGCGCGGCCCGCGGCGAGGGACTCCGCCGCGAGCCGGTACCGGTCGAGGACCTCCTCCGCGCGGGCGAGGAACGGGCGCGGGTCCTCCGCGCGGGCGAGCGGCGCTCCCGCGAGCGGCGGGGACTGCGGTACGGCGACGAGGAGCCGGCCGTCGACCCAGGCGGACCAGCCGTTGGCGCACCGGACCCGGCCCCAGTCGCCGCGCCGGTCCACCAGCTCCACCGGCAGGAAGGGGTCGAGCGGGGCGCTGGGGCGGCCGGTGTCCGGGGACTCCCAGGTGGGCAGGCCGGCACCGGGGACGACGTGCGTCGGGCGGAACCCGGGAGCGGTGGCGGCGGCGACGGTGGTCACAACGGCACCCGCCCGCTACTTCCGCATGACCGCGGGCTCATGGCGCCGCAGCAGCAGGGTGACGGCGTAGCCGAGCACGGCGCACAGGACCAGCATCATCCCCATGTTGATCAGCCACGTCCCGGTCTCGTGCGCGAACATCGGGTCCGTGGTGAGCCGTCCCGGCACGATGCGGGCGAGGTCGAGGGTCCCGGCCATCGCCCCGAGTGCCCACCGGGACGGCACCAGCCACGCCAGCTGTTCGATGCCCACCACGCCGTGCAGCTTGAGCAGCGCGCCGCAGAAGACGACCTGGACGATGGCGAGGAGCACCAGCAGCGGCATGGTGACCTCCTCCTTGCTGACCAGCGCGGAGACGAGCAGGCCCAGCATCATCGCGGTGAAGGACAGCAGGGCGACGGCGAGGGTGATCTCGACGAGCGGGGGCATCAGGACGCCTCTGCCGTCCGGTGCGCCCAGGTCGACGCCGAGGAGTCCGACGAGGGTGAGGACGACGGCCTGGACGACCGTGACCAGGCCGAGCACCACCACCTTGGACATCAGGTAGGCGGATCTGGAGAGCCCGACGGCGCGCTCGCGCCGGTAGATGACGCGTTCCTTGACGAGCTCCCGGACGGCGTTCGCCGCGCCCGTGAGGACGCCGCCGACGCACAGGATGAGCAGGGCGTTGATCGCGGTCTCGTGGGTGAGCCTGCTGCCGGCCAGTGCCCGGACCATCGCGCCCATGACGAAGGGCAGCGCGACCATGATGACGAGGAAGGTGCGGTCGGCGCTCAGCGCGGCGGTGTAGCGCCGCACGAGGGTGCGCAGTTGGGCGCCCCAGCTCTGGGACTTGGGCGGGGGCTGTGTGAAGCCCCGGGGCTCCCGGTCTCGGGCGAGTGCCGGCTGGGCGCTGGAGGCGACGTACCGACGGTGGTACGGGGACGCCCGGTACTCGCCGGCCCAGTCGCGGTCCCGGTCGTTCTCGAACGCCTCGAAGGCCTCGGGCCATTGCCTGTAGCCGAAGAAGGCGAGCGTGTCGGCGGGCGGGCCGAAGTAGGCGATCCGGCCGCCGGGCGCGAGGACGAGGAGCCGGTCGCAGACGTCCAGGCTGAGCACGCTGTGGGTGACGACGATGACGGTACGGCCGTCGTCGGCGAGGCCGCGGAGCATGTGCATGACCGAGCGGTCCATGCCGGGGTCGAGTCCGGAGGTCGGCTCGTCGAGGAAGAGCAGCGACGGCTTCGTCAGCAGCTCCAGTGCGACGCTGACGCGTTTGCGCTGGCCGCCGGAGAGACTGTGGACGGGCTGGTCGGCGCGCTCCTCCAGGCCGAGTTCGTGGATGACCTCCTCGACCCTGGCCTCGCGTTCGGTCCGCGCGGTGTCCTCGGGGAAGCGCAGTTCGGCGGCGTACCCGAGGGCCCGGCGGACGGTGAGCTGGAGGTGCAGGATGTCGTCCTGCGGTACGAGTCCGATGCGGCGGCGCAGCTCGGCGTAGTCGCGGTAGAGGTCCCGGCCGTCGTAGAGGACAGTGCCGTGGTCGGCGGGGCGCAGTCCGGTGAGCGCGCCGAGGAGGGTGGACTTCCCGGCGCCGCTGGGGCCGACGACGGCGAGCAGGCACTTCTCGCCGACCGGGAACGAGACGTGGTCGAGGAGGATCTTGCGGCCGCCGTCAACGGACACGGCGAGGTCCTGGACGTCGAGCGACACCTCGCCGGAGTCGACGAACTCCTGGAGCTCGTCGCCCACGAGGCAGAAGGCGGAGTGCCCGATGCCGACGATGTCCCCGGCGGTGACCGTGGCGTGCTCGACGCGCCGGCCGTTGAGGTACGTGCCGTTGTGGCTGCCGATGTCGACGATCTCGTACGTACCGTCCGCGTGCGCGCGCAGTTCGGCGTGCCGCCGCGAGACGACGAGGTCGTCGAGGACGAGGTCGCTGTCGGGGGCGCGCCCGATACGGACGGTCCGGGTGGGCAGCGGGCGCACGTGCGTGGGCTCCCGGAACGTCCCGGTCGCGGCGGGCACGGAGACGGCGGCCGGCCGCTCCTCGTACGCGCCCGGAACGGACTCGGGCCCGGTCCGGGGCGCCCGCCGGGGCCGGACGCTGAACCAGTCACTGACCCGGGCACCGGGCCCGGACGGCCCCGAGGCCCCCGGCTCGGGCGGCCCCTCGGTCCCCGGCGCGTGCCCCGGCCCGGCTCCGGCCGCGCTCCCGGTCCCCGCCTCCGGCCTCGGCCGGGCAGCGAACCAGTCACTGACACCGCCACCGGCTCTACGCCCGCGTGCCAACCACTTTTCCGATCTGCGCTCAGGTCCGGGCCGGGGCTCGGCCTCGTCCTCGAGCTCGGATACAGGTCCGGGTCCGCGTGCGGGCCCCGATCCGAGCTCGGACTCAGGTTCGGGTCCTGCTCCGGGATCGTGGGCGGGTCCGGACTCGGGTACAGGAACGGGTTCGAATCCGGGTCCGTGTGCGGGTCCGAGTCCGGACTCGGGCTCGGGCTCGGGCTCCGATACAGGCCCTGGTGCGAGCCCGGGTCCTGCTCCGGGTTCGCCCGCGAATCCGGGTTCGGGCCTGGGTACGAATCCGGCTGCAGGCTCCTCCTCGGGAACTGGTCCGGGCCCGGGGCCCGGTCCGAGCGCGGGCTCGGGCAGGCGTTCGGCCTCGGATCCTTGTCGGCCCCTCAACAGCTCGGCCTCGTCGTCCATGCCGGATCCGGCACCGGCGCCTGCCCCCGCATCGGGTTCGGGCACCGGCCCGGGGCGGCGCTCGGGACCGGGACCGGGGCGGGGTTCGGGGCCGGGGCCGCGCTCCGGGCCAGGGCCGCGCTCGGCAGGGCGCTCCGCAGCGGGACCGCGCTCCGTGCCGGGGCCGAGGTCCGAACCCACCTCGCCGGGGCCGCGCTCCGCCTCCGCGGGGGCGAGGGCGGGCTCGGGGCCCGGGCGGTCCGTCAGGACCGCGCGGGGGCCGTCGGCGGGGTTGCCGAAGCGGAGGACGCTGCCCGGGCCGATCCACCCCTCACGGACGCGGCGCCCTTCGGCGAACGTACCGTTCGTGCTGTTCTCGTCCTCCAGCCGCCACTGGCCCGCCTCCGTGCGCAGCACCGCGTGGTGCCAGGACACCCGGGCGTCCTCCAGCACGATGTCGCTCAGGGGGTCCCGCCCGACGTGGTACTCGCGGTCCGGGCTCATCAGCGTCGAGCCCCCGTCGAATTCGAGGACGAGCTCGGGCGCGGTCGGCGCGACGGGACGGCGCTCTCCCATGACCCGATTTTAACTTTTGGGTCAGTGTGCCGCCGCATGGGTGGAAATGGGCACTGGTCACCAGTCGCGCGGCGGAGCCGTGGCCGCCGGACGCTCGGCGAGGAGCTTCAGGGCGCTGCGGACCGCCTCGTCCAGCTGGGGGTCGCGGCCCCCGGCCCAGTCCTGCGGCGCGGGCTCCACCTCGATGTCCGGCTGTATGCCCCGGTTCTCCAGGCTCCAGCCGCCGGCCTCGAACCAGGTGGCGAAGCGCGGCAGGATCAGCCCGGTACCGTCCACCAGCGAGTGCTGCCACTCGATGCTGGTGAAACCGCCCCAGGTGCGGGTGCCGATGACCGGCCCAAGATCCATGTGCCGTACGGCCAGGGCCATGATGTCGCCGTCCGAGCCGGTGAACTCGTCCGCGATGAGCACCATCGGGCCTCGGGGGGCGACGTTGGGGTAGGCGTGGCCCCAGCCGTTCCTGGCCACCCGCCAGCCGAAGACGCGCTGGGAGAACAGTTCGAGGACCTTCTCGGACAGCTCTCCGCCCGCGTTCTCGCGGATGTCCAGCACCAGTCCGTCCCGGACGATCTCCGCCCGCAGATCGCGGTGCAGCTGGGCCCAGCCGGTCTCCCGGAGGTCCGGCAGGTGCAGATAGCCGAGGCGGCCGTCCGAGGAGCGGTGCACGTGCTCGCGCCGGCCCGCCACCCACGCGTGGTAGCGAAGGGTCCGTTCCTCCGCGAGCGGTGTCACGGTCACCCGTCGCGGCACGTCGGCGTCGGACCGGACGGTCAGTTCCACCGGGCGTCCCGCCGTCCCCGTGAGCAGGAGGCCGGGGCCCGCTTCCGGGTCCACGCGGACGCCGTCGACGGCCAGCAGCACGTCGCCGGGACGCACCCCCACGCCGGGGGCCGCGAGCGGGGAGCGGCCTGACGGGGCCGACACCTCGCCGCGCGGAATCCCGGTGACGCGCCACTCCCCGCCGGCGCCCCGCTCCAGGTCGGCGCCGAGGTACCCCTGCGCGGCGGCGGGGTCCGTCTCCCGTGGTCTCGGCACGACGTTGGCGTGCGACATGCCCAGCTCGCCGTGCACCTCCCAGAGCAGGTCGGTGAAGTCGTCGTGACCGCCCAGCCGATCCACCAGGGGCCGGTACCGGCGCAGGACGCCGTCCCAGTCGGCCCCGCCCTGGTCGGAGCGCGCGCAGACGTCCCGCAGCAGCCGCCCGTCCTCCTCGTAGGCCTGCCGCCACTCCGCCGCCGGGTGCACGACCGCGCGGACGCGGTCGAGGTCCACCTCGGCCGCGTCCCCCGGCACCGTCGCCGAGAGGACCGCCATGGCGCCGGTGTGGTCCCGCAGGACGACGCGCGTGCCGTCGCCGGCGACCTCGTAGTCGCGTACGCCGTGACGCAGTTCGACGCGCCGCCGGCCGGCGAGGTCCCAGCCCTCCAGAACCGCGTGCCGGTCCTGCGAGGCGGGCGGCGGCGCGGGTTGGCGGATCCACAGCACCCCGTTCGCCGTGGCCCGCAGTGCCCGGTACGTGCCCGCCTCGACGGGGAACGGTTCGGCGCGGTCCGACAGCCCCTCCGGGTCGACGACGACGTCGGTGACGCGGGCCGTCTCGGCGCGTCCCCCGAACGGTGAGGGGGTGTCCGCCGCGAGCGGGAGCAGGTGGGGCTGTGCCCCGCCGACGAAGGCCATACCGAAGTCGTGCGTCTGGTGCACGGGGGCGAAGACCCGCTCGGAGAGGAAGGCCAGGTGGCGCCCGTCGGCGGTGAACGCGGGCGAGTAGTCGCGAAAGCGCATCGGCGTGGCCTCGACGAGCCGCCCGTCGCGCAGGCGCGCCAGCCGCAACTGGCGCATCCGTTCCGGTCCGGGATGGGACCAGGCGAGCCATCCGGAGTCCGGCGAGAAGGTGAGCCCGGTGACCTCGCCCGCCTCGCTCCTGTCGATCTCGGTGACCCGTCCCGACGCCACGTCGATCAGCAGCACGCCTCCGTGGAGTTCGGCGACCGCGAGGGTGGCGCCATCGGGCGACGCCGCCAGTTCCAGTACGCGGCTGATCCGGCCCGAGCCCAGCCGGAGCGGCTCCCCCGCCCCCGCGCCCGGCGGCCCGTGGACCTCGACGCACTCCTCGCCGCCCGCGTCCGACACCCAGGCGACGCGGCCCGATTCCCCGAGGACGCGCGGCAGCCGGCGCCGTACGCCCGGCTCGGCTTCCAGTACCCGCACGGGGCCGTCCTCGTGGGGCAGCCAGTAGGTGGCGCCGCGTACCTCGACGACGCTCGCCCGTCCCGACCTGTCCGGTCCGTAGCCGCCCATGTTCCGGTCGGCGGGCACCCGGTGGGGGGTGCGCGCCGTGCGGGGGCCGCCGAGGCGTACGGCGAGGCGTTCGGGTGCGGTGTCCGGTGTCAGGCCGGACAGCAGCCATACGTCACCGGCGCACTGGTAGACGACGCGGGCGCCGTCCGTCGTGGCGTTGCGGGCGTAGAAGTCGTGCCGGGTGTGGGGCCGCAGGTCCTCGCCGCCGGGCAGGCTCGACCACAGCCGGCCGGAGCCGTCGTGGTCGGAGAGAAACGCGACCCGCCCGCCCACCCACAGCGGGCACTCGATGTTGCCGTCGAGTCCACGGTGGAGGCGCCCGAACGCGCCCTCCCCCACGGTGTCGATCCACAACCGTCCGGCCGTGCCGCCCCGGTAGCGCTTCCAGTACATCGCCTCCGTGAACGTGGGCGTCTGCAGCAGCACCCCGCCGCCCGGCCCCTGCGTCAGCCCGCCCACCGGGCCGTACGGCAGCCTCCGGGGCGGCCGGCCGTCCGTCGGCACGGCCCAGGCCCATGGCCTGCGGGCAGTGGGTTCTCCCGCCGCGGTGATGACGAGCACATCTCCTTCGGGGGTCCAGCCCGTCACCCGGGTGCGCCGGTCTCCCCAGTAGGTCAGTCTGCGTGCCGCACCACCGCCGGCCGGGGCGAGGTGCACCTCGGGCGCCCCGTCCCGGGTCGAGGTCCACGCGATCCACTGTCCGTCGGGGCTGATCCGCGGATGGCTCACGGGGACCCGGTCGGCGCTCAGCCGCCGGGCGCGTCCGCCGCCCGCGTCGCAGGTCCATACGTCGTCCTCGGCGACGAACGTCAGCAGGCCGCCGCTGATGTGCGGGAAGCGCAGGTACGCTCCGCCTTCGAGCGGTTCAACGGGTCGGGCGGCGGTCAAGAAGGCTCCTGAGTACGTGGTGGGGGCTCTCAGCGCAGCCGGCCGTCGAGGGCGGCCGCGCCTGCCTGGGGATGTCCGAGGAAGAGGTACACCTGGCTGCGACGGCCCTTCCCGGGCAGTCCCAGCGCCTCGTCCAGCGCCACCGCGTCGAGTCCGAGGACGATTCCGGAGGCGAGGCCCAGCGCCGTCGCCGCCAGGTGGGCCCGCTGGACGACGGCGCCCGCCTCGACGTTCGCCGCCCGGTAGGCGCGCGGGCCGTAGGTGGAGACCGCCTGCTCCGGGTGCCAGTCGAGCACGAGCATCGCGGCGGCGTGGCTGACGGCGTAGTTGTCCATGCCGTAGAGCTCCTGCGTGACGGCGGACAGGCCGTCACCGGGGGCGCGGGTGAGCGTGTGGCGGTCGCCGCCGTGGTAGGCGTACAGAGCCGGTTCGAGTCCCGTGACTCTGCGCGCCACCACGTGGATCCCCGTCAGTCCCACGGGTTCGCCGTTCGCCGACGGCGCCGGGTCGGTGGTCAGCGCTTCGTGGATGACCGCGCCGAGCAGGTCGGCCTCCAGGGGCCGGGCGCCGTCGAAACGGCCGAAGGCCGATGTGCGACGGGCCAGGGTCTCGGCGGCGCGACCGGCGAGCAGCGGATGTGCCCGGCGGGGCAGCGGCACGTGGCGGGTGCTGTCGGAGGGGTCCGTCATCCGCGATGTGTGCGCGGGAGCGGCCACCGGCGCCGTCACCGGCGCGTCGGCGGTCGCCCTGAGGACGGCGCGGGCCAGCGGGAAGTCCCGTACGGTGCGCGAGCGTTCGTGGTGCGGCGGCCGTGCGGCCCCGGGCACCGGGGCGGTCGGTGCCGTCCACCGCCGCGAGGTGCCCCACGGCAGGGGAAGGACTGCGTGGACCGATTCCTGGTCGGGGTCCAGCCCGAGGAGCCCGTTCAGGGCGCTCTCGTCGAACCACAGGCGGCGGTGGTGCGCGATGTCCCGGTCGCGGCAGAGCAGTCCCCATGAGCCCGTGAAGGCGCCCAGGTCCAGGGTCGCCAGGTGATAGGCGAGGTTGTGGTACTTGAAGGAGTTCTTCCACAGCCGCACGGTGCACAGCAGGAACTGGTCGCCGAGGTCCGCCGCCCCGGGGCCGAGTGCCGCGTGGACCGTCGCGGTCGGGTCCTGCGAGGAGAGCCGCTCCATGGCGTGCAGCCCGGTGGCGTAGTGGTAGATCCCGGCGGGGACTGGCGCCGAGGGGCCCGCGGACCAGTACACCTCCAGCGGGTAGGTCCCGCCGCCGGACGCGCTGCCCCTGCCCCAGCGGGCCGAGCGGGGCGAGGTCATCTCCTCGACGGCGGTGTCCCAGTCCACGTGGCAGCGCCGGGCGGCGATACCGATCGCGGCCTGGAGGTCGGCCGCGAGCTCGTCGAGTCCGAGGACGCCCTGGCCCGTTCCGGTCCGCATCGCGCGGTCTGCGGGGAAGGGCGGCGCGAGGTCCGCCGGGAAGGGCAGGGCGATGCGTTCGGCGCCCGGGTGGTGGGTGTGCGGGAGCGGGCGGTCCGCCCAGTCGGGGGTGAACCCCGGTGGCTGCATGGGCTGCCGCACGCGTTGGTGCACGGCGTCGACGTAGTCGAGCGTCACCTGCTCGGCGTCGCTTCTCATCGTCCGGCTCCGGCCTGTCAGGGGAAGGGGTGCGGATGGCGGTGGAGGTCCTCGTCGCGCAGCGGCGCGGGGCGGCGCCCGGCCCGCCAGGATGCGACCCGGAGCCGTTCGTGGTGCAGTGCCCGCTGCTGGGCCCAGCCGAAGTCGATCGGTACGAGTCCGGGGGCGACGACGGCCGCGGTGTGCAGTCCGCACGCGCGCTGCTCGGGGCAGGTCTGGTCGACCAGCACGATGTCGTCGCTGACCGAGCCGACGAGGCGCACGCACTCCTTGAGGTCGTCCAGGAGGTCGGTGTGGCGGGGCGTCCGGCCGTGCCAGTCGGCGAAGGCATCCTTGAGCGGGACGGGTTCGCCGCAGTCGGCGAGGAAGGGCACGTGCTCCTCCATCTCGGGGAGCCCGTAGAGGATCTCGTGGTCCTCCAGTTCGCGCACCAGCCGGTAGTCGGCCGCCAGGGCGCGCGCGTCGTCCTGCTTGTCCTCCATGGTGCTGATGAGGCGCGGCAGCAGGGAGGCGACCTCCTGGAGCGCCGAGGTGACGGCCTCCTCGGCGGTCAGCGCGGCGCCCGCCGACAAGCAGAGGTTGCCCAGGCCCCGCTCCCGGCGCCTGGCCACGCACAGGACGGCGGGCACGGGCAGGTCGATGCGCATGTCGAAGAGGCGGATGTCGTGGCCGAGCCCCTCGATCCTGTCGCGCACGGCCGCGAGCCGGGGAGAGCGGGTGCAGCTGTCCAGGTCGATCTCGCGCAGCCGTTCCGCGCCGTACCACGCCAGCAGGAACGCGTCCCGCTCGATCAGTTCCAGCAGCCCGAACAGCGCCGCCTCCTCCAGGCAACTCCCCGTGGCGCAGCCGCTGGAGTTGCTCGACAGAAGGGATTCGCCCCGTCTTCTGGGCCCGTAGTAGACGAGTTGCTGGGGCACGAGCACCGGTGCGTCGCGTATCAGTGAGTGTCCCCAGACCCAGTCCACGCGCTCGTCGGGGCAAAAGCGCCGGAAGGTGTCGGGGCGCTGGGCGTAGAAGTCGTCGTCGTACAGGAGCCCGCCGCGCGGGTCCAGTGCCGGCAGGGAGAGTGCCCTGAGCTCGTTCAGCGCCACGCGCGCGGCGGGCTGTCGCCCCCAGGGCCGCTGGCCCGCGTAGCGTTCCAGCCCCTCGAACATGGCCACCATCTCGCTCTGGGCGTGGGTGTCCGTATGACCGGCCCAGCCGATCTCGTACAGTCCGCTGCGGCCGGTCCGCTCCCCCCCGAGGCGCATGGAACCGCCCACCGACTCGGTGACCGGGCTCTCCAGGTCGTGGTACGTCCGCGCGCCGAGCGCGCCGCACACCGGGTTGACCAGCGCGTCCTTCGGGATGTCGTACGTACGCCAGCTCCTCAGCCGGGAGCCGGCGCCGGGCGTGCGCGGGCGCGGTGCGGGAAAGCCGTGCAGTGCGGGCGGGACGTCCGGGGCGGACGGGCCGCAGCGCGGGCACGACGGGTCGGCCAGCAGCTGATGCGCCGTGATCAGGCCGTCGCGCAGGCGGACTTCCAGGACCGTCGCCGGCCCGGTTCCGGCGGTGCCGTGCTCCGTTTCGCGCGAGCGCGCCAGAGTGTGCAGCGCGGCGGCGACGGCCGGCGCGCCCCATTCGTACGGCCCGGTGTGTCCGGGGCCGGTCACGTACTGCGCGGTGCCGGTCTCCAGGGCCTCGCGCTCCTTGAGCGGGCGCAGCCGGGTCCAGCGCCGCTCCAGGCAGACGGTGCAGGGGCCCGGTCCGTCCGCCCGCGTGTGCACCGGTCCGACGAGCGCGGTGTCCCGGTAGAGGCGTACGGGGAAGACGGACGCGCCGCCCCCCGACGGACCTCCGGCCACGCTCGTACGCGTCGCCGGTGACGCCTGTGGGAGCACTCCCAGAGCCCCGATCTCCGCCGTCCCGTCGAGGGCTCCGGCCGGGCCGGTCTCGGCGAAGAGGGCTCGGAGCGCCTGGGCCAGTGCCTCCTGGGCGGCGTCCAGAGCGGTCTCCGTAGGGAGCGTCACAACGTGCATGGGTTCTTCCCCGGGGCTCTCACGAAAGGGACCCGCGGTGGCGGGCACGGGCCCGCCACCGCGGTTCGGACTGTCAGCCGGACGAAGGTCAGGCGGACAGGTCCGGGGTGGTGCTGCAGTTGCAGCAGGAGCCCGTCGCGGCACAGTTCTTGGCCGCGGCGGCAACCTCGGCGGAGATGGCCTCCAGCTCGAAGTCCTCGATGTCCAGGGTGTTGAGCTCCGAAATGTTGTTCATTTTGTGCTCCTTCCGATTTATGTGAACAGGAATCCACCGGAGAAATCCCCGGTGCTCCCCCCGGTCTCCCGGCGGGAAGTCAGGTGGTCATGCGGTGAGCAGCACCCTGCCCACCCGCACGGGTGCCTCGGTTCCGCCCAGCGACGCGGGTGGAGTGGCGACAAGGAGGGCGTCGCGGCCGTCGGCGCGCAGGCCCGCCACGAGCCGGGCCAGCCGGTCCGCTCCCTCGGCGGTGCCGGGGGGCGGGGGCGACGGGGCGGTGGCAGGGCCGGGGTGGCCGGGGTTCGGGCGGCCGGTGCTCGGGTGGCCGGTGCTCGGGTGGCCGGGTGAGGGCGCGAGCGCGGGCCACTGCGGCGGGCACAGCAGCGACGGGCCGCCGTCGGGCGCGGTTCCGTCCCGGTCCGCCGCCGTCCCCTCCGGCTCCGGCTCCGGCTCCGTGAGGCTCCTTCGCTGGATCCGGCCGGCGAGTTCGACCAGGGCCGCCCGTGCCGCTTCGGCGCGGTCCACGCCCGCCGCGACGGTCTGGAGGGTTCCGTCGGGGGACTCATGACGGGCGGTCACCACATGTGCGGGTCCCGGGCCCGGCAGCGCGGCGACGGTCAGTGTGCCGGAGCGGGCCAGACCGGGCACGATCGACAGGCCCGACCCGGCCGCCGCGTCATCGAGCGGGATCAGCTCGGCCGCCGGGTCCGTACGGCCCCCGAGGGTCTCCTGGATCCGCTCGTGCAGCAGCGCGGACAGCACACCGCCGACGGCGACTTCGGTGAAGGACGCGCCCGCTCCGTACCCGGACAGGGCATGTTCCGCGGCCGGGTCGTTCCCGGCGCCGCTGACCAGGTCCGCGGGCACCCAGACGGTACGCAGGTCCAGGAGGGAGAGAGCCGGGGTCCAGCGGATCGCCCGCTCTTCGTCCCTGCCGTCGTCCTCGCGGCCCGGGTCCGGGCGGCGGGTGAGCGCGAGGCCGTCCGCCGTGACGGTGGACTCCCCCTGGTCAGCGAGATCCTTGCGGGTGCGGTGCACGGTGGCGAGGGGGGCGGGGGCGGTGGCGGCCGCGCGGATGGCGGCCCGCTCCACCGCCGCGCACCTGGCTTCGATCAGCGAGTCGGCGTGGAACCCGTAGGTGAGTCCCCGCGCACTGCCCGCGCCGCGTACGGCACCGGCCTTGACGGCGGTCTGCGGTACGGAGGCGTCGTCGAAGCGGCGCAGCATTCCGGTGCTCTCCGCCAGTACGGACCGGTACCGCTCGTACCGCTCGTCCGCGTCGGCGGGGAGGTCGAGCCGGCCCTCGGCGAGCGCCAGCAGTGAGGCTTTCGTGTCCGGTACGTCGGTCTGCGGGGCGCAGGCGGGACATCGGGGGTGCGGGGGAAGCGTTTCGCGGCGGGCCGCCAGGGTCAGCGGGTCCTGGACCACGACGGCGCTTTCGAGGCCGGCCGGCCCGGTCGCCGCGATGTGCCGGAAGATTTCGAGGGACAATTCGCTCCCGACCGCCGCCAGTACGGCCGGATAAAGTTCCGGGTATTCGTGACCGTTTTCCTGGACCGTCATCGTGTCGGCCATGTGCTCGGCCAGCCAGTTTTCCGCGCAGGACCAGCAGGAACGGCCGCCTGCGGGGACCAGGGGCCCCTTGACCAGATATCCGCCGGCCTCGCGGGCCGCGATGAACACGCGACGGGTCCCGTATGCGTGGGCGAAAAGAAGCTCACGTAACGGAGATTCTTCCGCGTTTCGCTCATCGGGCGTCAGCACAATGGCGTCCGGCGCCCAGGCGTCCACCGCGTGCACCGCCGCGTCGGCGGAATCCAGGCGGAACTTCTCGAGCCGCGCCGGGGTCCCGGCGTCCGTCAGCTCGGCCAGATCCCCGTCCCAGGCGCCGGTCGGCGCGTCGTCCCCTCGCCATGCCACCGCGACCTCGCGGGCCCCGTTGCGCAGCAGCGTCCGTACGGCGCTCACGGCCGCCGGGCCGCTGCCCACGACCATGGTCCGGGTCTCCCGCCAACGGCGGAACCTCTCCCTGGGCCGATCGCCGTCGTGGGCGAGGAAGGAGATCTGCTCGCCGAACCGCTGCTCCACCTCGTCCGGGAGCAGTCCGGCCGGCTCCGGTTCGCGCAGCGTGAGGAACCCGGCCCCGTGCAGACGCTCCACCAGGCGTACGACCATGTCGCGGCGCCGGTCGTCGAGACCGTCGCACAGCGCGTCGATGCCACAGCCCACGGCCAGTCGCGGAGCGAGGGCGGTCAGCCACTGGTAGACCGCTTTCCCCTTGAGGAAAGAATCGCCGTGGGCGCCTCTCAGGAACACTCCGTCGGACGTTTCGAAGAATGCGGAATCCTGTCGGAGGAAATACTCGGGAAATACACCCGGAATGGTGTCACCACTCACTTCCCCGCACCTCCCGTCGTGATCGTTGTGCCCGACACGGATTACTCAACATCATCTTCGACAGGCCCGCCAATAGTTCATAAAGCACAAATACCGGAGGGGTTTCGGAGCCGGATTTCAGAGGAAGACACAGGTAAAGGAATGCATCCTTCCGCTTATGTCGTCCGGTTGGCTCGCGCGCCTGATCCCGGGCATGCGAAAGGCCACCGGAGAACCGGTGGCCTTGGTCGCGCGTATGGGCATGTGTGCCCGGTTATTCGGTTGTTCCTCCCCTGGCGGCCCATGAGAGAGCCACGGACCGGGCCATCCGCAGGCAGGCCCGCTCGGCGTCCTCGTCGATGCCGGCCGCGCGGTTGTGGTGCATGTGCAGCAGGGCGCCCAGCACGGACGCGGGGTCCGGTCCGTCGTCCTCGCCGGCGAGGCGGGAGCGATAGGCGGCCAGTGCCGTCCGCCGCCGTTCCCACGCGGCGACGACGTCCTCCCCGCCGGGTATGTCGCGCAGGGCGGCGAAGCCGTCGCCGGGATCAGCCAGCCGCATCGCCGCGTCCTGGATCTCACGGCCGGTCGCCGGGCCCGAGGTTCTTCTGACCTGCTCGACCAGGGCTCGCATGCCGTCCCCGGTGTTTCCGGCGAAGGAGCACGCCAGATCGACGAAGCTCGCCACGGTCATGGCCATGGGGTGCGCTCTGCCGCCGGTGGTGAGCGCCAGTTGCGCGAGCGCGGCCGCCGAGTCGGCGGCGAAGACGGACTCGGCGGCGGCCATGGCCGCGCCCGTACCGTAACGGCCCGTCTCCGGGTGGTAGGTGTCCCACTGGATGCGGCCCACCAGGCCGAGTTCACGCCGGCCCGCCGCCCACGTGCCGACCCGCTCGGCGACCCGCCCGAAGGCTTCGGCACGGTCCAGCCGCACGCGCAGCCGAAGGTGCGGGTCGGGGTCGCGGTAGCGCACGAACCACCACTCCGGCACCTCGTCCCAGCCCTCCCACAGGCCGGGAAGGGAGGCGGTGAGGATGTCCGCCTGCCGCGCCGGGTGTCCGTACAGCTTCACGAACGCCCAGGGGGAGTGGCCCGGCAGATGGCCGTGACCGCGACCGATGGTGCTCCTCGGGGCGGCCCGTCGCGGCGCGGGCGGCAGGGCGGCCTCGTGCGTGGAGCCGAGGGCCATGGTGATCTCGTGGGCCCTGCCGTCGAGCCAGCCGTACGCCGACGGCTCGGGGGCCTCGTGGAGCGTGGCGTGCCCCTCCCGGTCCACATGGGCGCGCAGCAGCTGCAGATGCGCGGTCTCGGTCAGATCGAGGCGGAGACGTTTGTCGTCCTCCCCGAGATGGACCGTGTCCGGAAGGCCGAAACGCTTGCGCCACGCGGTGAAGCTCTCCTCCCACACCGGCCGGGAGGCCTCCGGCGGGGCGAGGTCGCCCGCGGCCGGCCGCCAGCGGGCCGGGACGAGCACCGCGCGGCCGTACCGCACGCGCGGCAGGAACGGCATCCGCCGAGCGGCGCCCCACGAGAACCCGCCCACCATGGCGGCCCTGGCGCGGGGCAGCTCGCTGAGGAACCGGGCCAGGGGATGCGTGAACCTGACCGGCTCCACGGCGTTCAGCACGGCGGGCTCGACCATCCGGCCCGTGGACAGGGACACCAGCCAGAGCCGGTGCGCGTCACCTCCCACGGCCAGGTCGTCCAGCGGCAGTTCACGGTCACGGCCGGTGTCGCCGTGCTCGGCCAGCGGTATGACGTGCGGCAGGACCGCCGGGGCCCGGCCGATGTTCTCGGTCCGGGTGAGCAGCGGGGGGCTGGAGATCTGCGCGCGCAGGGCGTCGGGCTCCAGCGTGGGCACCGAGGCGTACGCGGCGCTCAGCCGGTCGCGGTCGGCCGGGTCGAGCAGATCGAGGAACCGCCCTCCGGTGGCGCCCGCCGCCGAGTACAGACCGCCGACGACGAGGTCGAACGCACCGCGCTCGAGGGCGGCCGGTTCCGGTGCCTGGATGTGGAAGTACAGCTCGGCGTGCGCGGGGATCTGGACGGGGTTCTGGGTCGCCAGGGCGTCCAGGGCCCGGTCGTCCAGCACGATCTCGCGGGCACCGTCGACCGCGGCCTTCTGCGCCAGCGCGAGGAGCCGCTCGTCCCTGGCGGTCAGCCCCGGCTCCGGGAACTCCAGCAGGGAGGTCTGGTATCCGGCCGGATAGCCGAGACCCACGTCGGGGTCGACGAGTTCGCGGACCGGGACCAGGGCGCCGATCCCGTACCGCTCCATGAAGGCGAGGTGGTAGTCCTGCCAGGCCGTGGAGCCGTACGGGGAGGGCGTGAGGCGGGTCAGCGCCGTCGCGGCCCGCTCGGCCTCGCGGGCCACCTCCTGCGGAAGCACGGGTGCGCAGTCGAGGCGCAGGTCCACGACGAGGGGCTGTTCGGCGACGTCGGACAGCGCCGCCATCCGGCCGGACACGGCTTCCCTGATGCGCCGCCGGGCACCTCTGCCGCTCTGGTTGTGCCGGGTCAGCGCGCCGTGGATCTCGGTCAACTCGGCTACGAGGTCGGCCACTTGGGCGATGTCCTCGGCGTGCGCCGCGGTCAGCCGGTCGACGACGTGGCCGAGGGCGTCGGTGCTCGTCATCGGCGGACGCAGTCCGGTGAGCAGGACGCGGCGGGCGACCAGCTGGGCCAGCAGTCCGTCGATCGTCTCCGCCGGTACGGCCGGGTAGAGGGCGGCGAGTTCGCCGGCCAGGTGCGCCCCGGTGACGGGGGAGCGCGCCGCCTTCAGCACCGACTCGACGGCCCGGGTGTGCCGCATGCTCACCTCGGTCGGGCCGCCCTGCCCGGTGTGCGGCGGCTGCTGGCACGGCACCACGAGCTTCCCGCCCCGCACGAAGCAGGTGTTGTCCACCACGACCGGAAGCCGGCGCAGCAGTTCCGGGCAGGCCTCCAGGCGGGTGATCACGTCCGTCAGCCATACGGCGTCGGCCCGCGCCACGACCCGGTGATCGTGCCCCCGCGCCGCCGTCACCCCGGGGCCGAACCGCACCGGGGTCACCCCGGCGAACAGCCCGAAGGGCGTGGGCCTGTGCTCCATGCGCAGCAGATAGCGCACCAGGGACGTGACGGCCCGGCGTACCTGCCGGGGCCGCCGCACCTGCCCGTCACACACCTCGTGGACGCGGCGGGCGAGGACCGGGCTGGCCACCTCGATGGCCTCGGCCGTCTCGTCCTGTTCCCAGACCCGTTCCAGCCAAAGACGCCATCGCTCCACGTCCGCGTCCGTACTGCCGTCGAGGTCGGGCCAGGGCGGCAGGTCGAGTCGGTCCGTGTACGCGACGGCCCGTAAGAGTGCCGCGTCGATGTGCCGGTACAACAGCGATACCCCCAGTTGACGCAGATCGGCACCGGGGCCCGGGTCACTCCCTGAGCCTCCGGTGCTGGAACGCGTGATGCAGTAGGTGTCAGGCCACGGACCCGATGCGCCCCGCCGGGACCAGCGGTCCGTCGTGGTGGATCGGGGTGTGCGCGCCGGTCAGCGAGATGCCGCTGCCGCCGCGCCGGCCGGCGACGATCTCCGCGCCGATGGACAGGGCCGTCTCCTCGGGCGTACGGGCGCCGAGGTCGAGGCCGATCGGGGAGCGCAGCCGGGCGAGTTCCAGCTCGGTGACGCCGACCTCACGCAGCCGCTTGTTGCGGTCCTCGTGGGTGCGGCGGGAGCCCATCGCGCCGATGTACGCGACGGGAAGCTTCAACGCCATTTCCAGCAGGGGCACGTCGAACTTGGCGTCGTGCGTGAGGACGCACAGCACGGTGCGGCCGTCGACCTCCGTCGACTCCAGGTACTTGTGCGGCCAGGAGACGACGATCTCGTCGGCCTCCGGGAAGCGGAGCTTCGTCGCGAAGATGGGGCGGGCGTCGCACACGGTGACGTGGTAGCCCAGGAACTTGCCGACCCGCACCAGGGCGGAGGCGAAGTCGATCGCGCCGAAGACGATCATGCGGGGGGCCGGCACGCTGGATTCGACGAGCAGGGTCACGGGCTGTCCGCAGCGGGAGCCGTCCGCGCCGATCTCGACGGTGCCGGTGCGGCCCGCGTCCAGCATGGCGAGGGTCTCGCCGGCGGCGGTGCGGTCCAGTTCGGGGTGGCCGCCGAGGCTGCCCTCGTACGAGCCGTCCGGGCGGACCAGCAGGGCGTGGCCCATCAGGTCGTCCGGTCCGTCGGTGATCCGCGCGACCGCCGCCGCCTCCCCACCGGCGGCGGCGGACAACGCGGCCGCGAACACCTCCCTCGCGGGAGAGTCCGCGTGTACCGGGGTGACGAGGATGTCGATGATCCCGCCGCAGGTCAGGCCCACGGCGAAGGCATCCTCGTCGCTGTAGCCGAAGCGCTCCAGGACGGAACCGCCGTTCTCGTCCTCGAGTGCCTGCATACAGAGGTCGTACACGGCGCCCTCCACGCATCCTCCGGAGACCGAGCCGATCGCCGTGCCCTCGCTGTCGACGGCGAGCGCCGCTCCGGGCTGGCGGGGCGCGCTGCCACCGACGGCCACCACGGTGGCGACGGCGAAGTCACGTCCCTGCTCGACCCACCGGTGCAGCTCTTCGGCGATGTCCAGCATGTCGGTCTCCTCAGGTGTCTGTGGATGCGTGGAGGGCTTCGGCGTCAGCTGACGCCCAGCCAGTGTTCGATCGGGTTGATCGCGAAGAACACGATGAAGATCGCGGTCAGCGCCCACATGAAGGCGCCCACCTCGCGGGCCTTGCCCTGCGCCAGCTTGATGACGGTGTACGCGATGACACCGGCGGCGACACCGGGGGTGATGCTGTAGGTGAACGGCATCAGCACGACGGTCAGGAAGACCGGGATGGCGACGGCGCTGTCACCCCAGTTCACGTGCTTGGCGTTCATCATCATCATCGCGCCGATGACGACCAGGGCCGCGGAGCCGACCTCACGGGGCACGATCTGGGTGATCGGGGTGAAGAAGAGGCAGGCCGCGAAGAACAGGCCGGTGATGACCGCGGAGAAGCCGGTACGGGCGCCTTCGCCGACGCCGGTGGCGGACTCCACGAACACGGTCTGGCCGGAGGCGCCGGCGACGCCGCCGATCGCACCGCCCGCGCCGTCGACGAACAGCGCCTTGGACAGACCGGGCATGCGGCCCTTGTCGTCGGCGAGGTTGGCCTCGGTGCCGACGCCCAGGATGGTGGCCATCGCGTCGAAGAAGCCGGCCAGCACCAGGGTGAAGACGATCACACCGACGGTGATGTAGCCGACGTCGCCCCAGCCGCCGAAGTCGACGTCGCCGAAGAGCGAGAAGTCCGGGGCCGAGACCGCGCTGCCCTTGAGCTCCGGCGCGCCGTTGGCCCAGGCGCCGGGGCCCTCCTTCGGGATGTTGGCGACCGCGTTGACGATCAGCGAGATGATGGTGCCGGCGACGATGCCGATGAGGATCGCGCCGGGGACCTTGCGGGCCTGGAGCGCGAAGATCGCGAGCAGCGTGACGGCGAAGATCAGGACGGGCCAGCCGACGAGTTCGCCTTCGACGCCGAGGGTGACCGGCGGAGCGAACTCCGCGCCCTTACCGACGAAGCCGGCCTTGTTGAAGCCGATCAGCGCGATGAAGAGGCCGATGCCGATGGTGATGCCGTGCTTGAGCGGAAGCGGGATGGCGTTCATGACCATCTCGCGCAGACCGGTGACCACCAGGAGGCAGATCACCAGACCGTAGGCGATGCACATGGCCATGGCCTGCGGCCAGGTCATCACCGGGACGACCTGGGTGGCCAGTACTCCGGAGACGCTGAGGCCTGCCGCGAGGACGAGCGGGACCTTGCCGATGAAGCCCATCAGCAGGGTGGTCACGGCAGCCGCGAGAGCAGTCGCAGTGATGACCGCCGACGGACTCAGGAGGTTCTCGTCGACGTCCTTCCCTCCGAGGAGGATCGGGTTGAGCAAGAGGATGTACGCCATCGCCATGAAAGTGGTGATGCCGCCGCGCACCTCGCGCGAGACCGTCGATCCTCTTTCGGAGATGTGAAAGTACCGGTCGAGCCAAGACCGTCCTGCAGGGACCTTCGAGCCGGAGCCCGCGTCCTCTGAGGTGGTCTTCGGCTCCACTGACGACTGGGTCATGGTGCCTACTCCCAAGGTTCACAGGGGCACCCGCATAAGACTTCGGAATGTCAGAAAAGCTGCGGGATTTGGGATCTTGCATTGGCTGCACGACCCGGGGGACGGCCCGAGACGAACGGTTCAGCGTGGAAGCTGGTTCACAGGTGGTGCTGTTACTGCCGGTACTGCTGGTGGCGCTGGTGGTGCTGTGACCGCGAGCGGTGCGGCACTGGGTTCCTCCGGACGGTGCGGGCTTGGACTTGTGACGTTCCTGGGAGGCACGCACCGTCCGGAGAGTTCTTGGGCTGGGGCGGGGGCCACGGACCCCCGCCCCTGCGGTGTTACAGCGTGCCGGTCAGGTGCTCGGGGCGGACCGGCGTCTTGTTGAGCGCCAGACCCGTCGCGTTCCGGATCGCCGCGAGGACGGCCGGGGTGGACGACAGGGTCGGGGCCTCGCCGAGACCGCGCAGGCCGTACGGCGCGTTCGGGTCGGCGAGTTCGAGCACGTCGACCGGGATGGTCGGCGTGTCGAGGATGGTGGGGATCAGGTAGTCCGTGAAGGAGGGGTTGCGCACCTTCGCGGTCTTCGGGTCGACGATGATCTCTTCCATGACCGCCACGCCGAGGCCCTGGGTGGTACCACCCTGGATCTGGCCGACGACGGACAGCATGTTGAGCGCCTTGCCGACGTCCTGTGCGGTGGCCAGCTCGACCACCTTGACCAGACCGAGCTCGGTGTCGACCTCGACCACGGCGCGGTGGGCCGCGAAGGTGTACTGGACGTGACCGTCGCCCTGGCCGGTGACCAGGTCGAACGCCACGGTCGGGCGGTGACGGAACTCGTGCTCCTGGTCGACGGCCTCGCCCTCGAGGACGTCCGCCAGGTCGGCGAGGACCTCGCCGCCGTCGGTGACGACCTTGCCGTTCTCGAGCAGCAGCTCGGCGGTGGCCCACGCGGGGTGGTACGAGCCGAACTTGCGGCGGCCGATCTCGAGGACGGCCTCGCGGACCTTCTCACAGGTGTTCTTCACCGCGCCACCGGTCATGTACGTCTGCCGGGAGGCGGACGTGGAACCGGCGGAACCGACCTGGGTGTCGGCGGGGTGGATGGTCACCTGAGTGACGCCCAGTTCTGTGCGGGCGATCTGGGCGTGCACGGTGACGCCACCCTGGCCGACCTCGGCCATGGCCGTGTGGACCATCGCGACGGGCTCGCCGTTGATGACCTCGATACGGACCCGGGCGGTGGAGTAGTCGTCGAAGCCCTCGGAGAAGCCGACGTTCTTGATGCCGACCGCGTAGCCGACACCGCGGACGACGCCCTCACCGTGGGTGGTGTTGGACAGACCGCCGGGCAGGGCGCGGACGTCCGCCTGCTCACCGGCCGCGAGCCACTGCTGCTCGGGCGGCAGCGGCCTGGCCTTGACGCGGCGCAGCAGCTCGGCGACCGGGGCCGGCGAGTCGACGACCTGGCCGGTCGGCATGATCGTGCCCTGCTCCATGGCGTTGAGCTGGCGGAACTCGACCGGGTCCATGCCCAGCTTGGCCGCGAGCTTGTCCATCTGCGCCTCGTACGCGAAGCACGCCTGGACCGCGCCGAAGCCGCGCATGGCGCCACAGGGCGGGTTGTTCGTGTAGAGCGCGACCGCCTCGATCTCGACGTCGTCGATGACGTACGGGCCCACCGAGAGGGAGGACGCGTTGCCGACGACGGCCGGGGAGGCCGAGGCGTAGGCACCGCCGTCGAGCACGATCCGGCACTTCATGTGCGTGATCTTGCCGTCCTTGGTGGCGCCGTGCTCGTACCAGAGCTTCGCCGGGTGACGGTGCACGTGGCCGAAGAACGACTCGAACCGGTTGTAGACGATCTTGACCGGCTTGCCGGTGCGCAGCGCCAGGAGGCAGGCGTGGATCTGCATCGAGATGTCCTCGCGACCGCCGAAGGCACCGCCGACGCCGGAGAGCGTCATGCGCACCTTCTCCTCGGGGAGGCCGAGGACGGGGGCGATCTGCTGCAGGTCCGAGTGCAGCCACTGGGTGGCGACGTAGAGGTCGACACCGCCGTCCTCGGAAGGTACGGCGAGGCCGGACTCCGGGCCGAGGAAGGCCTGGTCCTGCATACCGAAGACGTACTCGCCCTGGACGATGACGTCGGCCTTCTTGGCGGCCTCGTCCGCGTTGCCGCGGATGATCGGCTGGCGGTGCACGATGTTCGGGTGCGGGACGTGACCGGAGTGGTGGTCGTCGCGGCCCGGGTGGATCAGCGGCGCGTCCTCGGCGAGGGCACTGGCCTCGTCCGTGACGAGCGGCAGCTCCTTGTAGTCGATCTTGATCTTGGCGGCCGCGCGGCGGGCGGTCTCCGGGTGGTCGGCGGCGATCAGGGCCACCGGCTCACCGTGGTGACGGACCCGGCCGTTCGCCAGGACGGGGGTGTCCTGGATCTCCAGACCGTAGTTCTTCATCTCGGCCGGCAGGTCGTCGTACGTCAGAACGGCGTAGACGCCGTCCATCGCGAGCGCCTCGGAGATGTCGATGTTCTCGATCTCGGCGTGGGCGACGGTGCTGCGGAGCGTCTGGCCCCAGAGCATGTCCTCGTGCCACATGTCCGAGGAGTACGCGAACTCACCGGTGACCTTGAGGGTGCCGTCCGGGCGGAGCGTGGACTCGCCGATGCCACCCTTGTTGTGCTTCTGGGTGACGTTGGTCGGGGTACCCGCCGGAACCGTGCGCGTGTTCTGCGCCATGGTCAGACCGCCTCTCCCTGACGGGCGGCCGCCAGGCGGACCGCGTCGAGGATCTTCTCGTAGCCCGTGCAGCGGCAGAGGTTGCCGGACAGGGCCTCACGGATGTCCTGGTCGGACGGGTCCGCGTTGCGCTCCAGGAGCTCGTCCGCCTGGACCAGCAGACCGGGGGTGCAGAAGCCGCACTGCACGGCGCCGGCGTCGATGAACGCCTGCTGGATCGGGGAGAGCTCCACGCCCTCACCGGTCTGCGAGTCGCCCGGCTTCGCGGCCCAGCGCTTGGCCTCGTCGGTGGAGACGCCCGCGCTGCCGCAGGCACCGGTGCCGCAGGTGCCGCCGTGGCCGTGCTCGTCGCGCTTCTTGGCGAAGTCCGCCAGGCCCTCGACGGTGACGACCTCGCGGCCCTCGACCTGACCGGCCGCGACCAGACACGAACACACCGGCACACCGTCGA